>NZ_JBDFVF010000010.1:0-152657 GCF_040913205.1 Bacteroides sp. MSSM.1001136sp1_RTP21357st2_D2_RTP21359_211015 | reverse complement strand
TTCCACAAAACCAAAAGAGTAGAAAGATAATAATATGGTATATTTTCTGTTTCATATTTTGCATTACTGTTTATAATTTATTTATAACCGCACCTTATGGTGTCGTTCCTACACTTCTATAACTGCACCTCACGAATTATCCAGTGTATCAAGAGGATTAGGGATTTTTGCTTTATGGGCACTTGACACATGAAGATAAATGGTTGTGGTCTTGATGTCGTTGTGTCCCAGCAATTCCTGTATCGTGTGCAGGTCTGTCCCCTGTTCCAGCAAGTGTGTGGCAAAGGAGTGGCGCAGCATGTGTACGTGTACACGGTGTTTGATGCCTGCACGATGTGCGGCTTCTTTCAGCACTTTCACCAATGCACTTGCCGAATATTGCTCTCCGGGTGTTTCGCCCTCAAACAACCATTTTTGTGGACGATATTCCCGAAAGTAGTGCCGTAGTTCTTCCAGCAACTTGGGCGAAAGGAGCGAATAACGGCATTTCTTCCCCTTGCCCATGATACGAATCGACATTGTTTCACTGTTGATGTCCTGCGGGGTCAGGTTAAGCAATTCGCTTCTTCTAAGTCCGGCAGAGTAAACCAACGAAATCATGCAGTGATGCTTGATGTTGGAAATTTGTGCAAGGATGCGCTTAATTTCATTCTTGCTCAACACTTCGGGCAGGCTCTTGTACTCTTTGGCACGGGTGATACCGCCATAGTATTGCCGTTTGCCGCCTTTCACCTGCTCGTAATAGAACTTGATAGCATTGATGCGCATATTCTGTTGCGACACCGAAATCTTCTTCTCGTTCACAAGATAGAGTATGTACTTGTTGATGTCCGGCACTTTCAGGCGGTCGATGTTCCGTCCCTTGTGATATTCCATGAAATCGCTGAAATAAGCACGGTATGTTTTGACGGTCGAGGGGCTGTAACGCTTTTGTTCCAGCAGTTCGAGATAGCCTTTCGGCAGTGTGTATTCCCTTTTGGGCTTGGGATGCCGCACGTAAACCCGGCTGTAATCAATATAGGCGTGGGGCGAATAGCGGTCGTAAAAATCCGGCAGGCTGAAAGCGGCTGACGCTATGTATGCAGAGCCGTTACCAGCCATTTCCATGCCCGTATCTTGGGCGAGCAGCAGGGCGACAGCCTGACTGTTCGCATATTCTATCCGTATGTAATCCGCACCGTCCCTTGTTTCTTTGTGTAGCACGATGCTTCCTCTTTGTTTCTGAACCTTATCCATGTCGCTGAATTTTGCTTCGCTCCAAAGATAAGATAAAAATACCATTATTTGAACATCTGTTCAAAAATAATCGAGGTTAAAAAAACAAAAGAGTATCAGGCTTTAAGCAGCGAATAGATATGGCGAAAATTTTCTGCCAGTTCGTCCACGTTCAAACCGTTTAGAAATGCTTGTTCGTATGACAGCCCTAAAAACATTTGCCGGAACATGATAGCCGTTTTCTTCACGTCCGTGTTGCTCCTGATTTCCCCGCTTTCTTTTGCCTTCTGTATGACTTTCTCCCATAGGTCATAGTCTTGTCGGTAGATTTTCTCAATTTTCTGCCTGATGCCCGGATAGTACATACGCACTTGTGACAGAAAGTGAAAGTAGTAGAAGTTAGGACTACAATCATGCGGGCTACTATTATCACCAATCAGTTCAACAATCCTTTTCATGGAAGCGGCTACCCCCGCCACGTATTGCCCGATGAACTCCGCCAACGTATCGGCAGGAGCGGCAAACTTGTTTTCCGGTTCGTGCATTTGCAACACGTATTTGTCCGCCACAGCCATGAATAAATCCAGCTTGTGCGGAAAATAATAAACGATACCCGTTTTTGTCACCCCGCAGGCTTTGGCAAGCGTGATGATGCTTGCTTTCTCGTAGTTCATCCTGACAAATACGCCGAACGCTTTATCTATTACTTCTTCACGGTTAGTTATTATCATACACGTTTGTTTTTAATCGGTTACGAAGATACGGATTTTGTTTTAAGCATTTGTACCCCAGTGCTTTTTTTTAGTGCAAGGTGCAAGTATATATTTATATATATAGCTTGCACCTTGCACTAACCCAAAAATATTTATTATCAGATATTTGCGAGTTTCAAAAGAAAGCCGTATCTTTGAACCCGAAAGTTAGGCAGACAAACAGCGGTCAAAGTTGGACAAGCCCAACATCTGAAAATCGTTACTGTTTCGTTACCTATTTGAAATTTTGAAAGCAAAGTAGCTGAAATATAAGCGGTTAGATTTGTAGGTTCAAAACCCTGTCTCTCCGCTAGAAAGCAGCTTTTTGCTGCTTTCTGTTTTTATGGAGAGTTTTTTCTCTAGTTGGTAATTGTAAGGAGAGGTGCTCGAGTGGTTGAAGAGGCACGCCTGGAAAGCGTGTATACCCCTAAAGGGTATCACGAGTTCGAATCTCGTTCTCTCCGCATCATTTTTTTACATTTTAATATTAATGAACGGCTGTTTTGACTTATCAAGGCAGCCGTTTGTTTTATATTGTTTTCGGGAATTCGGTTATTCCAATTCTTCAATAATCTTCTTTACATCTACCGGTTGTAATCGACCATATACCTTCTCGCCGATCATCACTACCGGAGCCAGTCCGCAGGCGCCTACACAACGCAGACAGTCTAATGAGAACTTTCCGTCCGGGGTAGTGTCACCGACTTCGATACCTAATACACGTTTGAACTCTTCCAGCAGTTTTTCTGAACCACGTACATAACAAGCTGTACCCATGCAAACAGAGATGGGATGTTTTCCTTTGGGAGTCATGGTAAAGAAAGTATAGAAAGTGACGACACCATACACTTTCGATACGGGAATTCCAAGTTTGGAAGCGATAATCCGTTGCGTTTCCTCGGGTAGATACCCTTGCAAATGCTGTGCCTCATGCAAAATATTGATAAGTTCGCCCGGTTTGTTTCCATGCTTGTCGCAGATCGTTTTGATTTGCTCTGCCATGTCACAGGCTAGTTTGATATCTGACATAATACTCTTCATTTAAAAGTTAATCAATCGCTTTGTTGAAATAATGCGTATGCAGGAGAGTTTCCGATTTCTCACCTAGCGGTTTGCCGAGATAATCCTCGTATAATGTCTTGATATACGGATTCTCGTGCGATTTGCGCAAAGGTTTGTTGGCGTCTTCACGGTAAAGTGCGTTGGCGCGTGCATAGAGTATTTCCGAGTTGCCGTGATGCAAAGGCTGCCCGCCGCCACCGATACAGCCTCCGGGGCAAGCCATAATTTCGATTACATGATATTCGTTATGTCCGTTCCGTATATCTTCCAGTAGATGACGAGCGTTGCCTAGTCCGTGTGCGATGCCTACTTTTAATTCAAATCCGTTTAGGTTAATGGTAGCACGACGGACGCCATTTAGTCCGCGTACCTGTTCGAAATTTACATTTTTCAAAGGTTCTCCGGTATAGATTTCATAGACAGAACGGAGGGCGGCTTCCATTACACCACCTGTTGTTCCGAAAATGACACCGGCACCTGTCGATTCACCCATCGGGTTGTCGAATGGGCTGTCCAGTACGAGAGGGAACCCGATATTGGCACGTTTAATTAGTCGTGCCAGTTCACGGGTAGAGATAGAATAATCCACATCGGGGATACCGTTCACTTTGAATTCATCACGTGCACATTCGTACTTTTTAGCCAGACAAGGCATGATAGATACGACAACCAGTTTTTCTCTGGGTATGCCCATTTTCTCCGCCCAATAGGATTTGGCAATGGAACCGAACATCTGTTGTGGGGAGCGGGCGGTGGACGGAATGTCCAGCATGTCCGGGAAATGATGTTCGAAGAAGTTGACCCATGCCGGACAGCAGGAAGTCAGGATAGGTAATCGTACGGATTTATCTCCGTTGAGATAGCGCGTCAGACGGTTTAGTATTTCCGATCCTTCTTCCATGATGGTGAGGTCGGCGGCAAAGTCAGTATCGAATACATAGTCGAATCCCAGTTCACGCAGTGCATAAACCATTTTTCCGGTTACCAGTGTGCCGGGAGGAAAACCGAATTCTTCGCCTAGGGCAGCACGTACGGCAGGGGCTGTTTGCACAATCACCACTTTATCCGGGTTAGCTAAGTCGTCGAGCAGGCGGTTCGTATAATCGCGTTCGGTCAGTGCACCTACCGGACAGACAGCTACGCATTGTCCGCAATAGGTACATTCGCTTTCCGTCATCATCCGGTCAAAGGCAGGGGCTATCGTCGTGTTGAATCCGCGACGGATGGCACCGAGCGCACCGACTGTCTGAACATCGTTACAGACACTTTCACAGCGGCGACAGAAAATACATTTATCCATGTTGCGCACGATGGAGGCAGTGATTTCCCGCTTGCGGGGAGAGAGCTCGCCTCCATTGAAAGGCATTTCGCGGATATTAAAGCGTAGCGCTAATGTCTGAAGTTCACAATTGCCACATTTGGGGCAGGTGAGACAGTCGTTGGGATGATCCGACAGGATAAGTTCGGCTACCACTTTGCGTGCGTTCATCACACGTAGCGTACTGGTTTTTACTACCATTCCTTCTGTGCAACGGGTAGCGCAGGCAGGAGCCAGATTGCGCCGTCCCATCACTTCAACCACACAAATACGGCAGGAAGCCGGATTATTTTTTATACAGGTTCCTTTCAGGTCGATATGACACAGCGTAGGTATATTGATACCGATTTTGATAGCGGCTTCAAGAATAGTGCTTCCCTCGGGCACAGTGATGAAATGACCGTCTATCTGGAGAGTAATTTGTTTTTCTTCCATAGTAAATAAGATTTTAGCAGACAAGAATAGCATTGAATTTGCAGCGTGCCATACACATGCCGCATTTGATACATTTATCGGGAGCAATGACATGTGGCTTACGCACCAGTCCGCTGATAGCATCCGCCGGACAGTTTTTGGCGCATAGATGACAACCAATGCAACGTTCCGGACTGATGGTATATGTTAATAGTGATTTACATTGCTTGGCGCGACAAGTCTTATCCCGCACGTGCTCCATATATTCATCGTAGAAGTTATCCAATGTGGATAAAACGGGATTCGGAGAGGTTTGTCCCAGTCCGCAGAGGGCCGTATCTTTGATGACTTGTCCCAAAGTGGCAAGTGTGTCCAGGTCTTTTTCTGTGCCTTTTCCTTCTGTAATCTTGTTCAGTAGTTCCAACAGACGTTTGTTTCCAATGCGGCAAGGTGTGCATTTCCCGCAGGACTCTTCCACTGTAAAATCCAGATAAAAGCGGGCTACGGATACCATGCAGTCGTCCTCATCCATGACAATCATCCCTCCTGAACCCATCATGGAACCGGCCGAGAGAAGGTTGTCAAAGTCAATGGGAGTGTCCAGATGTTTTTCTGTCAGACAGCCGCCTGACGGTCCTCCTGTTTGTACAGCTTTGAACTTCTTTCCGCCTTTGATGCCTCCTCCGATTTCGTAGATTACTTCCCGAAGAGTAGTTCCCATCGGCACTTCGATCAGTCCGACATTATTAATCTTTCCGGCAAGAGCAAACACTTTGGTTCCTTTGGAACGTTCTGTGCCAATCGTTGCAAACCAGTCGGCTCCTTTGGTTAGAATAATGGGAATATTGGCAAGCGTTTCCACATTATTTACATTGGTTGGTTTTCCCAGATAACCGGATTCGGCAGGGAAGGGAGGTTTCAGAGTCGGCTCTCCCCGTTTTCCTTCCATCGAATGAATAAGGGCAGTTTCTTCTCCGCAGACAAAAGCTCCGGCTCCGTATCGTATTTCTATGTCGAAACTGAAATCTGTTCCTAAGATATGATCTCCTAGTAATCCGTATTCGCGTGCCTGATTGATAGCTGTTTTCAGTCGGTTGATAGCTAACGGATATTCGGCACGGATATATACTAATCCTTTAGTGGAACCAATGGAATAACCGCAGACACACATCGCTTCTACAATCGAATGTGGGTCGCCCTCCATAATGGAACGGTCCATGAATGCACCGGGATCTCCTTCGTCGGCGTTACAAACCACGTATTTGACATCTGACTGTTGCTTGTTGGCAAATTCCCATTTCAGTCCCGTCGGGAAACCGCCACCACCACGTCCGCGAAGTCCCGAACGTTTGATAATATCAATAACGTCCGTCGGCTGTTTGTTAAGCAGGCAATCGGCCAATGCAAAGTATCCTTCACGGGCGATATACTCTTCAATATTTTCGGGATCGATAAAACCACAGTTACGCAATGCGATGCGGAGTTGTTTCTGGTAGAAATCCATGTGCTTGGAGTCGCTGACGGTATGTTCCGTTTTGGGATCTACATACAGCAACCGTTCGATTCTTCGTCCTCCGATGATATGCTCGTTGATGATTTCTTCCGCATCTTCGGGAGTGACTTGGGTGTAAAAGGTATTATCGGGGATAATTTTCACGATAGGACCTTTTTCACAGAAGCCGAAACAGCCTACGGTGATGACTTCTACTTTATCGGTGATTTCGTTCTTTTTGATGGCTTTTAGAAGATTGTCTGTAATACCCTGGCTGGAAGATGCCTTACAGCCTGTACCACCGCAGATCAGAATCTGAAGATGTTGCGCACCGGATGCCAGTCCGTAACACTTTTCAGTCACCTTTTCATTACTTTCTTCGCGCAATGAAAGATTGTGCTCTGCTCTCTTCCTGATTGTTGCCAAATCATGGATAGATAAAATTTTCATAAGTATCAGAATTGTTAGTCGGTTTTTTGCAAATATAATTCTTTGTTTGAAATAACAGCGTAGTCTCGTACAAATAAAATTGTTCTTTGACGGAGGATTTAGGTAAATAAATCTCTATCTTCGTATTTAATAGGTATCAAACCTAAAAAATATAACTGAAGTATGAGACGAATTTTACTTGGACTATGTTTTCTATCCTTTCTGAACAGCGCATCCGGACAAGAGATTCCTTTGCCGGAAAAGATGCCGCAGACACATCCGCGGGTACTGACTACTCCGGCGGGAAAGCAGGAAACATGGAAGCTGATTAAAAAAGAAGAATGGGCGAAAGATGTTTTCAATAAATTGAAGGAACGGACGGAAGTATATACGAACCTGACGGATGCTCAACCGGCGTGGTTGCTGTCTCGTTTGGCAATGTACTGGAAGTCTCATGCCACGGAAGTATATGTGAAAGGTGAAACGTTCGACCATGCAGGTGGTGAAAAAGCTCCTTATCCCACTGTGCGCTACACGGGAACCCGTGGCACAGCTGCTACCCACGGCCGTCCCAAATTGGCGGATGTCGTTCCTTATGATGATGAGGACGGGAATGTCACTTTCTGCAATAATGCACTTCCTGACCGTCCTATGGAGAGTGTACACCCATCCAAAACAGGCCGGAATATTGAAAGCCTGAACTGCGAAATCCTGGGAATTGCCCGTGATGCCGCTTTCCTTTATTGGATGACGGATGAAGAGAAATTCGCTAAACTTGCCGCAGGGGTCTTTGATACATATATGACAGGTATTTATTATAGAAACGTGCCCATCGACCTGAATCACGGCCATCAGCAAACATTGGTAGGATTGACTTCTTTCGAAGTCATCCATGAAGACGCACTCCATATCGCTGTCCCTTTATACGATTTTCTATATAATTATCTAAAGGCCAATTACCCGGATAAAATGGAAATCTACGCCGGAGCTTTTAAGAAATGGGCGGATAATATCATAGCGAACGGTGTACCTCATAACAACTGGAATTTGCTACAGGCACGGTTTATTATGAATGTCGGATTGGTATTGGAAGACAATAAAGAATATGCCGACGGAAAAGGACGTGAATATTATATCGACTATGTGATGAACCGTTCCAGCATCCGCCAATGGAGTCTGACGCGATTGGCAGATTATGGTTTCGATATAAATACGGGAATTTGGGCAGAATGTCCGGGATATAGCAGTGTGGTAATCAATGATTATGCCAATTTCGTGAATCAGTTTGATACGAATCTGCAATATGATTTGGTGAAAGCAATGCCTGTATTGTCGAAAGCGGTAGCAACCACTCCCCAATATCTGTTTCCCAACCGTATGATTTGTGGCTTTGGAGATACGCATCCGGGATATTTGAGTACGAACTTCTTTATCCGTATGATACAGAATGCACAGGCGAACGGGAAGAAAGAACAGGAAAACTATTTCACGGCTTTATTGAAATGCCTGAACCCGGATTTGGGAAATGATAAAACAGAAAAGAAGAATGTGCGTGTATCTGTCAATTCTTTCTTTGAAGATAAACCGCTGACGCTAAATCCCAAAGTGCAGCCGGGAAAGATAGAAGATTATGTTTCTCCTTTGTTTTATGCTCCCAATGTGTCATGGCTGGTACAGCGCAACGGTATGCATCCGCGCAACAGTTTGATGATTTCGTTGAATGGCAGTGAAGGGAATCACATGCACGCTAACGGCATTTCGATGGAACTTTACGGAAAAGGATACGTATTGGGTCCGGATGCAGGTATCGGGCTTTTCCTGTATAGCGGACTGGATTATGCGGAATATTATTCTCAATTCCCCAGTCATAATACAGTTTGTGTGGATGGAATATCGAGCTATCCGGTGATGAAAAGTAACCATTCTTTTGATTTGCTTTCCTGTTTCCCGGCATCAGCGGAACCGGGCAAAGCATTTACGTCCGTTACTTACAGTAACCTTTATTTCCGTGAACCGGAAAGCAGGGCGGATCAGACCCGTATGATGAGTATTGTCACTACCGGGGCGGAGACGGGGTATTATGTCGATGTATTCCGCAGCCGGAAAGAGAAAGGAGGCGATAAGATGCACGATTACTTCTATCACAACCTTGGGCAGACTTTGACATTGACGGCAGCAGATGGCAGCGACCTGAATCTCCAGCCTACGGAAGAACTCGCCTTTGCAGGCGCACATCTTTACGCTTATTCCTATTTATATGATAAGAAAGTGGCTGCGACCAATAAGGATGTCAAAGCAACTTTCACCATAGATATGAAAGATAAGGACGGCGATGATATATACATGAATCTTTGGATGAAAGGCGAACCGGATCGTGAAATCTTTACGGCTTTGGCGCCAATGACCGAAGGGCTAAGCCGTACACCGAATATGCCCTATAATATAAAGGAGCAGCCGACGCTGACATTTGTTGCCCGTCAGCATGGAGAAGCTTGGAATCGTCCTTTTGTCTCGATATATGAACCGAGTACGAAAAAGGAACCGTCTGCTATTCAGTCCGTCTCTTACTTTGATGCAGAAGGAGCAGGTTTGGAAGACTTTGCCGGTATCTGTGTGAAAAGCAAAAACGGACGTATAGATCATATCTTCTCTCTATCTGATGCCGCACAAACCGCTACTTATCAAGGAATGAAAGTGAAAGCGGATTATGCTGTTATCAGCAATGAATATGCAGGAAACCGGACGTTGTTTTTAGGGAATGGAACCCAATTGGTTGCACCCGGGGTAATGATTCAGACCGACAATGCCGCTAATGTATTGCTCGAAAAGAAAGAAGGGAAATGGTATATTATTTCTTCTGCTCCCTATACGGTTGTTATCGGCGATAAGAAGATAAAACCCGATGCTGCGTCGGAGCCTATGTTGTTGCGTATCTGATGTTTCATTGGTAATAAAGAAAAATTGTATATCTTATCCGTAGTATGGTATATTATGGCCTAAGATGGAAATTGTTGCAATAAAAAACAAAAAAAGCGTGTTTAAACGTTTTTAATACTATATTTTTTCTAATTTTGTGGCTTTCTGTCCAAGTAGTATATAAAATGGACAGTAAGCCCTTTTTTTGTGGGTAAATATTTAGTGGGAAATATTTAGTGGGAAATAAATGATGGTATATGTGATGAGAAATGGTCGCAGGGTAATAGCTGCGTTATCATTTCTGTTATTATGTTGTGGTGTACATGTGCACGCACAACGGGTGGCTGTAAAGACAAATGCATTGGGTTGGCTGACCGCCAGTCCGAATGTAGAAGCAGAATTTGTATTGGGTAGTCATGTCTCCTTAAACATGGGGATTGCTGCGAACCCAATCAGTACAGACAACTTTAAAACGACTTTCACGCATTTTCAGCCTGAAGTTCGTTACTGGCTAAATCGTCCGATGGTGAGTCATTTTCTTGGAATCACCGCTTTCGTGAATAATTTTGATATGATGGTAAAAGATGTGCATCACAAAGGCGATGCATACGCCGCCGGTTTGACCTATGGATACGCATGGGTGCTGGGCGATCATTGGAACATCGAAGCAACTGCCGGAGTGGGTGTGTTGCGCTACCGTCAGTTTAAGTATGATAAGGGTACTCCGAAACCGGGTGCGGTCAACGATAGTAAGACCACCATTGCACCTGTCAAACTGGGGGTATCCTTTGTTTATATTATTCGATAACGAACATTAGCTAGTCAGAAAAGAGAATGAAAATCAATTTGAAACGTGATAGATTAACAGGTATACTTCTCGTGGCGATGATGTTCGTCGGTATGAATGTATCCGCCCAACGGATCCGCGTGCAGGGGCATATCACAAACCCGCAGGGAAAAAGTGTTCCGAATGTAAATGTGTTGAATCCGGTCAATGACGAACGTATAGAAATGTCCGACGAGGATGGTCGTTACAGTGTCTTGGTTGAGAAAAACGGCTCGTTGAAGTTTACATGTGTCGGTTATGAAGACAAAACAGTGAAGGTGGCAGGAAAGCAGATTCTGAATGTAGTATTGAAAGATGCCGTCATCGAACTGGACGAAGTAACGATTACTTCCAAAGTGAAGGACAAAGTGATTCCGGAACCTACGGACATCGAAATCAAAGGCAATTATTTCCATCTGAAAACCCGTGTCCCGGTGCCTAAGGAGATGTTTAACTCACATCGCCGCTTGGTATTGCAGCCTTCCATTTATGATGTGACACTGAAAAAGCGTCTGTTGATGCGTCCTGTTGTATTTGACGGGGATACTTATAATACAACGCAAAATCGAATGTACGATTATGATATGGATAAAGATCCTTTGCACGATTATATCCGTGTGAAAACTACTTCTTCGCGCAAGGGGGATATTATTGCTTACCATGATTCTATCTATATAGAATATCTGCAACATGACTACCGTGCAGATGTGCATCTGGCGATGGAAAATTACCGGAATATCATTTATCGTGACTCTTTCTCCATTGCACGCGGAACGGTCAACCCGCTTCGTTTCTTGGAGTATAAATTCTCCGCTTTCAGCCTGACGGACGAGAAATATCTTCCGAAACCCGTGATGCAATTGCGGGATACGAAAGGTGAGGTAAACTTAACCTTCCTGGTAGGTAAAGCCGACCTGGATGATAAGAATCCACAGAATCAGGTGGAACTGAACCGGTTGAACCAGGAATTGCGTGGTATTGAGACGAACCCGGATGCCTCTTTGAAGAGTTTTCATATTACGGGGGTGGCTTCGCCGGACGGTTCTTACGCGACGAATCTTCGTCTGGCAAAATTGCGTACGGATAAAGCCCTGGAACGTATACTGGCACAACTGGACCCGGAAACACGTAAACTGTTGGAGGTGAAATCGGATGCATCGGTTGCCTCCTGGAAGGAGGTAGCTGAATTGCTGAAAAAAAACTCCAAGCCGGAACTGGCTAAAGAAGTAGAGGACTTAATCAAACAATATGCAGCTACTCCTTACCGGTTGAATGGGGTCTTGAAATCGAAACCTTTCTACAAGGAACTTGCGGCTACTTATCTGCCTAAATTGAGAAAGGTGCAATATACGTATGGTTATTCAATCTTCCGTTCTTTGACGGACGACGAGATTAGAGAACTTTACAGAAAGAATCCGAAGCAACTGACCCGTTTCGAATATTACCGTATGATTACGACAGCAAAAACTCCCGACGAAAGGGAAAAGTATTGCAGGGAAGCTCTTGAACTTTATGATAACTTTACGTATGCAGCCAATGAACTGGCAGTGGCAACGATACAGAAAGATACTCCGGATTCACGTATTCTCGAACCGTTTGTCAGTAAATCGGCACCGGTGGAGTTATTGTCCAATCAGGCTATTGCCTTGTTGCACGAAGGGAAATATACAAAAGCAGATTCAGTCTTGACCTTGGTTCCCGAAGAAGCGGTTTCTGAAGATTTGCAGGCCATTGTTCAGGCATTGGCCGGTTATTATAATGATGCTTTCGAAAAGGTGGCGGCTACCAGCCCTTTCAATGAGGTGGTGATGCTGCTGGCAATGAAGAAGAATCAGGAAGCATGGGATAAGATTTCTACCATGGATGTAGAGACCGCCCGCGAATATTATATAAAAGCGATTGCCGCCAACCGCCTGGAGAAAATAGGTGATGCGATTATGAGCATTGAGAAGGCCCTTGAACTTGATCCTTCCTTATTGGAAGTAGCGAAGGTGGATGGTGATATTATTGACTTGCTGCCGGAAGAGCAGAAAATTAAATAATGATATATACAACAAGAGTAAACGATGAATATCTTCAGAATCAACAATAAATATGTAGCAGTGGCAATCTTCCTGATGCTTGCTGTTACCTTACAGGCACAGGATTATGGTGCATTGCAATATATGTTACAGAAACGGCCTGCAAATGAAAAGTTCGAGAGCAATAAATTCAATGAACATCTCTTTTTCTCTGCCGGAATAGGGCCATACAGCTTGTTAACAAGTGGAGATAGTCAGGATGGAATGGGAATGACCGCCCATCTCTTTATGGGAAAGTGGATTACTCCGGTTCATGGACTTCGGATAGGGGTGAATTTAGGTTATCTGCCGTCGAGTATCTACGATTCTAAAATAAAAATGGGTGGCGGCAGCCTGGACTATCTGTTGAATATGTCCTCCCTGGCATACGGATACAATGCAAACCGTTGTTTTGAGTTAGTAGGGATTGCAGGTATAGAAGCCGGTTATTCTAAGGTGGGCGACAATAGCGATCGTTCCGAAAAGTATCCGGATTTGAAAGGCGGCGGTCAGCTTTATTACGGCGCTCATCTCGGTTTACAGGGAAATGTACGTCTTTCTTCTACATTGGATTTGTTTGTAGAACCGCGGATCGGATGGTATAATGACGGTTTTGCGTATACGGAAAGTTGGAGAAACTATAAAATGGCTGGTTCGGTTCTGGTAGGTCTGACCTATATGCCTGCTGCTCCGATGGGAACTAAGATTCATTTCGATGATTTCGATAAAAGTTCCTTCCTGAATCATATGTTTATCTCTTTATCCGGTGGTATCAGTACACTGAAAGTTCCGGGAATCAAGAATACGATTAAAGGATTAGGGCCCCAGTTCTCTGCCGGAATCGGTAAATGGTTCAGTCCTTCTTCCGGTCTGCGTTTGTCCGGAACAGTTGGACTTTCGGATACTCCTTCGGGCAGCGCAAGCGGCTACTTTAAACATGTGGATCTGCATGCGGACTATCTGTTGAATATCAATAATGTTCTTTGGGGATATGATGAAGACAGAATATTTAGTCTGATCGGTATTGCCGGAGTTAACCTGGCAGGTACGAAAGGAGTGGATAAAACCGCCAAGTATGCTCCGGGAATAGGAGTCGGTGTGCAAGGAAGTTTCCGTATCAACCGTTCTGTGGATTTATTTATAGAACCTCGCCTCAATGTGTATAATAAGAGATATGCAGGAGGTCGCGGAGTAGGTGGCAATACGGATCAGCTCGGAGAGTTGAATTTTGGTTTGACTTATCATACGATTGACCGTGCGGCACGTCCGAAGAACGGATTCTCAAGCAATCACATCGCAGACAATCTGTTTATGACTTCGGGAATCGGTGTGCAAATGTTCCTGAATAAGACGAATCTTGAAAACCTTGGTTCTTTAGGTCCGCAGGCTTCTGTCTCTATCGGTAAGTGGTTGAGCCCTTATTCCGGTTTGCGCCTGGTGGGTACGGGTGGATTCTTTACGAACTATGTAGTTCCGGGAAGTGTTAAAGCGGGCAAACTTAGACATGCCAGCGTCAGTGGCGGTCTTGATTACTTGTGGAACATAACGTCTACCATGAGTGGATATAACCCCGATCGTATCTTTGATTTAATAGGTTCAGTAGGTGTCAACCTTGCTTATACTTCCAAATCAGACCATAAGTTCCAACCGGGTATTAATGCAGGCATACAGGGATTATGGCATGTGAATGATTTTCTTGGTTTGTACATTGAACCGCAGATTCGCTTGTATGGAGATAAATTCATTGAAGGTAATCTGGGGTTTATGCAGAAAGACGTAATGGTAGGAGTCAATGCAGGTTTCCACTATCGCTTTGTTCCTTATTCAAAAGCAGCCAATCGTAGCGTGTTTAGTCAGGATGACAAGCGTTACTTCATCTCCGGTGCACTTGGATTGGGTAGCTTGCTCGTAGCCAACAAAGATTTGGTGAAGAATGCAGGTGTAGAAGCAAAAGGAAGTATAGGTAAATGGTACACTCCGTTATCTGCATGGCGGGTAAATGGAACAATTATGTACAAGGCCAAAACGTCGTCGAAGATGAATCTTCATTATGCCGGTTTGGGTATGGATTATATGATGAGTCTGGCCACATTGGCAAAAGGATACAGCCCCGATCATGTGATAGATGTTGTTCCTTTTGTGGGAGTTACGGCCGGACTGGTACGCCGTTACGGTAAGTTCCGAGCAGTGCCGGGAATGGATGCCGGTGTGCAGGTAAAGCTGAAAATGGCTTCTTCTTTGTATCTGTATGCCGAACCTAAAGTCGGTATCCGTACCGATACATACGATGGCTCCGAACAAGGAAGACCTGACCGCGTAGCTTCCATGGTAGGTGGATTATTGTACAGATTCAAGATGCCTACTTTCCAATAAGAAGAAAAATAAGAAATCGAATAAAAAGGGTTGCGCAATACCGGATTAGTGATTGTGCAACCCTTTTTGTATTCCATTTCCAAGAAATTACGGTTACATAAACGTTACATTAATATTACTTCCATTTCTACCTGATAATGAATAAAATGAATCTTTAGAATTCATTTTCTCCCTTGCTATTCTCCTCTACTTTTGCTCCAGAAATTAAAACGAAAACGTATGAAAACGATTACTGAAGCAATATCGAAACTAAGTTCAAACAGAAGATTAGCCGATTTCCTCTTTATTCTATGGGCAGGTGGAGCAGCCCTTCTTTCTTACTCACTGGTTTATACATTGCGCAAACCTTTCACAGCTGCTACTTTTGACGGGATAGAAGCATTCGGCTTTGATTATAAAGTACTGGTTACTATCATTCAGATAGCAGGTTATCTGATAGCCAAGTTTATAGGTATCAAGTTGATTTCCGAATTGAAGAGAGAGAATCGCCTGAAGTTTATACTCGTTTCCATTGCCGTAGCGGAATTGTCATTGGTTGCGTTCGGAGCACTTCCCACTCCTTATAATATGTTTGCCATGTTCTTCAATGGATTGTCATTGGGCTGTATGTGGGGAGTTATTTTCAGTTTTATCGAAGGTCGCCGCACTACGGATATTTTGGCCAGTCTTTTAGGAATCAGTATTGTTATCAGTTCGGGAACGGCAAAATCCATCGGATTGTTCGTTATGAATACATTGAACGTCAGCGAATTTTGGATGCCGGCACTTATCGGTGCTTTTGCACTTCCTTTATTGGCTCTTTTGGGATATAGCTTAACCCGTTTGCCACAACCTACGGCACAAGATATAGAACAAAAGAGTAGTCGTGTAACTCTGAATGGCAAGCAACGGAAAGAACTGTTCATCGACTTTATGCCATTTCTTGTATTATTGTTTGTAGCTAACCTAATGTTGGTAGTGCTTAGAGATATTAAGGAAGATTTCCTGGTGAAGATTATTGATATGAACGGACAGTCCTCATGGATGTTTGCGCAGGTAGATACAGTCGTTACATTAATAATTCTGGCGTTATTCGGAGCGATGGTCTTTGTGAAAAGTAACATAAAAGTTTTGGTTGCCCTGCTGGGATTGGTCGTACTTGGGACAGCCACCATGAGTTTTATATCTTTCAATTATGATTCTCTGCAATTGGATGCAATCACCTGGCTGTTTGTCCAAAGTCTCTGTCTGTATATTGCCTACCTCTGTTTTCAAAGCATTTTTTTCGACCGCTTCATCGCTTGTTTCAAGATAAAAGGAAATGTCGGTTTCTTCATTGTGACCATTGATTTTATCGGATATACGGGAACTGTACTTGTCTTGATGTTCAAAGAATTTGCCCATGCAGACATAAACTGGTTGGAATTTTATAATATATTATCCGGTTACGTAGGACTGATCTGTACGGTTGCTTTCACCTGCTCCATGATTTACCTGATACAGCGCTATAAAAAAGAGAAACAACTGAAGAAAGCGAAAGAAGCCGAAATGAGCAACGGGATAAAATTTACGGGAGAAGGTATGGAGCCAACTACTTTTTCACAAATTTGATAAAAGGTGGACGATGAAAATAATAGGACTATATTTGAAATTCTCCTTCCTTCTATCTCTAATACTAACGACTTCCCGGATAACGGCACAGAATCTGCCCGATGGCATACAATATAAAATCACCGGGCGTCTATTAATGGATGGAGGAGTGTATCTGAAGAATCCGAATAACTTTGGCAACGGCACGGAATTTAATGACCTTCGCATCGGTGTAAAAGCTACCTATCAGAACTAGGGAATGAAACTGGAAATGGGATATGCCGGAAACAAAGTAGCCATCAAAGATGCTTTTGCCACCTATTCCTATAAGAATAGTTCCATTCAGATAGGACAATTCTATGAGCCATTCAGTCTCGATATGATTTGTAGTACATTTGATCTTCGCTTCAACCAATCTCCGGGAGCTGTGCTGGCATTGACAAATAGCCGACGTATGGGAGTAGCCTATTCCTATCGTACCCAATATTACTATCTGTGTGGCGGATTCTTTACCGATAATGATTTGAGCAACCTGAAAAACGCATCGCAAGGATATGCCATTGACGGACGTTTGGTTTACCGTCCACTTTATGAGCAAGCGAAACTGATACATATAGGATTAGCAGCTATCCATCGTACACCGGACGGCACGCTTCCCGAAGATGAGAACAGGAATACGTTTACTTATAAATCTCCGGGCGTGAGCACGATTGATAATCGTACATTAATACAAGCAGATGTAGATCATGCAGCATCCCAATTTAAAATAGGAACCGAACTGCTAATTTACTATCATAAATTCTTTCTTCAGGGTGAATACATCCGCGCCCATGTAAAACGGGAAAAGGGTTTTGAGAACTATACGGCACAAGGAGCTTATCTGCAATGTTCCTGGCTATTGTTGGGACAGAATTATCTGTATGACGAAGAAGTAGCCTGTCCCGGAAGACCGGAAGGAAAAGCACTCGAACTATGTGCCCGTTTCAATTATCTCTCTCTGAATGATGCCGGAATAAAAGGCGGAACACAGAAAGACCTCTCCTTCGGATTGAATTACTATATCAATAAACACATTGCTGTCAAATTGAATTATAGCTACTTCATCCCCGGCTCGCATATCAAAGAGATCGAAAGCACAAACTTTAGTGTAGTACAGGGACGTTTTCAATTCATATTCTAGTACTTGGCAGTTCCGTTCGAATAAAGCTATAATAAAGAATAGGAAGGTGTATTTTATACTAGTTTTACTAAATGTTTCAAAGACATGTCGAGAGCACTACCGACTCAATATGCAGAACCGTATGTAAAAAGTAAAAAATAAGAAGACTGAAAAAACTGGAATGTTCTAGGTAAATCTCCTTTATTGTTCGTAATAGACAATAAAGGAGATTTTTTGCATTGGTTATTTTTTCTATAGTTTCTGTTACCAGTTTGCCAACCTGGGTGGAATAGGAAGTATAGTTTTAGAAAGAACTTCAATAAACAGAATAATTAAAATATAACATAGTTTAGTGATATGAATATAGTAGGAGTTTTATCAGGTAAAAGAAAATGTTTGTTAGCAATAGCTATTGCATTTTCGACATTCGGGAATGCCCAATTAGTAACCTATCCGGAAGGATTGAACACTGGTATGCCACATAATGATGATTATACAGTCAAAGTACGTGAAGCAGGCGGTGAATGGAAAGATGTATTCGAATATGAAGTCCAAGTAGATATGGATCGGGTACAATCTGCTTCAATGGTACAGTTTGATATAGGCAGTCCCGTAGAAGTGATGGTGAAAAAGAACAATGGCACCATTCAGGATGTGAAAATCCGTCCGTTAGCAATAGGTATACAACATACGGTAAACCACAATGCTATCTTTTTTACACTCACTAGACCTCAATGCCTGTCGATTGAGTTTAACGGTGATCGTTTGCATAATCTTCATTTGTTTGCTAATCCTTTAGAAACAGAAACTTATACTGAAAGCAGTGACAAAGTAATGTATTTCGGACCGGGTGTCCATCGTCCGAAAGATTTGCCGAATACACAGATACAGATTCCTTCCAATACTACTGTTTATTTAGCTCCCGGAGCTGTTGTAAAAGCTAAATTATTGATTGACAAAGCTGAAAATGTACGCATTGTCGGGCGTGGTATTCTCGACCATCCGATCCGTGGAATAGAAGTTACTCATTCTAAAAATATATGGATTGACGGTATTACAGTTATAAATCCAGATCACTATACAGTATTTGGTGGTGAGTCTACAGGGTTGACCATCAATAATTTAAAGTCTTTTAGTTGTAAAGGATGGAGTGATGGCATAGATCTGATGTGTTGCAGTGACGTATTAATAGACAATGTTTTTATGCGGAACAGTGATGATTGTATTGCCATCTATGCCCATCGCTGGAACTATTACGGAGGAAGTCGTAACGTGACTTTACAGAATTCAATCCTTTGGGCGGATATTGCTCATCCGATCAATATTGGAGGGCACGGTAACCCGGACGATAAGGTTGGAGAGATTCTTGAGAATATAACTGTCCGTAATGTCGATATTCTGGAACATGATGAAGATGATCTTCTTTATCAGGGCTGTATGGCAGTGGATTGCGGTGATAAAAACTTGGTACGCAAAGTATTATTTGAGGATATCCGTGTAGAGAATATTCAGGAGGGAAGATTGTTTCATATTAATGTTCGTTTCAATTCAAAGTATGATAAGCAACCCGGCCGGGGAATTGAAGATATTATTTTTCGGAATATCATTTATAATGGAGTAGGGGAGAATCCATCTCTATTGAAAGGGTTTGATAAAGAACGTTCCGTCAAGAATATCATCTTCGATAATGTGATTATCAACGGTATGAAGATGAAAAATATAGATGATTTTATCACGAATGAATACATAAAGAATATCACAGTCAAATAGCATAATCTGGTATATGAAGTATGAATGGAAAAATCTCTTTGTATTAGGTGCAAACTTCTTTTCTTCTAATATCAAACTTTCTTTAGGTTAAACATAAACTATAAATGCAAGTTTCATTTATATAATTAGAACTTGCAATTATATAAATGAAACTTTCGTTTTTATAATCAAAGCTTGCAATTATAGATTTCTATTAGATAAGAGTAACTTTAGTATTAGAAGGAAAGAACTTTGCAATAGGAAGATAATAACTTATCTATTAATAGATGAGAGCAAAGCTGCACTGGAATCAGAATTAAGGAGTCTGGAAGAGAACCATGAGTATAAATACAAGAGTTTTATTCCTGGGTTTATGCTAATCAAAGTAAATGTTTCATTCACTTTGAACTCCTTTCTATTACTAAATACTATCTTTGCTTATCACTTGTATAAAAAACGAATCGCACTATGATTAACAAAATTATATGGATTATTGGGATTGTATGGATTGGGAATATTCAAGATGGAGTGCAAGCGCAACGACGTAACTTTATCCATCCCGGAATCACCTATACCCAAGGTGATTTAGACCGGATGAAAGCTATGGTCAAGGCGAAACACGAGCCTTATTATTCTACTTTTCTGAAATTAAAGGAATCTCCCTATTCTTCACTCAATACGCAAGTTATCAATCGGGGAAAACAAATCAGAGAAGGACGTTTTAATGCTACTATCGGAGTAGATGGCAGGCGGGCACATGACTTAGCATTGCTTTGGCATCTGACGGGCGATGAGGCTTATGCCCGTAAAGCGGTCGAATATCTGAATGCTAATTCTTATTATACCAATACAAGTAGTCGTGGAACAGGACCATTAGATAACGGAAAGATTTACCTTTTAATTGATGCCGCCGAATTAATGCGTGATTATTCCGGTTGGAAAGTAGAAGACCAGCAACGTTTTAAAAATATGTTGGTCTATCCTGGATATAGCAATACGGAAGATTTCTCTTCCAAATATGCAAATTACTGGGATGATTCAAAGAACGGAGTTACATTCTATTGGAATATTTTTAATTTCGATGCCGCAAGGTTTGGTAATCAAGGACTTTTCGCTGCTCGTGGAATGATGGCAATGGGGATTTACTTAGATAACGAAGTAATGTATGACCGTGCTTACCGTTATTTATTGGGAATGAAGCATCGACCGGATGATTTACCTTATCCTTCAGGACCGACGGTCACTAGCAAAGAACCGATTAAGAAATCACCAACCATGCTTGATTATAAATTGGAAGGAAGAGAAAACAAGATTTCAGATTATGGATACGATGAACAGCTACAGTATTATATCTATCCAAACGGTCAATGTCAGGAGTCGAGTCGCGACCAGGGACATGTATTGGCAGGTATCCACAATTATGTAGCTATCGCAGAAATGGCATGGAATCAGGGAGATTCTTTGTATAATTGTCTCAATAACCGTTTGCTTCTTGGTTTGGAATGGAACTATCGTTATAACCTCTCTAAAGTCCAGACTTATGAAGAGCAAAAAGAGCCTTGGGAACCGACAAGTTATAGTAAGAATTCAAATGAAGTTACCTTTGAGAACGGAAAATTTCTCCAGATAAAAAGCCGTAGTGGACGTTGGGAATCCGTAGCCGTATCTCCTCACGGACGTGGAGACGTAGCAGGTAGTGGCGGAACTCGTGAAATGGCATTGGCGCATTATGCAGTACGTGCTGGATTGCCGGAGAACAACTATACTTGGTTGAAACGTTACCGTGATTATATGATAGAACATCACGGTTGCGAAAACTGGGGGATAGCACCCAACTGGTTTTATGAATGGACTGGCTGGGGAACATTGACCAAGCGATTGACTCCCTGGATGGCAGGTGATCCCGTTTCTTTCTCTACGGGAAAGCGTGTATCAGGAATTCATTTGCTGCCTTGTGAAATATCGGCTGCCGATTACGATTATTATTGTCTTGCGGAAGATCCCGAAGGGCATACCTATCACAATGTAGGAAAGAAACGTGGCAACGAATACAGACCTGACGGAGCAGTAGAGCTACGAAAAGAAGAAGATAATTACGTCGTTACCCAAATAGAAGATGGAGAATGGATGAATTATACTGTAAGTATTCCTACCGATGGAGATTATACCGTTTATCTTGTTTATCAATCAAAAGGAAATTCTTTATTGTCCGTAGCTTCTGATTCAGAAGTAAAGACAGAACCCATGCAATTACCCAGCTCTGTACAATGGACGGAAAGAGAAATAGGAAAACTCACTCTTCCCGCAGGAGCTTGTGTACTTCGTTTACAGATAGAGCAAGCCGGAGATAAACTCGAAATTCAGAAAATAATAGTAAAGCAGGATAAGGGGATTTGATTTTTCGTTCGTACTTAATATAGTACTACAAAAAAAGATGGCCATGAAAATTCGAATATGTTTGTTAATCATACTAATGGGATTATTGTATCCGGGTTATATTAGCTCGCAAGAATCCCCTTATGTATTCCGCCAGATTGGAGTTGTCGAAGGATTACCGGATAACTATGTAAAAAGCGTTTTCCCCATTCCCGACGGACGTATCGGTGTGCGAAGTACTGTGTTATTAAGCCTGTATGATGGTGCGAACTATTCAAATTTCCCTTTCAATATTCATGGCGAATATTCGATAGCATATAACCATATTATTCCCGAACAATATATTGATGCCGACAAACGTTTGTGGATGAAAGAACGCAAGAGCCTGCGTGTCTTCGATTTGACTACCGAACAGTACATCTATAACGTAGATTCTTTATTTCAACAATTCGGCTTAAAGGATAAAGTGGCGGACCTGATTATTGATTCAGAGAAACATTGTTGGTTTCTGACGCCGGGTTCCTCTGTCTATATGTACGATGCAGAGACAAAGTCAATCGAACAGGTTTGTAGGAATGATGAGTTTATGGAATACTATGGAGGATTACTCGGAGTAGAAAGTCATGGAAAATACAGTTGGATGGTTCATCAGAAAGGGGCTATCCGTTGCTACGATTTAGAAAAGAAACGTTTCGTGCATCAACTTGATTTCCTGAAAGACCAACTGAAACCGGATGACCGTGTGGTTTTGAAGATACTCGATAATGGTGACTTTTGGTTGATGTGGGATCGTGGAGTAGGCTATTATGATGTCTATAATAAAAAATGGAACCAAATTTCAGGTATCCAACTCGGACACTATTCATGGTTTACTTCTATGGACGTGGATAAAGGCGGAAATGCATGGGTAGGAACCGTTATCGATGGATTCTATGTCATTGATATGCACAATTTCTCTGTAACCCGGACACTGGATATTCCTTTATTATCAGGTAATACAGTACGAAACGGTATTCAAAGCATCTATTGCGACCGGGAAAATAATTCCGTTTGGATAGGACTTTATAATCAGGGAATGTGTTATTATCATCCCAGCATGAATAAAATAGTGCTGTACAATAAGAAGATGATAAATGGCGACTGGAAAGGAGAGGAAATCCGCTGTATGCTCGAAACATCTAAAGGAGAAATTCTGATGGGTACTACGCAGGGTGTCTATCGCTATGAACCGGAGACTAAAAGCATGAACAGATTCTATCATGAATTCAGTCAGAAGAATTGCCGTGTACTTTATGAGGACAGCAAGAAGCGTGTTTGGGTCGGAACATACCACGATGGGCTCTACTGCATAGATCATGGAAAGGTACAATCTTACGATTATCCCGATACGGATTATCAGAATGAATTGGATTTCAGTAATATCCGTGTCATGGTCGAAGATTCTTCCGGTCGATTGTGGGTAAGTATATATGGTGGTGTAGGATTATTCAATCCTGAAAACGGGCAAATAAACTTATTGTCCGAACAGTTTCCCGAACTCAAAAAATATAAAGTAGCGAATGCATTGGCCATAGATAATCAATCCCGGTTGGTCGTAGGCAGTGATAACGGACTCTACATTTACGATCCTGCAACGAATAAAATATGGATACCGGAGGAAGACGGGCAGGCTAATTCTATTTTCAATCAGGGAAGTATCAAGTATAATCAGATCCTCAAAGACCATGAGGGAACTTTATGGTTTGCTACACAATATGGCTTGAGCGTTTTGACTTACAATGGGCAAAGCTACACATTAGGGAAAGAAGAAGGTCTGTCTAAAGCTATCCTGAACGTAGTGGAAGATAAGAACCATGATATATGGATTTCGACAGTCACTTCTATTTATAAGATAAAAGTAGACAGAAGAGCAGATAAATACAGTTTTCATGTAATCAGCTGTCTGTCGGAAGATGAAATCCGTCAGGATGATTTATATAGTTTCCCTTCGTTAATGACCAGGGACAATCAGCTTTTCCTGGGGCTGATGAACGGCTTTATCGCTTTCTCACCAGAAAACATGATAGATAATCAGTGCCTCAATCGTCCTCTGTTTACTTCATTCCGCTTGTTTAATGTTCCGGTTGTTTCGGGCGAAGCATATAACGGACGTGTCTTATTTGATAAAGCATTAAGTTATTCGGACGAAGTACAATTAAAATATGATGAGAACTATATCACACTTGAGTTTTCTGGTCTGAACTTCCCTAATCCTTCTCAAACCTCTTTCCGTTACCAACTGGAAGGATTTGACAAAGAATGGACGGAAACCCTTTTTGAGAATGGACAAGGACGTGTGGTCTATAATAATCTCCCTTCGGGCGAATACATCTTCCGTGTGTCCGCTGCCGGAAACGACCGGATATGGGGACCGGAGTCTGCATTCAAAATTGTCATTCATCCCCCGTTCTGGGATACACTGGCCGCTCGTATTTTCTATGTAATTTTAGTTATTCTCTTAATCTTCGGGCTGATCTACGTAATAAACCGCCGCAACCGGCAGAAGATGATTCGTATGCAAGAAGAGGAAGCGTTGAAGCAGAAAGAAGAACTGGATCAGATGAAATTCCGCTTCTTCACAAATATAAGCCATGAACTCCGCACTCCGCTGACTTTGATTATCACGCCATTAGACATGGTGATACGTCGATTGACAGACGATGCGATGAAAAAACAACTGAATACCATCTATAAGAATGCTCAAAACCTATTGTCATTGGTGAATCAGCTACTCGATTTCCGCAAACTGGAAATGAAAGGAGAGAGGTTGCATCTGATGAACGGCGATATGGAGGAATTTATTGTTTCGGCCTATAACAACTTCATGCCAATGGCAGTAGAGAAGCACCTTAACTTTGTGAACCAATCGGAACATAGAGCGCTTTATATGTTCTTCGACCGGGATAAGGTACATAAGATTGTGAATAATCTCTTGTCCAACGCCTTCAAATATACACCGCAGGGAGGCACAGTGAACTTACAGCTCGCGACAGAAGAGATAGAAGAAAGAAACTACGTGAGAATATCCGTATCTGATACTGGAATCGGAATATCCGAATCAGACCTTCCTTATATCTTTGACCGTTTCTATCAGGTAGGAAATGAAGGGGACGAAAAAATAGGCAGTGGCATCGGACTTCATTTGGTAAGGGAATATGTAAATATACATGGTGGCCGTATTAAAGTGGACAGTCAGATAGATCGTGGATCAGTATTCACTGTTTGGTTGCCGATGGACCTGAAACCGGAACCGGACGAACTGCCGGAAGAAATCATCGGAACGGAAGCATCAGATGTTAAAGAGAAAGAAACCACTACATCTACAGTTGATGATAACCTGAAGAAACTGTTGTTAGTGGAGGACAATCAGGAGTTCCGTACTTTCCTGAAAGAACAGTTGGAAGATTTCTATCAGATCATTGAAGCGGCAGACGGTGAGGAAGGAGAGCGAAAAGCAATAGAGGAAAATCCAAACCTGATTATCAGCGACATTATGATGCCGAAAGTTGACGGTATCGAACTTTGCCGTCGGATCAAGACGAACGTGCAGACTTCCCATATACCTGTGATATTGTTGACGGCCCGCACTGCCGATGATATCAAGATTAACAGCTATGAAGTAGGAGCAGACTCTTATATGTCGAAACCTTTCAACTTTGATATGCTGATGGTACGCATTGAAAAGCTGATAGAGCAACAGGAAAAGAGAAAACAGGAATTCCGTAAGAACATAGAAATAAATCCGAGTGCTATCACCATTACTTCAGTAGACGAACAGCTCATACAGAAGTGTCTGGAATACATAGAAAAGAACATGGACAATCCGGAATATGGCGTAGAAGAATTGAGCGGTGATCTGGGGATGGTGCGTATGAGCCTTTACCGCAAGCTGCAATCCATCACCGGACATACACCGACAGACTTTATTCGCAGCATCCGTTTGAAACGGGCGGCACAATTATTACAAGGAAGTCAGTTGCCGATTGTTGAAATAGCGAACCGGGTAGGATTCAGTTCACCCAGTTATTTCTCGAAGTGTTTTAAAGAAATGTTCGGTATGCTTCCCAAGCAATATGCCGAGGAATCGGGAAGAAAAGAATGACATTGTGCTTGTGTTTGTAGTTTAATTATTACATTTGCGCTCAATAAGTGAGATAATTTTAAGTTCTTGTTCACATTGGGGCAGAAGAAGTTTTATTTTATAATATATGTTGATATGAAAGTATTAGTTTTAATTTCATTGGTAGGAGGTTTGATGTTATCCTCTTGCGGAGGTAGCAGTTCAAAAAATAATGCAAATGTTAAGGAGGTAAATCCTGCAGATACCATCTATTTGGGAGACTTACGTGAAAAATTTGCAAATGATAGTGTTTTCTTTAAAATAGTGGCACCGGATTTGATGTTGATGGATTATCAGTATCTTTGGGCAGTAACAGAATCGGAAGCAGTAGAGAAAGGACTGACAAAAGAATACTATAAACGTGTGAAGAAAGAAATCACCGATACGAATGAAGCGATCAAAAGAGGTGTGATGAAAGGTGCGAACGTAAAACGTATACCGGATTTCCAGGCATCACAGGAAAATAAATAATGAATCCTTCCGGATGAAAGCTTTCATCCATGCAAATATAAGAACAGGGGAGTCGTCAAATGTAACGACATCCCCTTTTTTATTGGTGTGACGGTTAGATTTATCCCGATGAAATGGGAAGTTTTTGCAAAAATACACGCTTGTTACGATAGTTTTGTTATCTGTTACTTTTGTGGTATTTGAATTTGAAACTTGTTCCTACTTTTGTATCATCGTTAAACGGATAAATTTAATGCCATGAATAAACAGCAAGCTACATTTGACGACTTCTTCTCTGAATGCTATCTTAAATATAAGGAGTATATCAAGAACTATATCGCTATCCGCATTTGCCATCCGCATGAAGCGGAAGATTTGGCACAGGATGTCTTTGTCCGCTTATGGGAACACAGGGTATTCGTGAACAAAGATACAGTCTGGTCTTTGCTTTTTACCATCGCTCGCAATATAGTAACCGATAAAATCCGTCGTTATTATAAACAGGAAGATTTCGTCGCCTACATATATAATAGGATGGAAGACACCAGTCGGAATACCACAGAAGATACCATTCATTTTCGTGAACTAAAGAAGATGCACGACCAGGTAATGGAAACTCTTCCTGTCAAACGCCGTCAGATTTATGAACTTAGTTTCAATCATGAACTCTCTTGTCCTGCCATTGCAGGAAAGCTGTCCTTATCTCCCCGTACAGTAGAATGTCAATTATTACTGGCTCGTAAAACGGTTCGTACTTATTTGAAAAATGAATTCTCCAAAGTCGGTTAAATACCAGATTCGGAAAAACACATATTAACTTTAACAATTTAATAGTATTATGGAAATTAAATCCAAATTCTTATGTTCAAAAGGAGTCGCATTGGCTTTCGCCATGCTACTGGGTGGTTCGCCCGGTGTATTGCTCTATGCAAATGATTCTGTAGAAGAGAGTTTGATGGTAGTCCAGACGGGCCGCACCATCAAAGGACTTGTGACAGATGCGAATGGTGAACCACTGATTGGTTGTAATGTAGTGGTTGTAGGAAGCAATGCAGGGGTAATTACTGATATTGACGGTCGGTTTACATTAAATGTACCTGCGGATGCAAAACAGATAAAAGTTAGTTATATTGGTTATGTAGATCAGGTTATCAATCTTCATGACCGTTCTGATTTTAAAGTTGTACTAAAGGAAGATAATAATGCGCTGGACGAGGTTGTTGTAGTGGGTTATGGCACGCAGAAAAAAGCGACGTTGACAGGGGCGGTAGAACAAATTGGTAGCCAGGTATTGGAAAGTCGTGCCATTACCAATGTCGGTGCTGCTCTGCAAGGAGCCACTCCGGGTTTGGTAGTCACTCGTTCTTCCTCACGTCCGGGTAATGAAGGTTTGAATTTCCAGATTCGTGGTTTGACATCTGTCAATGGCGGTAGTCCGTTGATTATTGTGGATGGAGTACCCGTATTGAATTCAGAGTCATTCCAAAATCTAAACTCGGATGATATTGAGAATATTAGTGTATTGAAAGACGGTTCAGCTTCCATTTATGGGGCGAAAGCAGCTAATGGCGTTATCTTGGTAACTACCAAAAAAGGTAAAGGCAAGACAACGGTTGATTATGGCTTCAATATGCGTTTCACTACCAATGGTATTATGGCTTTCTCTCCCAGTATGCAGGAATATGCTTCCATGTGGCTGGAAGCCAATAAAGAAATGCCGGAACATGACTGGTGGGGCTGGGGAGAAGAAAACCTGAAGAAGATGGCTCAAGGCATTGAAGGTATTTATGAGTCGACTGTAGCCGATTGGGGTACGATGTTCGTTGGTAATGCCAATCGCCTGGATGAATTGTTTGCCCGCCGTTATTCTTACCAGCATAACTTGAGTGTAGCAGGTTCTACGGATAAATCCGATTACCGCATCTCATTAGCTTATGCTGATAACCAGGCTAATCTGGCTACAGCCTATGACGGACAGAAACAGTTGAATTTGCGCTTGAACTACGGAATCAAATTGACTGATTGGTTCAAACTGGAGACTTCAGCCAGTATGATTAAAACAAATACCGAAACACCCACGCATGGTATCGACCGTACACTTTACGGAAACGATGCTCCGTTTTTCCCGGCAAAAAATCCCTATGGACAATGGTACGCTAACTTCGGTAATGTAGGTGATCGCAATGCGGCAGCAGCTACAACGGATGGTGGACGTGACGAGAGAGAGAAGTTGACTACTCGTGTCGATTTTAAAGCATTGGTGGATATTTGGAAAGGAATCACTTTCGAGGGTACTGCTTCATTTCAAAATGAGGAATATCGCAGAGAACGCTATTCGCTTCCGGTACAGTGTTACAATTGGTTCGGCGAGCAGACGGCGAAGTTAGTATATGAAACAACACAAACCCTTAGTACTCCGCAAGATGTGCTGAATTTTAAAGATTCCCATCAGCCGGGATATTTGGTACAGGCAAATAATGCCCGGTATCAGTACTATTCAGGGTTATTGAAATATAAGCGTACATTTGCCGAAATACATAATATAGATGCTATGTTCGGCATCAATGCCGAGAAATGGGTGACTAAGAAAGTTGTTACCGCCCGTGAGAAGTTTGAGGATGCCGGAATTTACGATTTGAATTTGGCTACGGGTACACAGGGTAACGGTGGAGGAAAGACTCATAATGGTACCTATTCATATATTGCCCGTTTGAATTATAACTATGCGGAAAAATATATGGTTGAATTGATGGGGCGTCGTGACGGAAATTCCAAGTTTGCTCCCGGTTATCGTTTCAAAAGCTTTGGTTCTATCTCTTTGGGATGGGCATTCTCGGAAGAACAATTTGTAGAATTTTTAAAACCTGTTCTTTCTTTTGGTAAGTTGCGTTTAAGTTACGGTAGTTCGGGTAATGATGTCGGGCTGGGTGATTACGATTATGTGTCTACTGTCTCTCTTGGAACAGCCGGTTTTGGAACTATACCTGCCAATCAGGTATCTTCAGGTTTTGGCGGTTTAATTTCTTATGACCGTACTTGGGAGAAAGTTTCACAGAAAAACTTTGGTATCGATCTTAACTTTTTCGATAATCGTTTGAAAGCTACATTCGATTATTTTATAAAAGATAATACCGGTATGTTGGTAAATGTCACATATCCGGGTGTATTAGGAGGTAAAGCTCCTAAAACGAATAGTGGTCATTTGAATGTAAAAGGTTGGGAATTCACTATTGGATGGCGCGATCAGATTAAAGACTTTTCTTACTATGCCAACTTTAATATTGGTGATACAAAGAGTCTGTTGAAAGAGATGGAAGGAGCAGATTCTTATGGGGCTGGTTGGAATGCAGCCGTGAATGGGTATCCGTTGAATTCGTACTTCCTTTATCGCACAGATGGTTACTTTAAAGATCAGGCAGAAGTAGACCGCTATTATGCACTCTATGGAGAGGGTAAAGAAGATTTGACTGGTGTAGGAGCAGGAAGTGCAAGCCGGTTGCGTCCGGGTGATACCAAACGTTTGGATTTGAATGGTGATTATAAGATTTCCGGTGCAGGGAATGAGAATAGCGATTTGCAATATCTCGGTGACTCCAATCCACATTTTGTTTTCGGTTTCACACTGGGAGGATCATGGAAAGGTATTGATGTGAACGCAATGTTCCAAGGTGTCGGCAAGCAGTATGTTATCCGTAATGACTGGATGGCTTATCCTTTTCAAACACGTACTGCCAATCAGAACCCGACATATTTGGGAAAGACATGGACAGAGAGCAATCCGAATGCTGAATTCCCTCGCTTGACTACCAATGCGAATCTCGCACGCTGGAATTATCAGAATAACGACTTTATGATGCAGAATAACCGCTATATCCGTTTGAAAACATTAATAGTCGGCTACACATTGCCGCAGATATGGACTCGCAAGGTGAAACTGGAAAAAGTACGTGTTTACTTCTCTGGTAATGATTTATGGGAAGCTACCAGTATTCGAGACGGTTTCGACCCGGAAATGGGAGCAGCCTCCAACAACAGTGGATACCCGTTTGCACGTACTTGGTCGTTCGGTCTGAACATCACTTTATAGTAGCTATGGAAAATTAAATACAGAATAGAAGATATGAAAAAGATAACAACGAACTATATATTAATTTGCACCTGCGCATTGGGATTTTCTTCATGCGTGAATACGTTCCTTGACTTGGAACCACTGGATGCCAAGACAGATGTGATTTATTTCAAAACTCCGGAGCATTTCCGTGAATATGCTAACGGGCTTTACGGGCAATTATTGGGATGGCAGTCTTCCTATGGAAGTATATTCGATCACATGGATGCGGCATCCGATCTTTCTACTTGTTTCAGATATTCGTATGGTGTGGGGACCGGTGTGATGGGAGTTCCTAATGACGATAGCCGTTGGGGTAATTGCTATGGTAATATTCGTGCCACTAATCACATGTTTGAAAGAGCAGTTTCTTCCTATACAGGTAATTTAGCGGATATTAAAAAAGAATTAGCCGAAGGTCATTTTTTCCGTGCCTATAACTATTTTTACTTATTGAAGTTTTTTGGTGGAGTGCCTGTCGTTACGAAAGTTCTCGACGTGACTTCACCGGAGTTATATGGAAAACGTAACAGCCGTTATGAGGTTGTCAACTTGATTCTTTCCGATTTGGATGAGGCTATTGCAGGGTTGCCGTTGGAACAGAATATAACCTCTGCCGACAAAGGTAAAATCAGCAAACAGGCTGCACAGGCATTTAAGGCTCGCGTGTTACTTTATGAAGCTACCTGGCGTAAGTACAATGGCACTTCTACTGATTTTGAAGGTTCTGCCGGTCCGGCTTCCGATCAGGTAAATACTTTTCTGGAAGAATCCGTTCAATTATCCGAAACAGTGATGGGAGATGCTGCTTATTCCCTTTGGAATTATAACAATGTTGCAGCTATGAGAAATATGAGCAATCGTTACCTGTTTAATATTGAAGAAGAAGCCAGTAATCCTGCCGGTGCCGGAAGAGCGACGAACAAGGAATTTATCATCGCTTCTGTATATAGTCAGGAAACGCGTAAAGGACAGGTTGATTTGAATCAGGTGATTTATACGGATATGCGTCCCAGCCGGAAATTGATTGATATGTTTTTATGCACTGACGGGCTTCCGGTCAGTATGTCTGATAAGTTCCAGGGATATAAGAATCCGGGGGACGAATTTCAGAATCGGGATTTCCGTTTGACTTCTTATGTAGGTTCATATGCTACGAGCCTGACAGTTGAGAACTGTGGGTATGGTGTTTCCAAGTTTGCTATTACTGATATTCAACGCCAAAGTAAAGATGAATCGGCCAATTATCCGGTACTTCGGTTGGCAGAAGTATACTTGAATTATGCTGAAGCTGTGATGGAACGCTATGGTGAAATATCAGATGACCAGTTGAATAAGTCGATAAATAAAATCCGTGCCCGTGCGGGAATTGCCAACCTAACAAATGCATTGGCAAAGCGAATTCAGGAAGGAGTGCCGGCAAATGCGAGTAAGACAGTCAATCAGGTAATGCTGGATGAGATCCGCCGTGAACGTGCCTTGGAACTCTATATGGAAGGTTTCCGTTGTGACGACCTGAAACGTTGGGGTATTGCGGAGAAGAATCTGAATGAGTCTCGTTGCGGTGCGGTAGTAGGTAATGCCAGCTATCCGACGGCATTTATAGACGAAAACGGGAATGCTACCAGTGCTTTCAATCCGGCTATCTTTACGAAGGGGACGGAAGAAGTGGAAACAGGTAAAGGCAAATTACCTTGTGTAGTGCTTCTCAAATCATCCGACTGCGCATTTACTAAGGGAGATTATTTGTGGGCGATTCCAAGAAATCAAATCAACCTGAATTCAAATCTGGTACAAAATCCGGGATATTAATCATTCAATCGTTTAACGTATAATACCATAGATTATATGAAGTTTTTATTCAAATATACATTTCACTTGGCAATACTTGCTTGTGTTTCCGCACTTTTCTCCGGTTGTGAGCAAGACCCCAAGTATAGAGTTTATGATTATCCTGTGCCGGTAGTGGAGAGCATTTATCCTACGGACGGATATGTCACTACACAGGTAGTTATTACGGGAACCAATTTTGGTGACCGTGCTGAAGCTGTGAAAGTTTTCTTCGGTGAAGTCCAATCCAATAAAGTGCTCGATTGCAAAAATAACCGTTTGGTAGTGGAAGTGCCGGAAACTGCAGTAACAGGCAATCTGTCTTTACAGATTTATAATAAAAAGGTGGAGAATATCGGTCATTATACAGTACTGCCTACACCACGTGTCATTACAGTGACTTCTGATAGTGAAGACGGTGAAGGGGTAGCCGATACGGGAGACAAGGTTACTATAACAGGTGAAAACTTTGGTACGGATCCATCCGATATTTCTGTTAGTTTCAATGGAACGCCGGCCGAATTTGAGCTGGTGGATGAGTCTACTATTGTTGCGACAACTCCTGCTGATTATAAGACAGGTAATGTGACTGTAACTATTCATGGATATACAATGACAGGTAGTGCAATGTTTAATCCTAACTCAAAGGGTGATGTGACAGTGCTTTATCTTCAAAACTATAAGCAGCCGTTTGCCAAGGCAAATGATGAAAGTTGGAAGAACGGTGAATGGTGGACTCCGGCAGTGTGGAATCAAAATAAAGCATCTTTCAATGCCAAAAACAATACTACTGTTACCGGAATGCAGTATAAAGCAGCAGAGGGCTTCACATTAGCGTTCCAGAATGGATGGGATAAAGAAGCTTATACGAATGGGAAAATATGGCAAGTTGCTACACTTCGTCCTGGTAAATACAGACTGGAAGTTACTTATGCCTATACGATGGTAGTAAGTGATGCGGGGAATTTTATTTCTGCATTGATGGCTAAAGGAAATAGTGAGAGTGATATACCGAATGTAGCTGATATTGAGCAATTAAATGGAGTTTGTGCGATCTATGACAAAGCTGGAATAAATGATGACTCGGGTATTTTGGTAACACCTTCATTTGAAGTGACGGAGACAACGGATGTTGTCATTGGATTCCTGACTTCTCTGGCTAAAGGTAATTCATACTTTAAGGTGACAGAATTGAAATTGATTCTTGAATGATGTGGAAAAAGAAAAAAGAGTAATTCATCGTGATAATATAATTAAGATTATGAAGAAAATATATAACTATCTGTTTCCCGTTTTTCTCTCGCTTTTCGCATTAGCTGCTTGTGACGAGGATAACGAAGAAATTGTTTCAATGAGTTACACTGATCCTGTGGCGACTGTAACAAAGATAGATCCCGTAGAAGGATATGTTGGGAATGAGTTTACCGTAAGTGGCAGTGATTTTGGTATCATAACAGAAGATGTGAAAGTATTTATCGGTTCCCAGGAGGCAGTAGTAGTCTCCTGCGCCGATGATGCTATCCTTGCGAAAGTGCCGGAATCGGCAACAAACGGAAAGATAACCGTTGAGGTTTTCGGGCAACGTGTGGAGACTGATCTAGTTTATCGTGTACTTGGTAAGCCGGGTGTCAGCGTAGTGAAACCTTCTTATGGTTTTCCGGGTGCCAGTATCGTTTTCGAAGGACAAGAATTTGTTTCTTCTAAAACACTGTATACTTTGACTTTCGGGACTTCCACAGACAAGGCAGAGATTGTGGGTACACCTACTGATACCGAATTTACGGCCAAAATTCCCGAGACAGCTGTCAGTGGAGTTATGACACTTATTATGGCAGAACAAACGATTGATTTGGCTTCTTATCCTTTCACTGTGTTGAAGCATGCAACGCTTGATACTCCTAAGGAAGACGAACCGGTTCCATCAGGTTTTGCTGGCAGTAAATTTGCAATAACAGGAACCAATCTTGTGCAAGAATTGCTGGATAAGTCTGTTGAAGGGTTGGAGCCTTTGAAAGTAACTTTCTCTAAAGCTGGCGGAGAACCTGTAGAAGCTGCAATAGATACAGATAATTTGACGGATAAGAGTATTCCACTCACTGTACCTGCTTCGTTGGAAGCCGGAGATTATACAATTACTGTCATTACTCCGTTTGAAACTATCGGGACACAGTTGAAATATACGGTATTACCGATGCCGACAGTAACAGGCATTTCAACGAAAGCCGGATATATTAATGCGGAAGTAATGATCATTGGTCAGAACTTTGGTACGAAAGCTGAAAATATTCAGGTCTTTTTCGGAGAAACAGTTTGTGATAAAGTGACACTGAATGATAAAGGTAATATCGTAGTGAATGTTCCCAAAGGAGTTTCATCAGAAGCTCCGGTGAAGATTAAACTGATCATTCAGGGTAAGGAAATAGAGATGGGCGAATCGGGCACATTTGAGGTTTGGGAAACTCCGGAAATCACTTCTGTTGAAACACCGTATATTTATCCTTATGGTACATTAGTAAAAGCCGGACAGGAAATAACATTTACAGGAAAAGGTTTTGGAACGGATAAGAATTCTGTTACAGTTACATTTGAGGGAATATCCGTACCCGTTACGGTTAAAGAGATTACTACGACTTCTATTACTGTAACGGTTCCGCAAGGTTTCAATGGTGGAAAAGTAACAATGGTGTTTGAAGGTATTGCACAACCCGTAGAGAGTGATATATTGCGACCTCTGCCGACGGATGGAGATATTTCTCAATATGTACTCATGAACTATAAACAGCCTTTTGAATATGTAAAAGAAGGTGGAGATAAAGGATTCCATAAAAAAGGAGAGTGGGCAAAAGCTGCTTATTGGATAGTTCAGAACTCTAACTTGACTGCTGGTGAAGGAGGTGCTGCTGTTGATTTGGCATTTAAAACGAAATATGGTGATGGAAGTGATGCAGGTTTGGCTTTACAAACAGATTGGGGATTTGACAATCCTAAAAATGATGGTAAGGTATATCAGACTTCTCATCTTCAAAAAGGAAAATATAAGTTGACGGCACATGTTTATGAATATGACGGCAGAGGTTTTATCGGTTATGTTGCGGTTTGTAAAGGTAATGAGATGGCAAATACGAGTGATATACCAAGTAAGAGTCTGGCAAACGCTTCTATTTCGGGTACGGGTGATGTAGTAGTTGATATTCTTGTTGAAGAGCCTACCGATGTTGTCATTGGTTTTGTATGTACGATTACAGTAAAACAAGGACGGGCTAAGATAGATAATTTCAAATTAGAGTTAGTAGAGCAATAAACTATAATTGGGTGCACCGTAATCAATGGTAGATATGGTGTACCATTAAACCAAAAATATGATGAAAAAGATATATTATATAACCGTAGTATTTGCTACCCTGTTTTTGGTAGGATGTGGGGACGGCATTGACCTTCCGGGTGTCAATGTGGAAACTGATTTGAATAAAATTCCTCTTCCTGATAATAATGTAAATTTGGAACAGGTTGAACTTAAACCGTCAACGGAACCCATGTTGCATGAAGGGTTGCATACGGAGGAAGACTTCCAGCGTATCCGGGATAAAAAAGCTGCCGGAGAAGAGCCTTGGGTAAGTGCTTATCAATTATTAGTAGAAAGTCAGTTTTCGCAGAAGACGGCAGATACTTATCCTACGGAATGGATTAAACGTGGAGTTTCCGGTGATGAAAATTATATGAATGCAGCCAGAGGGGCCACTATTGCATATCAGCAGGCGCTTCGTTGGAAAATTGAACAAGATGATGAATATGCGGCAAAAGCGGTGGAGAATCTGAATAAGTGGGTACAGACTTGTGTAGGTGTAACAGGTAATACGAATTTATCGCTTGCTGCAGGACTTTATGGTTATGAATTTGCTATTGCCGGTGAATTATTGAGGGATTATGGAGGATGGGATCGTGCGGACTTCGCAGCGTTCCAGAATTGGTTGCTTAAAGTGTTCTATCCTGCTAATGATGATTTCCTGAAACGTCATCACGATACGAATGCGTTACATTATTGGGCTAACTGGTGTCTTTGTAATATAGCGGCTAAAATGGCTATCGGCATTGTAACCGATCGTCGTGATATTTATAATGAAGGTATTGCCCATTTGCAGACAGGTGATACAAACGGACGTTTACGTCGTGCTATCTATCACGATTATGCACCGGACTATAACTTTGCTCAATGGCAGGAAAGTGGACGTGACCAAGGACACACGTTGATGTGTGTCGGATTGATGGGAGTTATTTGTCAGTTGGCATGGAGCCAGGGAGACGATTTCTTTGCTTATGATGATAATCTCTTCCTACGGGCCTGCGAATATGCCGCTTGTTGTAATTACACTAATGAGACTGTACCATATACTACTTATATATGGCAAAAACAGAGTCAATGGGGATATCCGATTCCGGAAGAACAAACAGCACTTGGTGGCGGCAAATGGATTAAACGTGCAATATGGGCATTGCCTTATTATCATTACAAAGGGATAAAAAATATCTCGAATGATAATCTCAAATATACTAAGATAGCTACGGAATATGTAGGAATAGAAGGAGGAGGTGGGTATTATGACGCTAACTCCGGTGGCTATGACGTACTTGGGCTCGGTACGCTGATGTATGCAAGATAAAATGAATAAAATGTGTTAGACTTCGCCACAGATTTGGATATGCCAGTGTGGATGGATTATTTGTATCAATCTGTGGTGAATTCTTGGACATTAACGGTATTAGTAAAAACTTGAAATGAATAAACTAATAAGAATAGCGCTCACATTTTTACTTGTAATGACCACAGGGGGCATACAAGCAGAAATAGTCATCTATCCGGTGCCTCAAGGCATCTATTATGCCCGTCACAATGATGACTATACGGTAAAAGTACGGCAAGTGGGAGAAAAAGATTGGGTAGACCTTTATGAGTATAACGTAAAGGTGGATATGGATACGAAGTCCGATGCCACGATGGTTCAGTTCGACTTTTCAGGGAAAGTGGAAGTATTGGTACAAAAGAACAATGGGGAAATCCGTTCGGCAGTGGTGCGTCCTTTATCTAAAGGTATCCAACCGGAGATTGATGGTAACTTTCTATTGTTTACGATAGATAAACCACAAAAGTTATCGGTTGAGTTTAATGGAGATCGCCTGAATAATTTGCATGTATTTGCCAATCCTATCATCAAAAATGTGCCGGATAAGAATGATCCGAACGTGATGTATTTTGAAGCTGGAATACATGAACCGACTGATACGGCTGGAAAATGCTTCCGTATTCCCAGTAATACGACGGTTTATTTAGAAGGAGGTGCAGTTTTGAAGGGTTGTCTCACTTGTGATAGTGTCGAAAATGTTAAAATCTTGGGACATGGTATGCTGCTCGAACCGCAACAGGGAATATCAATTGCTTATTCCCGGAATGTACTGATTGATGGAATAACGGTTGTTAATTCGCGGCATTACACTGTTTCCGGTGGACAATCTACCGGGATCACTATCAAGAATCTGAAATCATTTAGTTATCAGGGCTGGAGTGACGGATTGGATTTTATGTCTTGTTCCGATGTGTTGATTGATGATGTATTTCTCCGTAATTCAGATGATTGCATAGCACTCTATACGCATCGTTGGAATTATTATGGAGATTGCCGGAACGTTCGTGTATTTAACTCTACTCTATGGGCGGACATTGCGCATCCTATCAATATCGGTACGCATGGAAATACGGAAACAGGAGATGAAGTTTTGGAAGATATAGTATTCAAAAATATCGATATATTGGAACATGATGAGGACGACCGTGATTATCAAGGTTGCATGACTATCAACGTAGGGGATCACAACTTGGCACAAAACATTACTTTTGAGGATATTCGTGTGGAACATATTCAGGAAGGACAGTTATTTCATCTTCGGGTGATGTATAACCAAAAATACAATACAGGTCCCGGCAGAGGTGTCAAGAACATAATATTCCGTAATATTTCATGTATCGGGAAATATATCAATTCTTCTTTAATAGAAGGTTATGATAAGAATAGGAAGATTGAGAATATTTTGTTCGAAAACATTGTGTTGAACGGTAGGCGGATCACTTCTTTGGAAGAATTGAATATAGATAAAAAAGATTTTGTAGAGAAGATACGGATAAAGTAGCTAATAACTAAAAGATGATAGATGCGACAAAAAAACAGTTTTTCGTGCTTTTTGCCGCATCTATTTTATAGAAAGAGGAATAAACCTATCGTAAAGGAGTGAATGAACCTATATAAATGCGTTCTATTTTCAGGGAGATGGCATTTATTTCGAATAGGCCAGTCACATCTGATTTATAATCTTCAGTTACATCTTCCACTAACCAATAAGGAATCGGGCCAAGGTCTCGTGTGGTGATACTCTTTGAAGTATCGGGACGTTCGGGAAGTTCGGGAAGTTTAAATTTGCAGTCATACTCTTTGCCATTGATTGTAATTTGGAATGTAGTGCCTGACTCTGATGTGGAGCGGGAGAAGCTTCCTTCTATTTTCGGAGTATTATTTTTACTAGTAACAATTGTCACTTTACCACTACTTTTTTGGTCATAAGAGAAAGCTATTCCTCCTGTAGCTTGTATACCCGCTTCATCCTTTATCTTTTTTATGACCGCTTCCAGTTTTTCTTTTTGTTGTTCATCCAACAGACTTTCATCTATTCCTGTGATTCTTGCTTCCACAGAATTCACAGAAAAAGATTGTTTGCCGTTAACGACCTTTAGCCCTATTTTTATGATTCTTCCATCAGCGTCTTTTACCATCAATGACGTGCTGCCCAGTTTTATAGAGCTGATTTGAATATCATTGTTTTCATCCACATAAGCTGTAGCAATTTGCCCATCGGCTATTTCTGCAGTATAGGGAGCTACGCCACCCTTAATTCCCAACTTTGTACCTCCTGTGATTGACAAACTGGTTTCACTAATGGGAGGTTCTGGGTTGAGCATCACTTCCCAGTATTCAAACAGGTAAAAATCGTCAGCTTCATTGCTGCATGAATAAAATACGGGAAGGGAGCATAATAGAATAAATAGTAGACAGAGCTTCGTAGTTTTTGCTTTCATAATATTCTTCTTTTTTATTTCTTCACAAAAGTAAAGCTCCTTTCCTGTATTTCAAAGTATATTGATGAAACATAAGATTAGAACTCTATCTTATGTTGTTTCTCATCATCCACCACAGCCATCATTCCTTCTACCTGTGCTAAAGCCAGCATACGTCCGTGGAAAGAATAACCGGCATTGTAACCTTTATCCTCATCTCCGAGCATCATTCGTCCATGATCTACGCGCATGGGAAGTCCCGGATTCTCTTTCTCGAAAATGCGGATGAGATCAATCAGATGTCCTCTTCCTGATAGATGAGAACTTTCGATGAAGTTTCCACCCGGCATGGCCTCTGTACTGCGTAGATGAACGAAATGGGTTCTTCCTGCAAACTTTTTAGCCAATTCACGAGTATCATTATGTGCACCTGCACTAAGAGAACCAGCACAGAAAGTCAGCCCATTATGCGGATTGTCTACGGCATTCAGGAACCAGGCTATATCTTCTTCATTGGTGACAATACGGGGTAGGCCGAGAACCTGGAATGGAGGATCATCCGGGTGTACACACATGTTGATACCATATTCATCGCATACAGGCATAATTGCTGAAAGGAAGTAACACATATTCTCTCGTAAAGCATCCCGGTCTATGTCTTTATATAAACCTAACAGACGTTTGAATATAGCAACCGGGTTTTTATCTCCTTCTTTGATATTACCGTTCACAAATCCTTGTGTCTTGACGATAATAGTATCAATCAAATTGTCCTTTTCGGTCTCTGTAATCACTTTGTCCAGTTCGGCAACTTTATGCAGTTCTTCTTCTGTGTAGTCTTTTTCAGCTCCTTCACGTTCCAGTATTTTGATGTCGAAGTAAGCGAAACGAATACGGTCGTAGTAAAGCGAACTGGTACCGTCCGGCCAAGGGTACTGTAAATCCGTACGTATCCAGTCGATTACCGGCATGAAGTTGTAACAGACTGTTTTCACTCCGCATTTACCCAGGTTGGCAAGACTTACTTTATAATTTTCAATCAACTGTTCACGTTCCGTACCCGCATATTTGATTGCCTCACAAACCGGAAGGCTTTCCACGACCGACCAGCGCAACCCATACGATTCAATATACGATTTTAAATCGTTGATGGCTTCTACTGTCCAAATCTCTCCGTTCGGTACCTCGTGTAATGCAGTGACGATTCCTTCAACACCTATCTGACGGAGCATCGGCAAGGTGATTTTATCTTTCTTGCCGAACCATCTCCATGTTTTTTCCATCATAGCGTTTGAATAAATTAAAAGATTAAATATTAAACGCCGCTGAATGCACTGAAACCACCATCGATAGGCAACATTGCTCCCGTTACGAAACTAGCGGCTTCACTGCACAGGAATTGTACAGCACCGTTCAATTCTTTGATATCGCCAAAACGATTCATCGGAGTTTTGGCTAACACCTTTTTACTTCTGTCGGTCAATGAACCATCCGGGTTGATAAGTACACGACGGTTTTGGTCACCGATGAAGAATCCCGGAGCGATAGCATTTACACGGATACCATCACCGTATTTCAGTGCCATTTCGCTTGCCAGCCATTGAGTGAAGTTGGCTACTGCAGTTTTTGCAGCCGAATATCCCGGTACACGGGTGATAGCGCTATAAGCAGCCATAGAAGATACATTGATGATGCATCCTTTCTTCTGTTTTGCCATTACCTTACCGAATATCATAGACGGATAAACTGTACCGTTCATATTCAGGTTAGTCACTTTTTCCCAGCAAGAGATGTCCATATCATAGAAGTGTTGATCCGGTTCGAGAGTAGCTCCCGGCATATTGCCACCGGCAATATTCAATAGAATATCGATCTGTCCCCATTTGGCTACGACTTCTTCGGCTACTTTCTCCAGGCTGGCGATGTCAAGTACATTACCGATGATGCCGATTACATCGTTACCGTATTGCTTAAGTTCAGCCACACGGTTGTCCAGTTGCTCCTGACGAATGTCAATAGCTACAACTTTTGCTCCCTGCTGTACAAAGTGTTGGGCAATATTTCCGCCCAGTACACCACCTGCTCCGGTAATAACAGCAACTTTACCGGCAATACTAAATAATTCGTTCATGGTTTCTATCAAATGTTTTTATGAATGGATGCAAAAATAGCGGGTTTTTATACATGCTATGATGCGTATTTTTGCAAGATATTTACCTATCTTTGCAAAAGCAGTTTAGAAAGGAGATTTATGAGGAAGATAATGAATGAGAAGTTGACTATTACGACTTCTAATCCCGTCCGTGCCCGCTTTTATGAATATCCACGTTTCACGTATCCGTGGCATTTTCATAGTGAGTATGAAATTATTTATGTGGAGAAGGGAGAGGGGGATTGTCTGGTGGGTGACAGCATTATCTCCTATTCAAAAGGTGATTTGATTCTTTTCGGTTCCGAACTGCCTCATAGTATGCAAAGTCCACCGGACGGCGGGGAAGAATCTGATAACGAAGAAAAATCCGAACTGAAAGTAAGAGGAGTCAATATTCAGTTTGAAAAAGACTTCATGCATTATTCTATATCTCAATACTCCCAGTTTATTCCTATCAGGAATTTATTGGAGGATGCTTGCAGAGGAATTAAATTCACAATTACCCGTTCGGGGAAAATCATTAAGCTATTAAAACAAATACCTTCTGCCAAAGGAGTAGATCAAATTATCCTGTTGCTTTCACTCCTACAAATGATGGCTACCAGTAATCACAGGAAGTATCTGACTACTTCTCATTATACTCCGTCTCCTTCGATTATGCGTAATGAAAGAATGGAAAAAGTGATTGCCTATTTGAATAAACATTATACCGAGTCTATCGGTCTGGATGAAATTGCTTCTTATACAGCGATGAACCCTACTGCTTTCTGCCGATACTTTAAAGAAAACACAGGAAAAACATTCAAAGAGTATGTACTTGATATGCGTATCGGATATGCTTGTAAACTATTGAATAGTAGTATGATGAATATATCTCAAATCAGTGCTACTTGCGGATTTGAATCACCTGTACATTTTAACCGCATTTTTAAAAGGGTGACAGGAATGACACCTACTTTTTATAGGGAACAGATGGAATAAGCTTTTCAGGCAATAAACATTTGAGTATAATTTCTTTCTCGTTCGTATATAATAGGAAAGATGAATAAACATGAACGTAAATAGAATGAAGAAAAGAATTTTGCTTTTGTTGTTGGTGATACCGGCATTGATAAAAGCGCAAGATGTGATGACAGAAACCCGTCAGGAACTGACGTCTCCTGATGGAGCTTATCGTTTTACCTTTTATCAACGTGCGGTAGGAGAGGATAATGTACAAATGTATTATACCTTGACTTATAAAAATCGTCCGGTGATTGAAGAAAGTAAACTGGGTGTTCTGATTGAAAATCAGTTGTTTGAATCGGCGTTGGGTATACCGAATGATACTTGTCATTTTTGGTGTGAGAATCTGAAGTTGACGGGGACTGAACATCAAAAGACGGACGAGAGATGGAAGCCTGTATATGGCGAGCGTGCGGAGGTTCGTGATTGCTATAATGAGATGACCTTGAAGTTCAAGAAAGGAGAAGGAAAAGGTAATCGGGATGGTGGTTATGATAAGCGTAAAAACTACTTTATGAATATCATAGTCCGCGCCTATAATGAAGGAGTTACTTTCCGCTATCATTTTCCGGAAATGACAAACGGGCTTTTCTTGCATATCGTCGGTGAGCAGACTAGCTTCACAATGCCTGAAGGAACGATGGCGTATTATGAACGTTGGGCACAAGGGCCTTATGAACTCCGTCCGTTGGAAGGATGGGGCAAAGAGGAGAGTGAGCGTCCTTTGACATTGAAACTGCCTGATGGATTATCTGTAGCCTTGTTGGAAGCGGAAATGGTGGATTATGTTCGTGGTAAATTCCGTTTATCGGCAGAGAAACCTTCCACTTTGGAGACAAGCCTGTATAGTAGCGTCGATATTATTTCTCCTTACAGTACTCCGTGGCGTGTAATCATGGTTGGCGAACGTCCGGTCGATTTAATTAATAATAATGATCTTGTCTTGAATCTGAATCCGGCTTGCAAACTGGCTGATACTTCTTGGATCAAACCCGGGAAAGTATTCCGTTCGGGCGACTTGAAACAAGATAGAGTAAAAGCGGCCATTGATTTTGCGGCAGAACGCGGTATTCAGTATGTACACATGGATGCAGGCTGGTACGGACCGGAAATGAAAATGAGTTCGGACGCTACTACAGTTTCTTCTGATAAAGACCTTGATATACCTGCTTTGTGTAAATATGCCGAATCGAAAGGAATCGGACTTATGGTGTATGTCAATCAGCGCGCATTAGTGCAGCAGTTGGATATTCTGTTGCCTTTGTATAAAAAATGGGGATTGAAAGGTATCAAGTTCGGTTTTGTACAGATAGGTAATCAGCGTTGGAGTACCTGGTTGCATGATGCAGTTCGTAAATGTGGAGAATATAATCTGATGGTAGATATTCATGACGAATATCGTCCGACAGGTTTCAGCCGTACTTATCCTAACCTGATGACGCAGGAAGGTATTCGTGGAAATGAAGAAATGCCGGATGCCACACACAATACGACTCTTCCTTTCACCCGCTATCTGGCAGGTGCAGGAGACTATACGCTTTGCTATTTCAATAATCGGGTGAAGAATACGAAAGCACATCAGTTGGCGATGGCAGCTGTGTATTACAGTCCTTTGCAATTTATGTTTTGGTATGACAGACCGGAATTCTACCAGGGAGAAGAAGAACTGGAATTTTGGAAAGCAATTCCGAGTGTATGGGATGACAGCCGCGCGTTAGATGGAGAGATTGGTGAATATATCGTTCAGGCACGTCGTTCGGGGAATGACTGGTTTGTAGGAGCAATGACGAATACGGAAGCCCGCACAATTACATTGACTACGGATTTTCTGGAACCGGGTAAGAAGTACATGCTTCACCTGTACGAAGATGATGACAAGCTGAATACACGCACGAAAGTACGCAGTACTCATAAGAAGATAAAAGCCGGAGATAAGCTTGTTTTGAAGCTAAAAGCAAGTGGCGGAGCCGCATTGCATTTCACTCCGCTAAAGAAATGACTCAAATTATTTTGATGGTCATTGAGTATGTGAAAATGACAAGTAAATGATAATTTTGCGGAGTGCCCTGAAAGGGCTTAATTATATAGCGTAGGGCAACGCCCTACGAAAAAGACACATCGGCCACAAGCCCTGAAAGGGCGGAACCGTATACAATTATGCCCTTTCAGGGCGCAAATTCAGATTGCTGTTTTTACGTAGGGCGTTGCCCTACGCTATATAATTAAGCCCTTTCAGGGCACCCCAATAAATATATAATTGTAAGGCTTTCAGCCTAACCGATAAATTCTCATTTAACCGCTAAATTCCCATTTGTAGTCTTTATTGGGATTTACTACTTACCACTATTTACCATAATTAATCAACCACTTCACCATCTCCGGATCATAGTGGGAGAAAAAGAGTGTTTTAGCTGTATCAAGCGCAGCGATAGCCGCCATATCGTCCGGTGTTAACGAAAAATCGAAAACATTGAAATTCTCAATCATACGTTCTTTATGAGTCGATTTAGGAATCACGATGATATTGCGTTGAATCAGATAACGCAGTGCGACCTGTGCCACTGATTTGCCATATTCTTTACCGATTTCCTGGAGAGTCGGGTTGGTAAAGAAGTCGTTTCGTCCTTCAGCAAACGGTCCCCATGACATAATTTTAGTACCATATTCTTTCATTACTTCCTGCAACTTTATCTGTTGGTTGAAAACGTGTGTCTCTACCTGATTGACGGCAGGAGTAATTTCACAGAATTCTGCCAAGTCTATAAAGCGGTCAGGATAGAAGTTGCTGACACCGATTGCACGGAGTTTACCAGCCTTATATGCTTCCTCCATAGCCCGGTAAGTTCCATAATAATCACCGAATGGCTGATGAATGAGCAGTAAGTCTATATAATCACTTTTTAATTTGTGAAGTGATTCATCAATAGAAGCTTTAGCTTTTTCGTAACCGGCATTTGAAATCCATACTTTTGTAGTGATGAACAGTTCCCCACGTGGTACGCCGCATTTACTGATTGCATTTCCAACACCTTCTTCGTTATGATAGGCTTGTGCCGTATCAATAGAACGATAGCCCACACTGATTGCATCCGACACGCAACGTTCACACTCTTCAGGCGTAACCTGATAAACACCATAACCTAAAATAGGCATTTCAATGCCATTGTTCAATTTTACTTTTTCCATAATCGAGTATATTATTAAAATAAAAGCGTATTCTAATGTTTTTATTATCTTTATTTCCTCTATACAAAGTTAGTCTGTAAAAGGTAATCTGTTTTTATATAGATTACGGGTTTTGCTACCTTTTTTACGGATAACTCTATCTTTGCATTTAATATCTACTATTATATAGTCGTTTTTTGAGTATTTTGTTCTTCATATTCGTAGTATAGGAAGTTAAATCAATTAAAAGAAGCATTATGAATAAATATTTTCTTGTTGTATTGTTGTCATTATTCATGCAGGTTGCTAAGGTGGCAGCAGCCCCCTGGCAATGGTCAGTGGAAATAAAAGAGCTGATTTCAGAAGAGACAAACGCCCACCCTTCTGCCTATCTATGGATACCGGAAAACTGTAAACAAGTCCGTGCCGTCATCATCGGGCAACACAATATGACCGAAGAAACAATTTTCGAGCATCCTGAATTTCGGAAGAATATGGGCAAACTGGGAATTGCAGAGATATGGATCACTCCCGGAATAGACCAACGCTGGGACGTGACAAAAGGTACCCAACAAATCTTTGAAACAATGATGAAGAACTTGTCTGAAATAAGCGGATATACAGAACTGGAGTTTGCCCCGGTTATACCCATCGGACACTCGGCAATGGCTACTTATCCGTGGAACTTTGCCGCCTGGAATCCTGAACGTACATTGGCCGTACTCTCTATTCACGGTGATTCTCCCAGAACTCATTTGACGGGTTACGGGCGTGCGAATTTGGATTGGGGAACCCGTACGATTGAAGGTATCCCCTCATTAATGGTAATGGGAGAGGACGAATGGTGGGAAGACCGGTTGATAACCTCTTTCGATTATCGTCGTGAATATCCGAATGCTCCCCTTTCATTTCTTGCTGATGCAGGACACGGACATTTCGACATATCCGATGAATTGATTGATTATCTTTCTCTCTTTCTGAAAAAGACAGTGGAATATCGGTTGCCGGAGCATTCGTCATTGGATGCTCCGATTCAGTTAATTCCGGTAGAAGCAAAGAATGGCTGGCTGGCAGACCGTTGGCGAAAGAATGAAAAGCCTACAGCCGAAGCCGCTTCCTATGATAAGTATAAAGGAGACAAGAACCATGCGTTTTGGTATTTTGATAAGGAAATGGCAGATGCCACAGAAAAATATTACGCCAATGAGCGTGGAAAGACAGAGCAGTATATCGGCTTTGAGCAAAAAGGAAAACTGATAACTTTCAATCCGAAATCCCATGTACGTATGTCTCCTTCTTTTCAACCCGAAGCGGACGGAGTCACTTTCCACCTGAAAGCAGTGTACACAGATACGTTAAGGAACGAATATTCAAAAGAACACAGTACGCATCCCATTCGAATGTCGAGAATTTGCGGTCCGGTGGAAGTGGTGAATGATACAACTTTTACTGTTCGTTTCTATCGGATGGGATTGGATAATCCTAAACGTACAGGAGGCATCTGCCTGATGGCTTCCGTAAAACAGGATCATAAATACCGGAGTGCCGTTCAGCAGGTAGAGATTCGTATTCCTTACCGGAATAAGGAAGGGATACCCCAAAGTATAATTTTCCCGAAACTATCCGATGTAAAAGCTTCAGTGAAAGAAATAAGTTTAAATGGAACTGCTGACTCCGGCCTTCCGGTTTACTATTATGTAAAAGAAGGTCCGGCAGAGATAAAGGGAGATAAACTGGCATTGACTAAAATTCCCCCACGTGCAAAATTTCCGGTAAAGGTGACAGTGGTAGCCTGGCAATATGGGCGTAGCGGAGAACCTAAAGTGCAGACTGCTGAAGCAGTAGAACAGAGCTTTTATATTACTGCCCGTTAGTTTGACAAAGAGATTGTCCAAGGAATCAGAGTACTAATTCCTTGAACAATCTTTCCAAAGTCTTATCTAAATCAGTAGAAAATCCCGGATGTGGGCGAGATACTTGTATGCAGGAACTTCTTACTGCAGTCAGCCAACGAAATCTGTCAGGAATATCCATATTGGCTATGGCTCCTCCCTCTTTATTTCCCATGCATATCTTGTCAAAGACCTGTAACCCTTCTTTCAGGCAATTCATATCCAGTTCGGAAGAAAACAGTTTTAGTTTGTTCTCATCTATCGTATAGAGGGATTTCAGGTATTTGGCTTGTTTGGAAAACAACACAATCCCCATATTGATAAACTCCTCCCGTTCTACTTTAGGAACGAAACGGATGACTGCGTATTCATATAAGTGCCTTTCTTGCATTTTGCGCTTCATTTACAAATGTTTCGGAATGTTTCATCCTTTCTTCTAAGAATCGAATATAAATGTCTCTCAAATCCTGTGGAGTTTCTGTGCCTTCTGTCCAGTTCAACCAGTCGTCGGGAATAGCATTGACTATCTCACGGATTTTATCAGAAGTCAATATCTGTCTGAATTCGATATCTACTTCTTCCAGTCTATCGGCAAACGGTAATAATACATGATCTTTTATCTGTACAAAAGGAACCAGTGCCTGTTTTTGCCAGTTAGTCCAGGAATGGTGGAAATAAAGGGACGCCCCATGATCTATCAGCCATAGTTCTTTGTGCCATATCAACATATTGGTGTTTTTAATGGTACGGTCTACGTTAGTCAGCAAGGCATCCAGCCATACTACTTGCGAAGCCGTTTTTCCATCTACTTGATGTACTATCGGATCAAAGGTCAACGAACCGGAAAGGAAATGCAATCCCATATTCAGTCCTCGACTCCATTGAAGTAAATCCTGTATCTCTTCGTCTGCTTCCGTTCGTCCGAAGGCCTCGTCCAGATTCAGAAAAACTATTTCGGGGACTCTGAAACCCAGTGCACGGGCTATCTCCCCACCAATCAGTTCGGCAATCAGCGCTTTTGTTCCGTGTCCTGCCCCCCTGAATTTGACTACATACTTAAATTCATCGTCAGCTTCGGCTAGAGCAGGCAATGAGCCTCCCTCACGCAGAGGAAGAATATATCTTGTAACATTTGCCGTACGTAAATCCATGTAGCTCCTTTCTTTAATTTGGGGAATAAAGATAGGACGTTTTAGATGAATTTTATAAGAAAGTGGGCTTTAAATTAAAGAATTGTAGCTTAATTAAATAATTTTGTGGCTTTGAGTGTTTAAGGCACCTTGTTCGTATCTTATAGATAAAAGATAGAAATAATATGAATAAGAAAGTTTTAGTTACGGTAATCTTGTTTGGTTCATTGACAGTATCGGGTATAGTGTCAGCTCAATCTGTATATCCCGGACAACATCAGGGAAAGTTGAAAAAGGAAACAGTGGCTCCCCTTCAGGCGGAAAGTTTTGATTTGAAAGATGTTCGCCTGTTGCCAAGTCGTTTCCGTGATAATATGTTTCGGGATTCTGCCTGGATGACGTCAATAGATGTGAATCGTCTGCTACATAGCTTCCGTACCAATGCCGGTGTATTTGCCGGACGTGAGGGCGGATATATGACAGTGAAGAAACTGGGTGGTTGGGAATCCTTGGACTGTGAGCTTCGCGGACATACTACCGGACACATGCTCTCGGCACTTGGTTTGATGTACGCAGCTACCGGCAGTGAGATATTCAAACTGAAAGGAGATAGCTTGGTTAACGGATTGGAAGAAGTGCAGAATGCACTGAAAAACGGATATTTGAGTGCCTGGCCCGAGGAACTGATAAACCGGAATATTCAGGGAAAAGGTGTATGGGCTCCCTGGTATACTTTGCACAAACTTTTCTCCGGGCTGATAGATCAATATCTGTATGCGGATAATAAGAAAGCATTGACTATCGTCACCCGAATGGGTGATTGGGCATACAATAAATTGAAACCCCTTAGTGAAGAAACACGTAAACTTATGATCCGCAATGAATTTGGCGGTATCAATGAGTCATTCTATAATTTATACTCAATAACGGGAGATGAACGTTATCGTTGGCTGGCGGAATATTTCTACCACAATGACGTAATCGACCCATTGAAAGAACTTCGTGATGACTTGGGAACGAAGCATACCAATACTTTCATCCCGAAAGTGATAGCCGAAGCCCGCAACTACGAGTTAACCCGCAACGAGACAAGCAGGAAACTATCGGAATTCTTCTGGCACACCATGATTGACCATCATACTTTTGCTCCGGGATGTAGCAGTGACAAAGAACACTACTTTGATCCGAAGAAGTTATCCCAACATCTGACCGGCTATACCGGAGAAACTTGTTGTACCTATAATATGCTCAAACTTAGCCGCCATCTTTTCTGCTGGACGGGCGATTCATCTATTGCAGATTATTACGAAAGGGCATTGTATAATCACATCTTGGGACAACAAGACCCTGAAACAGGTATGGTAGCTTATTTTCTGCCTTTGCTTTCCGGGTCTCATAAACTGTATAGCACAAAAGAGAACTCTTTTTGGTGTTGTGTCGGTAGCGGATTTGAGAATCATGCAAAGTTTGGAGAAGCCATCTACTACCATAACAATCAGGGAATATATGTAAATCTATTTATCCCTTCACAGGTAACCTGGAAAGAAAAAGGACTGACAATCCGTCAGGAAACGGAATTCCCACAGGAAGAAACAACACGTTTTACTCTTCAGGCAGAAAATCCTGTCCGCACGACTATTTATCTGCGCTATCCTTCGTGGAGCAAGGATGTAAAAGTTTCGGTGAATGGTAAGAAAATATCTGTAAAACAGAAATCTGGTTCTTATATTGCCATTACCCGTGAATGGAAAGATGGCGATCAAATCTCGGCTACTTATCCGATGCAAATCAAACTGGAAACTACTCCGGATAACCCGGATAAGGCAGCCCTGTTATATGGCCCGTTGGTATTGGCGGGAGAACGGGGAACTGAAGGTATGCAAGCCCCTGCTCCTTTCTCAAATCCTGCTCTTTATAATGATTATTATACCTATAATTTTCATGTCCCAGCACATTTGCGTACCTCTTTGAAACTAGATAAGAAACACCCTGAACGTGCTTTGCAACGTGTAGGAAGTGATTTGAAGTTTACGACAGAACAAGGAGATGTGATTCGTCCGCTATACGATTTGCATCGCCAGCGCTATGTCGTATATTGGGATTTACAATCAGAAAAATAGATAGTAAACAACGAAATGAAGAATCGTTTATTAATTGCCGCTTTTGTAAGTATCTGCTTTTTGTCCGGTTCTTGCAAAATATCATCCGGTCAGGGAAGTCGGTATAACTTCTCTTCTTTGGATTCTGTTATCCAAGGATGGGTAGACAAGGGATATTACCCCGGAGCATCCATTTGTGTAGTGAAGAATGATACCGTCATTTTTCAGAAGAACTATCGGGATTATACACCCGATACAAAAGTATATGTCGCTTCTGCCGGAAAATGGGTAGCGGCTGCTGTCATAGGCGCGGTGGTAGACCGTACTGATTTGGGATGGGATGATCCGGTAGAAAAATGGTTGCTGGAATTTAAAGACGATGCTAAAGGTAAGATTCTTCTCCGGCAATTATTATCCCATACATCAGGAGTACGTCCATATCTTCCCGAGCCCCGTGTAGATAACTATAATCATTTGGATTCGGCAGTCACTGAAATTCTCCCTTTGGATACAGTCTTTACTCCCGGCACTCGTTTTGAATATGGTGGACTTGCCATGCAAATTGCCGGAAGAATGGCAGAAGTGGCGATGGGAGAGGAGTTTGAGACTCTTTTTCAGGAACTGCTGGCACAACCTTTGGAAATGAAGAACTCTCATTTTACCCCAATCAACACGGACGGCGGACATGCACCCATGTTAGGGGGCGGACTGTGTACTACAATGAATGATTATCTTCACTTCCTGTCCATGATTTATCACGATGGAATGTATAATGGCAAGCAAATTATATCAGCAGAAACTGTGAAAGAAATGCAGGCCGACCAAGTGAAAGGCGCCATAATCCCTTCGAATAACTCGGATAATTATGTAGCGAAAGGACTGGGACAATCCCACAATGGAATCTACGGATTAGGAGAATGGCGTGAATCAATAGATAAAAAGACAGGTGAAGCTTATCAGATTAGTTCACCGGGATGGGCCGGTGCTTATCCGTGGATAAATAAACACGATAAAGTTTACGGATTCTTCATTTCTCATGTAACAGGTTCTTCTGCTAAAGAAGACGGTTTCTCTTCTTTCTTTGGCAGCCCTGTCATTTCACGGACCGTTTCAGAAATACTGAAAGGTAAGCCATTGGTTGTCAAACAAGGACGTATCAATATAGGAAACGGCTCTCTATACTATGAGGAAGCCGGTCAGGGTGAACCGATCATCTTTGTACACGGTCATTCGCTTGACCATCGTATGTGGGATGAGCAATTTTCTGTGTTTGCGAAAAAGTATCATGTCATTCGCTATGATTTAAGAGGATACGGCATTTCTTCTTCCCAAACAGAAGATTATCAATTTATGCATGTTGAAGATCTGGTTACTTTGATGGACTCTTTGCACATCAAGAAAGCGCATATCGTCGGACTTTCTTTGGGTGGATTTATCACTGCTGATATGTTGGCGTATTTCCCTGACCGGATGTTATCGGCTTTTCTAGCCAGTGGAAACATCCGGAAATCGAAGGGTCCCAGTGAGCCGATGACTAAAGAAGAAGCAAAGGTGCGTGATGAAGAAATAGCTGCCCTGAAAAAGAAAGGAGTGGAGGTGATGAAGAAAGAGTGGTTTGAAGGATTAATGAAATCCGGTGGTAGCCAGCGTGAACGGATGCGTGTGCCTTTGTGGCAGATGATTGACGAATGGGATGCGTGGCAACCGCTACACAAAGAAGTACGGGTAGTAGCAGGGCTGGATGCTATTGAAGAATTGAAGAAGAGTCACCCTGCTGTACCTGCCTTAATTGTAGAAGGTCATTCTTCTGATAACAAATTTTCAAAAAATCCTCCCATATTGGAATATCTACCTAATGGAAAGCTGAAAATCATAGAGGATTGCGGGCACATGATGAATATGGAGCGACCGGAGGAATTCAATGCAGCTTTAGAAGAATTTTTAATCAATATTGAACAGTAAAATGAAAAAGCAATAAATATCATGAAACAAATAGTTCTATGCCTGATCGGAATATTATTAGCATCGTTTGTATCTGCACAAAAGATAAATCATCCTTCACTTTTGTATACCCCTCAACGCATTCAGCAGGTAAAACAACGTATGCAGAATGAACCGAAATTGCGGGAAGCCTGGGAGGATATTCAGAAAACCGCCGATGAAGCCTTACAAAAGAAAGATTTCAATCGGTTGGATTATTTGTCGTTGGCCTATCTGATGACGGATAATAAAGAGTATGCAAATATAATCAAAGAAATTCTTTTGAAAGCTGTGGAAGCCGAATCCTGGGGAGATATGGAAATGATGGCACGTATTCCAGTCTGGCGTTCGCAACTGGGCATGGCACATAAGAGCTTCCTTTCTGCCATAGGATATGATGCGGCTTATAACATAATGTCTTCTTCGGAAAGAAAAAAGATTGCCGAAGGCTTGAAACGATTGGCTGTAGAGCCTGCCTTGGGCGACTGGCTGTTGGAACCTACCCGAATCCATTCTTTGAACTCTATGGGACACAACTGGTGGACTTCCTGTGTATGCCAGGGTGGAATATTAGCATTAAGCCTACAGAATGAACTTCCCGAGGTAAAAGATTGGGTGGAGCAACTTCATGAATCACTTCCCGAATGGTTTGACTTTGCCGGCGATGCCTTGCAACAGAAAACAAAGAGTTTTGATGAGGCCGGAGGAATGTATGAAAGTTTGAATTATGCAAACTTTGGTATTCAGGAAGCCCTATTGTTTCGAATCGCTTGGATAAACACTCATCCGGGACAAAATCCCGGCAATATACCCCAATTGGCAAAACTTCCGAACTACTTTTCTCAAGTATGCTATCCTCGTACAGGTATGCTGTATAGTTTGAATTTTGGTGATAGTCATAAGAATGTATCAGCAGAATCCAGTATGATGTTATTGTATGCATTGGGACTGAAAGACCCGACTATTCTGTGGTATATAGCCCAAGTAGAGCAAGGACAGCATCGCGATGGATTTTTCCTGAATCGTCCGATGGGCTTTCTCTATACCCCTGATTTGAGTAAAGCTCCCGTAACTCCCGATTTGAAAACCTCACAGCTATTCTCGGATTTCGGTTGGGCCACCATGCGTACTTCTTGGGAGAAGGATGCTACGATGCTTGCTGTGAAAAGCGGTCATACGTGGAATCATTCCCATGCGGATGCCAACTCCTTTATTGTTTTTCATAAAGGCGTTGATATTATCAAGGATGGAGGAAACTGCTGGTATCCCAATCCTGCCTATCGCAACTATTTTTTTCAAAGCCAGGCACATAATGTAGTCCTGTTCAACGGGGAGGGACAACCTCGTGAACAACAGTATAGCGGCTCTACTTTGCGAGGAAATCTTTATCATCTCTTGGATGCGGGTAATGTGAAATATGTTTTGGCCAATGGAACAGGTCCTGTCTCTAATAATTTCAGCCGTAACTTCCGTCATTTCCTGTGGATGGATAATGTGATTTATATGATTGATGATTTGAAGACACATAAGGTAGGACAGTTCGAATGGTTATGGCATACCAATGGAACTTATAAGAAATCGGGCATTGACGTGAATGTGACAAACGGAAATTCTTCAGTAGTCATCCGTCCTTTATATCCCCGCATGCTGGCTAAGTCCGATTTTGTGCACGACTATCCCGAAGATTTATATTGGGAAGAAATAGAAGCTCCTACGGAAGATTTGAAAGGAACCGAAAAATATTATTCATTCCATTTACCAGCCGAGGTGAACCGTGTGAAAGGACTGACAGCTATTATTCTGAAAGACGCTCCCGATGAAAAAGACCTGCCTCAAATGGAAAGACGTGAAGGGCAGGACTGGATAGGGCTTCGTATCCGTCATAAAGGTAAAATTACCGATTTATATATCAACCAACTGGCGGACGGAAGATTAATGCACAGTAATTCATGGATTATGCCCGACGGCTGGATGACAGATGCTTATATGTTTGCAGTCTCTTACCCGGAAGGTACTGAAGCAAAGAACGCTAAGGACTTCTTCATTGCTTATGGAAGTGCATTGAGACGAGGTAATGAAACTTACTTTTCATCATTGGCTAAGCTGTTCGTTATTCAGAAAGCAGAAGATAAGAAACTTGATCTTTGGATAGACGGACAGCCGAAGATAAATACCACCTTTAGAAGCACAAAGAAGCCTGTGTCTGTAGAAGTGAATGATAAGAAAATCCCGGTAGTTTATCAGAAATCGCAGGTGAAGGTGAGACTATAAATAAGTATATCCGGGATAGATTCTATCTTTTTAAAGAGAGTAAGTTCCTTGTTTTTTTGTGCAAACCTATATAAAATCCGAGATATTTTATGTAGGTTTGCATTGTTTCGTTAAATATGAATCCTCTATGCATAATCTAATACGACATATGGTAAAGGCTTTAGTTACTCTTTGTCTGCTACTCATAAGCATGTCTATTTATCCGGTTTCTTACTCTTTTCGCAGCATTTCCGAAACAGACGGACTTTTCGACCTGATGGTCAGCTCTTTTTATAAAGATTCATTAGGCTATATTTGGATTGGCACGGCAAGTTCTGTTGAACGTTTTGACGGAGTCCATTTGAAACATTATCCTATATTAGGGAATAATGAAAAACAAAAATGGGTGAATGTAATAACAGAGACGGCTGGTAATAGGATATGGATAGGGAATGATATGGGATTGTGGACGATTAATAAGGAAACAGAAAAACTGGAACCCTTTAGTCCGGAGACTATTAATTGTGGTGTTCGTGCCCTTTTACCAACTCGGGATGGAGGATTGTATATAGGTAGTGAAAAAGGATTATTTATCTATCGAAATAATCAATTGGAGCGACTGGCAGTAAGTTCCGACATCTTATCGGCAGGAAATTTTATCGTTGCATTGAATTTGGATGAAAATGGAGCTTTATGGATTCTTACCAAAGGTGGATTACATTCCCTGAATATTTCAAACCGGAAAATAACCTCTTATCCATACAAACAGGGATTCTCCTATAGAAATATGACACGTATCGGCCAAAAGCTCTATTTAGGAACAATGGATCATGGGTTGCTATGTTTTGATAGCTCGACGGGTGAGTTTAAAGAAAATATAATTGACTTGGGTTGTAATGTTATCATGTCTCTCTCCAGTGATGAAAAGAATCTGTTGTATATAGGTACCGATGGAAATGGGGTACATTTTGTTTCTGCGAATAACATGAAGATTGTTCGTTCTTTTTGTTACGAACTGGGAAATAAACAGGCGATCCGTTCCAATTCTGTCTATGCATTATTGGTTGATAGGGAAGGAGTGATTTGGATTGGTTTTTATCAGTTAGGCTTGGATTATACACTATATCAGAGCGGGTTGTTTTCTACCTATGCCTATCTTCCTTATTTCGACTCCAAAGAGATGCCTGTTCGTGCAATAGCTGTTTCGAAAGACGAGAAACTGATAGGTTCGCGTAATGGACTTTTCTATATAGACGAAAAGAAACAGCGGTTTAAAAGTTTTAAGGTTCCCGAATTACGTTCCAATATGATCTTGTGTATTTATGCTTTTGAAGGAAAGTATTACATAGGTACTTATGGTGGCGGTATATATATCCTCAACCCTTCCACGTTGACTTTATCCGATTTTGAAACAGCAGACTTAAAATCAGCTCCATTCCTGAAAGGACATGTGTTTTGCATAAAATCGGATGATGAAGGAAGTTTGTGGATGGCGACGTCTATGGGACTTTACTGTTATAGAGATGGAAAGCAAATCCGGCATTATACTACCGAAAATTCGAAATTACCGGGAGAAAATGTATATGATATATGTTTTGATTCCACTCGTAAAGGATGGATTTGTACAGAAAACGGTTTATGCATTTGGGATCCGTCAACCAATAGTTTGAAGTCGGATATGTTTCCTGAAGGGTTTATTCATAAAGATAAAATCCGGACAGTATACGAAGATTCTAATCATGAGCTTTATTTCCTTCCGGATAAAGGTGCAATTTTTATATCTGATTTGTCGATGAATCATTTTCGGAGAATGCAGTCGGGCACTCCTTTGGATGGAAAGGATGCAATGTTTATTATAGAAGATCATGAAGGTTGGTTGTGGATTGGTACTAATTGGGGCTTATATCGTTATGATAAAAAAGATAATTTTATTCCCTATAATTTCGTAGATGGCTTGCCTAGTTCTATATTTATTACTTGTTTCCCTGTGATAGATGAAGAGGGTACGATGTGGTTCGGCAACTCGAAAGGTATGATTTATCTGATCTCGGAACAAAATGGCAGAAAAGCAAAATGGCATTATCCGGTTGCTTTTACCGATGTATTAGTGAATGGAAAGCAATCGGTTTATGCTAAGATGAGCAGAGAAAATAACGTGTATAAAATAAAATTGGAAGCAGATCAGCGTAATCTGACAATCCGTTTCTCTGGGTTCACCTATTCGGAGCCTGCATATATGTCTTATAAATGTAAGATGGAAGGGATAGATAGCGACTGGCAATTATTGAGTGGACAATCTGAAATAACCTATTATGATTTATCATCAGGTAATTATCAGTTTAGAATTCATCGGGTGGATGATCCGGAGTCAGAAATTTGTCTGATGGTGACTATTGCTCCTCGCTTCAATGCTGTTATGTGGAGTGTGACTGTTTTAGTGATATTGATAATAACTTTCTTATATATATATTATCGCCGGAGAATAAAACGAAACAACCTAATTCAATCGAAGGAAAAACAGCAACCGGTGATTGAAGAAAAATATAGAAAGAGCAATGTGACTGAAGAAGAATGTAGACGCTTGACTGGCGAGCTGGAATTTCTGATGCAAAGGGATCGATTATATGTTAATCCAAATCTGAAAATAGCAGATTTGGCTGCAATATTGAATGTTTCCACTTATACATTATCCTATTTATTCAATCAATATTTGGATAAAAACTATTATGACTATTTGAATGACTATCGCATAGAAGAGTTTAAGCGTTTAGTTGGTAAAGATGAATATTCTAAATATACGTTGACAGCTTTAGCCGAACTATGTGGTTTTAGTTCGCGCACCTCTTTCTTTCGCTATTTTAAAAAGGTTATTGGAATTACTCCGAATGAATATATTCGAAGTATCGGAAAGACTAATGGAGAATAGTATACCTATGTACCTTTTATTTTAAACTTTAGATTGATAAATATCTCTTTAGAGTCTCAATTTATTATTTGAGACTCTCTGAGGTTATAAGTTAACTGCTTGATAATTAGATTGTATTTAGGTTGCTTGCTCTCTGCCAATAGGACGGAATTTATCTCTTTCTTTTTGAATATCCGTTTTCATATTTACCCTCTATATTTGCCAACGTAATGATAAACAAAAATCTAAGCAATGGAAAATATAGATATGTCATCCGTACAGTTGATTACTGATTCTTATCAGAATTATCATCATTCCGTTTACTTGTATATCTTATATAAGATAGGAAAAGATGAAGACGCGAAAGATCTGGCTCAAGATGTATTTTTACGTTTGATGGATTATAAGCAAATGTTGCGACCGGAAACAGTAAAGTATTTTATCTTCTCTATTTGTCGGAATCTGGTTACTGATTATCTGCGTCGTCATTATAAAATGCAGGAAATCACATCTTATTTTTTAGATCAGATTCCTACCTCTACCAATGACGACGTAGAGAGTCAGATAATAGCCAATGATATATCTACATGTGAGCAGAACAGGATTTTTCGGCTTCCTACACAACGGAGGAAAATTTATGCGATGAGCCGTTTCGGTCATAAATCATCAGCGGATATTTCCGCTTGTCTCGGGTTATCTGTCCGTACAGTAGAAAACCATTTGTTTATCAGCCGGAAAGAAATCCGCGAATATATCCAACAGTGTATCTAATATTAGAATAAATAGTATAAATGTTAGTTTTAAATTTTATGTATATGAAAAAAAATCTCTTCAGATTTTCATCGAGAAGGATTCTATTCTCCACGGTGGTAGCCTCTGCTCTTCTAGCAGGTGGTTCGCAGACTGTCTTTGCAGATGCTGGGGAAGTACAAGCCGTATTACAGGCTGGTGCAATCAAAGGAAAAATTGTGGATTCCAATGGCGATCCTGTCATCGGTGCCAATGTTATGGTTAAAGGTACCACTAACGGGACAATAACCGATATAGATGGAAATTTTGTTTTAAATAATGTATCGGGCGGTACTTTGACTATCTCTTTTATAGGTTATAAGACATTGGAAATTCCCGTAAAAGGCACGAATTTGGCACGTATTGTCATGCACGAAGATACAGAAGTATTGGATGAAGTCGTAGTAGTCGGTTATGGTACAATGAAAAAAGAATCGTTGACCGGTTCGGTAGCCGTAGTAGACCAGAAAATATTTAAAGACAAAGGTACAGTAGCCAACCCACTCCAGGCAATGCAGGGACAAGTGCCGGGCTTGCGGATTACACGCTCTTCAGCAGCTCCTGGAGAAGAAGGCTGGGGCATTTCTATTCGTGGTGCAGTATCTAAAAACTCAACAGAACCTTTACTGATAATAGACGGTGTTCCGGCTAGCGGTGTGAGTGAAATGGCTCAACTGAATACTGCTGATATAGAATCCATCAATTTCTTAAAAGACGCATCTGCCGCCATTTACGGATCTAAAGCAGCAGGTGGAGTAATTCTCGTTACAACTAAAAAGGCGAAGGGCGGAAAACCGAGAGTTGAATATAATGGTTCATATACCCGTAAAAAAGTAGGGCTACAACCCCGGATGATGAGCTATGACGAGTGGATGGATGGCATTATCCAGGCATGTTATAATGATGGTAGGGGAGATGACTACACTTGGGTGCGTTATGCTAAACTGGCACAGAAGATGAAAGGAAAGTATATAGACCTGACCGATGGACAAAACCCTGATCCGATTCCTGGTTCATTTGCAGGAGTTGCGGACTTCGTATTTATGGATGATGTTAACTGGACTGATGTTTTGTGGGGAGGTGCCAACTCAACACAGCATGACTTGAGTATATCAGGGGGGACTGATAAAAATACTTACCGTTTATCCGCAGGATATTTGTATGACGAAGGAACTTTGCAATGGGGAAATAATTCAAATGAGCGCTTTAATGTACGTCTTTCAAACAGCTTTAAGTTGACAGAACGCTTTTCTGTTGAGTCTGTAATGTCGGCAAGTCGCCAAAATCAAGTATCTCCCACTCAAATAGGGGCTACATTAGGTGTGTCCATCCCGCAGCCGGGGTTTCCGGTTTCCACTATTGATGGTAAACCTTATGCATGGGGTGGACAATATACTCGTAACTGGCAGGCGGAATTAGGTGGTGACAATAAATTGGTTGTAACTGCAATGAATGTGAACGAACAGTTTAAATATAATCTGATGAAAGGGTTGGATGTCAATGTAACATTAGGATATAGCACGAATAGCGCAATCAGGGATGAACAATACCTTTTCCATCCAGTGGTATAGCTATAATGGAAATCCGATAAAAAGTGAAAATAGTCCGTTCCCGACTCAGGATGACAGTTCTTATACGAAAAGTTCGGCACGCACGGATAATTATACAGCAGCAGCATTTTTGAGTTATACTACCCAATTGAATGAGGTGCATGGTCTTACTGCCATGGTAGGAACTCAGTATGACCGGACAGAATATGAATACAGCAGTACAAAGGCCAAGAATGTAGATCCGACTTTAGGAGTTTTGAATGGAACAGGTATCGTATCTATTGATAAGGTGGATAAATGGAAAGAAGCTATCATGTCCTATTTTGGCCGTGTGAATTATAATTATAAAGAAAAGTATCTGATTGAGGCAAATGCCCGTTATGACGGCTCTTCAAAGTTTCAGCCGGAAAATCGTTGGAATTTCTTTTATGGCTTTTCCGGTGGATGGCGAATTACCCAGGAACCTTTTATGGAAGTGGTAAGAAATTATGTAGATGAAATTAAATTGAGGGCTTCCTATGGTGAGGTTGGTAATCAGAGTGGTATTAGTCGCTATGATGGCATTCAGTTATATGAATCGGTATCCAATGCAGGAGCATATTTGGGTGACGGATTGACTTCATATTTGAAAGCTGGCAACTTGGTTAGTACGGAGAGAACCTGGGAACGTATTCACAATTATAATTTGGGCTTGGATTTCACAGCACTAAGAGGCCGTTTATCCGGTAGTTTTGAGCTTTTTATGAAAAAGAATAATAATATGCTTGTAGGCAAACTATATCCGGGAGTATTGGGAAGCAAAGCTCCCGATATGAACAGCGGTAAATTTGAAAGTAAAGGATATGACGGGACATTGATATGGAAAGATAAAATCTCGGACTTTAGCTATCATGTAGGAGCGACTTTGACATATATGGAGAATAAGTTAATCAGCGGTGGTGAGAATGTGAAAGCCGTAGGTTACAATTCTGCATTGAACGATTATCCGTTGAATTCTGTATTTGGTTATCGTTGCGTTGGTAAAATACAGAATGAGGAACAATTGAAGAAATACAAGGAACGCTATCTTATGAATAATAGTATCGGAATGCCGGCTAATTTGAGACTTGGAGACAACATGTATGAGGATGTTAATAATGACGGTAAGTTGAGTCAGGAGGATTTGATCTATTTAGGTTCCGACGATCCCAAATTCTCATTCTCTTTTAATCTTGGATTTGCATGGAAGGGAATTGACTTCTCTGCAGTTCTTCAGGGAGTAGGAAAAAGAACTGTTTACCGTAGCATTGATGCCTGGAAAGTACCTTTTAAAGCAATTTGGCTGAATACCACCAATCAATCGGTAGGCAATGTCTGGAGTCCGGAAACGCCGGATAATTACTATCCGACTTATACAAACAACACGAATCTGAATGATTATAATTATATGTCTTCTACGTGGTCTGCTGATAATGGTGCTTATTTAAGGCTGAAAGATGTGGTGTTGGGATATACATTACCCAAATCTGTACTGAATAAAATGGGGAATTTCATGACCAACTTGAGAGTATATGTATCAGGAAGTGATTTGTGGGAGAAATCTTACATTCATGATGGATGGGATCCGGAAGCAACCCGGAAAGTAGAAAATAAACAACGCTATCCATTCAATAGAACATTTACAGTAGGAGTTAATGCAACTTTTTAAATAGAATGAATTATGAAACAGTTTAAATTATATATGGTTTTATTGTCGGCTCTTTGTTTTTCTTTCCAGTCATGTTTGGATTTGGAACCGGAAGCTCAATTGGCAGAGACGAATCTTTGGAAGAATCCCGAACAATATAAATTATTTGCCAGTCAATTTTATAGTTGGACACGTGATTTTAAAGCTTTGGATGACGGCCCTCATAGCGACGGACGTTCAGACTTAAGGACTGGTGCTACCTTGGATGTGTATAGTAACGGTACATATTCCATACCTTCTTCGGATAAGAATTATACCGATAATTATGACCGCATCCGTCAAGTAAATCTTCTTTTGCAGAATGCGGAAAATTATCCGATAAAAGAAGATATAAAGACATCAGTTGGCGAGGCACGATTTTTCCGTGCTTATTTACACTTTGATTTATTACAGGTCTATGGTGATATTATTATAGTACGGCAACCGTTGGGAATCACATCTGCGGAATTGCAGAAAGCAAGAGATTCCCGCGAAGATGTCATCGACTTTATAATCCAGGATTTGAGAGAAGCGATAGATATGCTTCCTGCTTTTAAGAATATTGCGGCATCTGATGAAGGACGTGTTTCAAGAGAGGCGGCACAAGCTTTTCTGTCAAGAGTAGCTTTATATGAAGGTACTTGGCTGAAATCCCGTAATGGAAATCAAAATACAGAGCGGTCTAAATCTTTATTGGATATAGCTGTAAATGCTGCTGACGAAGTTATCAAAAGCAATACATTCTCTCTATTCAAACCGGGCGAAGAACTGGCTACTACCGCCTATAAGTATCTTTTTATACTGGAAAATGTAAAATCCAATCCGGCAGGATTGACGAAAAAGGATAATAAGGAATATATTTTTTACCGGAGACATGATGAGGTTATTAGCGCCATTGGATTTAATATTACCCAGGGGCGTTTAGGTAATGCACTGTATATTACACGTAAAATGGCTAATATGTATCTTGATAAAAACGGGCTTCCGATTGATCCGGCTGTTTGGAATTATCAGGATATGGAATCCGAGTTTCAAGGCCGTGACAATCGCATGGTAAATACGATGATGGTCAATGGTGACTATTATTGGAGTAATGGCCCCGGACGGGTGAATTGGACAGGGGATGCCGATGATAAGAAGAATGCCACCTTTGCTCCGTTTAATCCTGCACAAAAAGGAGGCAGCGGCTATTTTACACAAAAATGGTGTACCGAACGAACGGTTGCAACAGGAAAAGAGGGATATGATTTTCCGATTATCCGCTATGCGGAAGTATTATTAAATTATGCGGAAGCAATATTCGAGCGTGATGACGAGATTTCGGATACTGATTTAAAGAAATCATTGAACCTGGTACGTAAACGTATAAATCCTGATATGAAAGACCTGACTAATCAGTTTGTAGCGGAGAATGGACTTAATATGCGTACGGAAATTCGCAGAGAACGCACAGTAGAGCTTTTTGATGAAGGATTCAGAATGGATGACTTAAAAAGATGGTATACGGCGAGAGAAGAAATGAAAATGGATTTGCTGGGAGTAAAATGGAAAGGTACCGAATTTGAGAAAGAATGGCCAAGTGTTTCCAGTCCTGTCAATGCGGATGGATGCTTAATTTTAGAATCCGGACGAATTTGGAATGACAAACATTATTTATATCCATTGCCGACAGACCAGTTATTGCTTAATCCGAATTTGAAGCAGAATCCAGGATGGGATAAATAAATACCATGTTTATAATAAAATAGAGAATTATGAAACAGATAAATTTAATCTATAAATATAGAGTCTTTTCGCTGATAGCCATGATGGCCTTATCTTTATTGGGAACATCTTGTAAAGACGAAGACAATTTTGAAGCATTGGGAAGTGAAAAAATAATCTCAGCGATAGAGCTGAAAGTTACAGAGCGGCTTCCGTTGTTGGTTAATACGGATTCATTGATTGCCTATACTGTACTTCCTGATGATGCAGGTAATAAGAATCTGCTTTGGACCTCAGCAAATAAAGAGATTGCCAGTGTAAATGCAGAAGGACGAATTACCGCCCATAAACTAGGTAAGGTGTATATCACTGCTATGCCGGAAGTAGGATTTGCGGCAACTAAAACAATAGAAGTGGAAGTGATTGATGAGATTATAAAGATTCAGGATATTCATGTAAAAGGTGAAGACCAGTTATCTGTGTATGTTACCGCTTCGCTTCAATTAGAGACGAGCTTTACACCTGAAGTTGTAACTTATACTACCTTGAATTGGATTAGTGAAACACCCGAAATCGCAACCGTTTCGGAAAGTGGATTGATAAAAGGAATTACTCCGGGGACGGCACGAATCAGAATAGAAGCGAGAGACGGTAGCCATTTTTCAAAGGTTATAACGGTGGAGGTAAAAGAAATAGTGCCATTAAGAGATATTCTTTTTGATGAATCGCAGAAAGAACTGGCGTTGAACGAAACCTCTGTGCTGAATATAACCCCTGTGCCGGCGAATGCAACGGTTTCAGCAATAGAATGGTCGAGTGAGAATGCGAATGTGGTGAGCATAAATAAAGAAAGCGGAGTATTTACGGTCAAAGCTTACGGTACAACCCGTTTGATAGCTAAGAGTGGAGATATAGAGAAGTCTCTTGAAGTAACTGTGATTAAAGGGAAAATTAATGATACCTTTTTGTATGGTGTAAGTAATTGGGAGAAATTTGGAAGTGATGCGGAATCTGCGGAAATTGTGAATGGAAAATTGTTGGTCAAGGCTTCTGCCTCCTTGAAAAAAGCATCTATACACAGAATACCGGATACTGATTTCCATGCAGGACTATATCCTATTGTCGCAATTAAGATGACAAAGATAGAAACAACTTGTCGTTTGACATTTGACTCATGGACCGGTAAGGATTTAGGGGGTGCTTATGTCGGTTGTAATGGTAGTTATGATGTTTGGAAACCTCAAACATTAATAGACTCTGCTGATGGAGTTCCTGTATTCTATGCTAATTTGGCCGAGCATAATTTGGGTAAGGCAAAATTGCCAACGAATGAAGCTAAAACATTGGATGAATATCTTTATCGTATACAGAACTTGGGAACGACAGAAAATATATCTTATGAAGTTTATTGGGTGAAATCTTTTAAATCGGTAGAAGAACTTAAGGCATATATAGGTGCTGAATAAAATAGTTGAAAGATATGAAACAGATAATTTTAAATTTAGTAATAGGCTCTTTATCCTTTATCGGGACAAGTTGCAGTGCAGAATTCGAGAATGGTGTTTCTGACATTGATTCATGGGAACCTGTAAGTTATGAATTTACAATAAAGCATCCTTGTTTGGTGCATACGCAGGCTGACTTTGATTATGTAAAATCTAAAGTCGACCAACAGGCCCAACCCTGGTTTGACGGATGGAATAAATTGCTGGAAAGCGATGGGGCAAAGCTAACCTGGACTGCCAGGCCACAAGAGGAAATTATCAGAACCTCTAGTGGAGGAAACTTTAATACTGCAGCTTTTGATGCGGCAGCAGCTTATCAACTGGCTTTAAGATGGAAAATATCCGGTGATGAGGATTATGCCAAAGCTTCCATTGATATTCTGAATAAATGGGCGAAAACCTGTAAGGGAGTGAATGTAACGACAGGGCAGACTGACGGCCATCGTTTACTGGCAGCTGGTTTTATTGGATATCAATTTGCCAATCCGGCAGAAATTATGCGTGATTATCCGGGATGGAAGAAAGAAGATTTTGAGTATTTCAAAGAATGGATAACCAGTGTTTTTTATCCTATCTGCTATCAATTCCTCGGAGACCATTTTAATTCGGCACCTGAAGATGGTTGGATGAGTTGGGATTTACCTGCAATGTTGACAATTCTTTCTATAGGTGTCTTGTGTGATGATGCAGATAAGATTAACTTGGCATTGAGATACTTCTATGAAGGTGAAGGTATGGGATGTATTGACAAATCTGTAGTGGCGATGCATGAAGATCCTGCCGGAAAAGTTATCGGTAAACATTTAGCTCAAAGCCAGGAAATGGGACGCGACCAAGGACATTCTACCTTGAATGTTCCTCTCCATGCTTATTTTTGTCAAACTGCCTATAATATAGGTATAGATTTATTTTCCTATAAAGATAATATCGTGCTTGATTTGTGTGAATATACAGCCAAATATAATGTGAATCCCGAAGAAGCTGTTGATTTACCTTATACACCTTATTATTCAGGTAAAGAAGGATGGCATAATGTCGTTGCGGCTGATGGAAGAGGGCGTGCTCGTCCGGGATGGGAACTTATCTATAACCATTATGTAAAAGTAAAGGGAATAAAAGCACCCTATTCACAAGAGTTTGCAGAGAAAATGCGTCCGGAAGGAGGTGGTCACAGAGGGACGGCTGAAGCTGATGATTTAGGATTTGGTACGCTCATGTACACTAGAGAATAAGAAGTCTATATAAAGTTTACTGAAGAGTTTTAACAGAATGATGTGCCAAAAGTTCTTTCTATGGTTAAACGAGCTTTTGGCACTCTCTCTTTTGTTGATTTAAACTTATTTGATTTATTAGAAAATATGATAAAAAGAGCATTTATTCTTTCTATTCTTTTCTTTTTGTTTGGAACAACCATCGTATATAGCCAGCAGAATGAATGGGAGAATCCTGTAAAATACGAGTGGAATAAGGAACAACCACATACTGATTTTATGATTTATGATCGTTCCGGGGATGCTATTAAAGATGAATATGAATTGTCTCCTTGGTATAAATCACTGAATGGTAAATGGAAATTCATCTATTCACCTGCTATTGATAAAAGTGAAAAACAGTTTTATCGTATGGATTTATCTAGCGATTACTGGTCTGATATTGAAGTACCTTCCAACTGGGAGCTACAAGGATTTGGAGAACCCATTATCCGCAATATACAATATGTTTTTTCACCTAATCCACCCTATGTTGATGTGGAAAATCCGGTAGGAACTTATCGAAAGACTTTCACTGTTCCGTCTAACTGGCAAAACAAAGAGGTAATGCTTCATTTCGGTTCCATAACGGGCTATGCACAAATATACGTAAATGCTCAAAAGGTCGGTATGACTAAAGCCTCCAAAACCCCGGCTGAATTTAATGTGACTAACTATCTGAAAGAAGGAGAGAATGTACTGGCAGTGCAAGTTTATCGCTGGCATGATGGTAGCTATATGGAAGATCAGGATTTTTGGCGACTGACTGGGATTGAGCGTGATGTATTCTTGCAAGCTTACCCTAAACTGACTATTTGGGATTTTTTCTTAAAATCAAGTTTGGATGGCGCATATAAAAATGGTATATTCAATGTTACCGTAGATTTGCGTGAATTTACAGGCAACCATATGAAAAAAGGAACACTCAAACTGGAATTATTGGATAAAACCGGCAAAACAGTTTTGTCACAACAAAAGAAATTTAACGTAAAAGAAGAGTTTACCCGGTTAGCTTTTTCGGGCGTCATAAAGAATGTTTCTAAATGGAATGCCGAAAAACCATCTCTTTATGATTGTGTCATCACACTTTTGGATGATAAAAACAAGCAGCTTGCAGTTACTGCCTATAAGACAGGTTTCAGAAAGATAGAAATAAAGAATGCCCAACTATTAGTGAATGGCGTTCCGACTTATATAAAGGGTGTCAACCGACATGAACATAACGATAGTTTGGGTCATACTCAAACTCGTGAAATTATGATGAATGACCTGAAGCTGATAAAGCAACTGAATATGAACGCCGTTCGTACCAGCCATTATCCCAATCATCCGTTGTTTTATAAATTATGCGACCAATATGGCATTTACATTGTAGATGAAGCTAATATTGAAACCCACGGAATGGGATCAGTGCCTTATTTCAAAGATACGGTACCGCATCTCGCCTATCGTCCCGAATGGTATGCAGCCCATGTAGACCGTATCACTCGAATGGTGGAAAGAGATAAAAACCATCCATGTATCATAGGCTGGTCATTAGGAAATGAATGTGGTAATGGAATCGTATTCCATGATGAATATAAACGACTGAAAGAATACGATCCAAGCCGTTTTGTACAGTTCGAACAAGCTTGGGAAGATTGGAATACAGATATTGTTTGTCCGATGTATCCTAATATGTGGAAAATAACGGAATATGCCAAGTCTGGTAAACAGCGTCCGTTTATCATGTGTGAGTATGCTCATGCCCAGGGGAATAGCAATGGAAATTTTAAAGACCTTTGGGATGTTATTTATGACAGTCCTAATTTGCAAGGCGGCTTTATCTGGGATTTTATGGATCAAGGATTTAAAATGAAGACAAAACCGAGAGACGGACGTACCTACTGGATGTACAATGGCAAAATGGGAAGTTATAAATGGTTGGAAGATAAGAAAGGGGAACTAAATACAGGAACCGATGGCTTAATCTCCGCTAATGGTATTCCCAAGCCGCAAGCGTATGAAGTAAAGAAAGTCTATCAGTACATTCAGTTTAATGCGAAAGATTTGAGTAAAGGAATTATTTCAATTAGGAACCGTTATGACTTTACCAATTTGAATGAATATGCTTTCACTTGGGAAGTATATAAAAACGGAGAGAAATTCTCTACAGGAAATTTCAATGTTGAATTAAAACCTCATGCGGAAAAAGAGGTACGATTGAATCTTCCAGTCATTCCAGAAGATGGAAATGAATATTTTCTCAATCTCTATGCCTATACAAAGGTTGCTACCGATTTAGTTCCTGTACATTATGAAGTAGCTAAAGAACAGATAAAATTAAATAAGAGCAGTTTCTTTACTTCTCTTCCTGTTTGTTCGGGTAAGTTGTCTTATGAAACAAAAGACAATGTTTTATCTTTTCAGTCGGGTACTGTTTCCGGTAAGATTGATTTGAAAAAAGGAGTGCTATTTAATTATTGTATAAACGGTAAACAACCTATTAGGCAATACCCGGAACCTGCTTTTTGGCGTGCTCCGGTTGACAATGATTTCGGGAATAAAATGCCCGGCTTGGCAGGTGTCTGGCGGACAGCACATATTAACCGTTATGTGAAGAGCGTGGTTATAGAGGAAAAGAACGAAAAAGGATTGTCCATAAAGGTTGATTGGATATTGAGTGATATTCAGGTTCCTTATACAATGGAATATTTGATACGCAATAATGGTTCTATTATCGTGACAGGAAGTATTGACTTGACAGGAACGAGACTTCCCGAACTTCCCCGCTTCGGTATGCGGATGGAATTGCAACAATCCTATGAGAATCTGACATATTACGGCAGAGGGCCTTTGGAAAACTACATCGACCGTTATTCAAGTTCGTTTATCGGACGATATGAGGATAAAGTCGAAAATCAGTTCTATTGGTATATACGTCCACAGGAAACCGGAAATAAAACAGATGTTCGTTGGCTGGCTTTATTGAATAGTGAAGGAGAGGGAGTGAAAATTACAGGTCTGCAACCTATCGCATTTTCCGCTCTGCATTTCTCACCGGAAGACCTTGATCCCGGTTTGACCCGTAAATTACAGCATACCATTGATATTGTTCCGCAAAAGAATATTTTCCTGCATGTTGATTTAAAGCAACGCGGATTAGGAGGCGATAATAGTTGGGGGATGTATCCGTACAATAAATATCGTTTGCTTGATAAAAAATATGTTTATAGCTATATGATTGAATTGGCTGAAAAGGGTTCAGATTAAGGCTATTGTTTGAATAGGTGGTAGATAAAATTTTCAATAGCATTGAGTAAAAAAAATCTCCCCTTCGTATTTGTTTTACATAGACAACAAATACGAAGGGGCGAATTTTTTAAGAAAAGGAATGTGCTCTTTTGGAGAATTTTATGTAAGTTTGTCACATGTTTAATATGAAAAAGCTCATTGTAGGTGAGAAACACGGTTAAATATCTGATTTTTCTAATAATATATTTGGCATGTGGGGGTAATCTGCAAGCCCAGAACTATACATTCCGTAATGTCGTCATGTCCGACGGTCTTTCCGGACTGTTAGTCAATACTATTTATAAAGATTCCGAAGGTTTTGTGTGGTTAGGGACAGATAATTGTCTCGACCGTTTTGATGGAGTGAAAGTACGCCATTTTGAATTTCGGGGTATTGAATCAGGAAGAAAGAAACGGGTAAACAGCGTTACAGAAACAGCCAGCAAACAACTGTGGGTAGGAAATGGAATCGGACTTTGGCGATTGAACCGTACAAACAGTCAATTGGAAAGAATTGTCCCCGAAAAGATTGATTTTGCTGTAAATACTTTGTTGGCTAATGAGGATGTTCTTTATATCGGCACAGAGAAAGGCTTGTTCATTCATAAAGACGGCCAATTACTACAGGTTTTGACAGACCGGAATATGCTTGCCGCCTGTAACAGAATCATGGATATTTGTCTGAATGAAGATAAAACCGTATTATGGCTGGCTACGGTGCAGGGGCTGTTCTCTTATTCGCTGAAAGATGGAAAGATTGATTCCTGGCATTTTCAGGAGAATGTGCCCGAAGCCGATTATTTCCGTTGCCTGACCCGTATTGGAGAAACGCTTTACCTAGGCACAATGAGCCAAGGTGTAGTACGTTTTGATATAAAAAAGGAAACATTCTCTCATACGGTATCTTTAGGCTGCGATGTCATTTCTGATATATCCAGCGATGGGAAAGAGACTGTTTATATAGCTACTGACGGTAATGGCGTCCACTTCCTTTCACACAAAGACCAACAAGTGACACGTCGTTTTTACCATGATGTCAATGATAAGGAAGGAATTCGTAGTAATTCTATTTATTCCTTACTTGTAGATGATAGAGGTGCCGTCTGGGTGGGCCATTTTCAGGCAGGGCTGGATTATTCACTCTATCAGAACGGCCTTTTCCGTACATATGCCTATCCACCTTTATTCAATTCGGCAAATCTTTCCATTCGTTCTTTCGTAAACAGAGGGCAAGAGAAAGTTATCGGTTCACGTGACGGTTTGTTTTATATAAACGAAGCTACCGGAGTAGTGAAAAGTTTTGTAAAGCCCGTTTTGACTTCAGATCTGATACTGACAATCAGCTTCTATCAAGGAGAATATTATATCGGTACGTATGGTGGCGGTATGATGGTACTGAATCCGGGAACATTATCTCTGAAATATTTTGCACAGGGCGATACGGAGCTTTTTCAAAAGGGACATATATTCTGTGTGAAACCGGATGCAAAAGGAAATCTTTGGATAGGGACTTCACAAGGACTCTTCTGTTATAACGGACAGACCAAACAGATCAAACACTTTACTAGTGCTAACTCCCAACTGCCGGAGGGCAATGTGTATGAAGTAAGTTTTGATTCTACAGGCAAAGGATGGATTGCTACCGAAACCGGTATGTGTATTTATGATCCGGCTTCTCAAAGTTTACGCTCTAATGTGTTTCCGGAGGGATTCGTTCATCGGGATAAAGTGCGTACTATCTACGAAGATGCTGGACACAATCTCTATTTTATCCGTGAGAAAGGGAGCTTGTTTACATCTACTTTAACGATGGACCGTTTCCAGAACCGCTCTATCTTTTCTACTCTTCCGGACAATTCGCTAATGTCTGTTGTAGAAGATAACCAAGGCTGGTTGTGGGTAGCTTGCAATGACGGGCTATTGCGTATCAAAGAAGAGGGAGAGGAATATGATGCTTTCACTTTTAATGATGGAGTGCCGGGACCTACTTTTACAAATGGAGCTGCTTATAAAGATGAAAAAGGACTATTGTGGTTTGGTAACACCAAAGGACTGATTTATGTCGATCCGAAACGTGTGGACGAAGTGCGTGGCAAGGTCCGTCCGATCGTATTTACTGACATATTAGCTAATGGTGTACCTTTTACCAGCTCCTCTTTGAAATACAATCAGAATAATTTGACTTTCTGTTTCACAGACTTTGCTTATGGTCTCCCATCTGCCTTACTATATGAATATCGACTGGAAGGAGTAGACAAGGACTGGAAATTATTGGCAGCACAGAACGAGGTTTCTTATTATGGACTTTCTTCCGGGACTTATACTTTCCGTGTACGTCTTCCGGGAAATGAGCAATCCGAAGCTAGCTGTCAAGTGACAGTATGCCCTATGATACCTTGGTGGGGATGGGGACTTTCCGTTTTATTAATCGTAGGAATTATAGCCTTTATACGGTATTATGTCTGGAAACGTATGCGTCGTTTACTAGATTCTTCTGCTTCGTCGATTTCAGCATCAGCAGGGGAGGAGATACAACAGAGAGAGCAATCTGTAGAACAGCCGGAAGTAATTTCAGAGCAACAATCTTCCACTGTTGAAGAGAAATATAAGACCAATAGACTGACCGAAGAGGAGTGTAAAGAACTTCATAAGAAACTGATGGCTTATGTAGAGAAAGAAAAGCCATATATCAATCCCGATTTAAAAATGGGGGACTTGGCTTCTGCATTGGATACTTCTTCACATTCATTATCGTATCTTTTGAACCAGTATCTTAATCAGTCTTACTATGACTTTATCAACGAATACCGCGTTACCCAATTCAAAAAGATGGTAGCGGATAGCCAATATTCCCGCTATACTTTGACTGCACTGGCAGAACTTTGTGGTTTTAGTTCACGTGCTTCTTTCTTCCGTTCATTTAAAAAGAGTACGGGAGTTACTCCGAATGAGTACATCCGTAGTATAGGCGGAACAGCCAAAGAAGAGTAACTTTTCGACTTATTATCTCGAAATCTATTTATTCCCTTCACCCTTCACTTCTCCCTGTTCATTGGGGATAGAGGGTGAACCTTGCCCTTTCACCTTGTGAATCCTTTCTTATATTCTTTTCCTTTCTTCAATCTGTTATTAGATAAGTTCTTCTTCTCCCAATCTAAAGCTCCTTTTCCTTAATTGCAAAGTTGTTTTTCATAGGAAGCAATCTTTAAATGCAAGTTTTGTTTTTATAATCAAAGCTTTCATTTCTAAAAACAAAGCTTGCAATTTTATAATCAAAGCCTGCGTTTATAGTTTATCATTAACTGAAAGCAACTTTGCAACAAGGACGAAACAAGTTTATCATTAATGAAAAGGAACTTATCTCTTAATGTCCTGCATCATCATTAGCCTGAATGTAAGATGAAGGAAAGGTCAAAATGGTGAAGAAAGGGATTGAAGAGGTGAAGGGGGAAAGCAAATGGGTATAAGGAGAGCGAAAATGCATTTTTTTTTAGTAAATAGAGTATCAAATTATAAAATGAGACTCTGTTTGTTATGAATGTAACTTGTTGATATTTAGTAATATATATGCAAATAAGTCTATCTGGATTCTTGGAGATTACTCTGTCCTGTTTTCTGGCTGTAATATCCGAGATCACCTCTATATTTGCATTGTGATCAAAAACCGAAAAAGATAGTATTATGGAGACAATAGCTAACACTTACGACGACATTATCACCCGTTCTTATGAAGAATATTATCAGGTGATTCTTACCTATATTACTTATCGTATCACTCATCGCTATGAAGCGGAGGATCTAACCCAAGATGTATTTGTACGTCTGCTGGACTACAAACAAATGCTCCGTCCAGACACTGTGAAATATTTCCTGTTCACTATTGCCCGCAATATTGTAATCGACTATATCCGTCGTTATTATAAGAAGCAGGAAATAGATAGCTACATCTATGATACTATGTCTACTTCTACCAATGAAACAGAAGAAAAAATTATCGGTGATGATTTAATGACAATGGAACGGACTCGTCTGGCTGCCATGCCCGAACAACGTCGGTTAATTTATACATTAAACCGTTTCGAAAATAAAACTTCTCCGGAAATCGCTAATGAATTGAATCTAAGTTGTAGAACGGTAGAAAACCACTTATTCCTTGGACGCCGTGAAATGCGCGAGTTTTTCCGAAATTGTATATAATCTTATTCATTAATAAATAACCCTTTGTGCTTATGGAAAAGGAGTCAGAATTTACAAAGAGGCACTTGTATGCCTTACCTTATTTTAGAGAACAAAAATTTAATACTATTTTTAAACCTCAAATTTAATTTTATGAAACGAAGAGGATTAATATTTAATTCGCGACCTAACAAGACAGCTATGTTTGCGTTAGGATTAATGTTGGGACTTTGTCCTGTTTCAAAGGCATGGGCTGATATAAACATGAACGATAGTCAAGTAGTGGCACAGGCTCAAAAGAAAGTAAAAGGTCAAGTCGTTGATGCAACAGGCGAACCATTGATTGGTGTGAATATTACTGTAATAGGCGGAACAGAAGGAACGATTACAGATATCGACGGAAATTATACAATTGGTGTATCCGCTGGAGCCAAGTTGAAATTCAGCTATATCGGTTATAAAGATCAGATCATAGATGTAGTTTCGCAAACTGTGATAAATGTAAAGTTGCAAGAAGATAGCGAAGTATTAGATGAAGTTGTAGTAGTGGGATATGGTTCACAGAAGAAGGAAACATTGACAGGTGCTGTAACGGTGGTATCTGATAAAATGTTGAAGAATAAAGGAACGATGTCAAGTCCGTTACAGGCAATGCAAGGTCAGGTTCCGGGTGTGACGATTACTCGTAATTCAGCTGCTCCGGGAGATGAAAGCTGGGGCTTGAAATTGCGTGGTTCTGTTTCTGCAAATAATGCGGAGCCGTTGATTGTTATTGACGGAGTTGCTTATGATGGCGTAAATGCATTGCGTAATATCAACCCTTCCGATATACAGTCTATCAACTTTTTGAAAGATGCATCGGCAGCTATTTATGGTTCCCGCGCCGCAGGTGGTGTGGTGTTGGTAACCACCAAACAGGCAAAGGAAGGAAAAGCGAGAATAGAGTATAGCGGTTCATACACTTATAAGATGGTGGGATTGCAGCCGGAACTGATGACGATGAACGAATGGGCGAATGCTGTGTTGCAGACTTGTCAGAATGACGGCCAGCCGGATTCTTATTCATGGGTGAAATATGCGAAAATGGCATTGGCCAGTGAAGGTAAATACATTGATTTGGATCACAGCGCAAATCCTTTTGCTCCTAGCTATTCAGATGTAATGGATTTCGTGTTTATGGATACCAACTGGCAAGATGTGTTGTTCGGCAATTCTTATTCTACGCAACATGACCTGGCTGTTTCCGGAGGTACGGAAAAGAACTTATATCGCTTGTCTGTAGGGTATATGTATGATGACAGTAATTTGAAGTGGGGAAATAATAATAATCAGCGTTTCAATCTTCGTTTGACTAATAAGCTGAAGGTTTTTGATAACTTTGCTATTGAATCAGTGATTGCCTACAACCGTCAGGATCAGATAGCTCCCTCACAACTGAATAAAACGTTGACATCCAGTTACCCGCAACCGGGACTTCCGGCTTCTACGATGGATGGAAAACCTTATTCATGGGGAACTTGGTTGTCACCGATCTGGTTTGCCGAGCTTGGTGGGGATAATCAATTGAAAGTATCTGAAATTAATATCAGTGAAAAATTTACTTACAATATCAATAAACATCTGGATGTAGTAGCAAATCTCGGTTATAACTCCGGAGTAGCTTCACGTGATATAAAGAAGATGGCCATTACCTCTTATAATTATGCAGGGACTAAGATAAACACCAAGGCCGACGGCTATAAGCAGGAAGAATCGTCATACGAGAAAACAAGTTCACGTACAGACTTTTATTCTATGGCAGGTTATGTTGATTATCACAATACATTTGCACAGCACCATAATGTAAGTGCAATGCTTGGTGCTCAATATGAATTGAAAGAATATGATTATTTTGGTGTATCGGTGAAAGATATACAGAACTCTTTGGAAACTGTAAATGGTGCAGGACTTGTGAATCTGACAGACAAACATGGTACGAAGTGGCATGAAGCTGTGATGTCCTACTATTCTCGTTTAAACTATAATTATAAGTCAAAATACTTATTGGAAGTAAATATGCGTTATGATGGTTCTTCCAAATTCAAACCGGAGAATCGTTGGGACTTCTTTTATGGAATATCCGGTGGATGGCGTATTACGGAAGAAGCATTTATGAAGAATATCAAATGGCTGAACGATTTGAAAATCCGCCTTTCTTATGGTGAAGTAGGTAACCAAAGTGGTATTGATCGTTACGATGGTACGCAGTTTTATAAATTTGAATCTCAAAGCGGAGCTTACATCGGTCCTAACAAAGGTACTATCATAGATACGAATGGTAAAATTGCTTCTCTGGGGCGTGAATGGGAGCGCATTAAAAATTATAACTTAGGATTGGATTTCTCTTTGTTTAATTCCCGTCTGACAGGTACTGCTGAAGTATACATGAAACGTAATGATAATATGTTGATTAACGTTTCTTATCCGGGAGTTCTGGGTGATAACGCAGGTATGTCTAATAATGGAAAATTCAGATCACATGGATGGGAAATTATGGTAAACTGGTCTGATAAGATTGGAAAAGACTTCACTTATCATGTAGGAGGTACTTATTCTTTCAATACCAACAAACTGACAGATATTGGTGCAGTATCAGTCCTGAAATCCGGTTTCGTTGATAAGCAGCAAGGCTATCCGTTGAATAGTATTTTTGGTCTGCGTTATGCCGGTAAAGCACAGACAGAAGAAGAACGTCAAAAATATCTATATCGTTTCCTGACAGGTAATACCATCGGACTGACAGAACAAAACTTCCGTTTGGGAGATAATATGTATGCTGATGTAAATAATGACGGTAAACTGGATCAGAATGATATTGTTTATCTGGGTACAGATGATCCGAAAATCTCCTTCTCTTTTAATTTAGGAGCAGAATGGAAGGGATTTGATTTATCATTAGTTTTCCAGGGTGCTGCTAAACGTACTATTTTCCGTACGGGAGATAATAACGGTAATGAGATTTGGCGTATACCGATGAAGGCATTATATCTGAATACCTCTAATCAATCGGTAGGTAACACGTGGAGTCCGGAAAATCGGGGTGCTTATTATCCGACATATAGTAATAAGGATGAAATCAATGACTACAACTATCAGGCTTCTTCCTGGTCAGTGGAAGATGGTTCTTACATTCGTCTGAAGAATGTGACATTAGGATACAATGTACCTGCTGCCTTTTTAGCTAAAACGAAAGCAATAAGTTCTTGTCGTGTATATGTGGCAGGTGCTGATCTTTGGGAATATTCTAAGATTAACGATGGATGGGACCCGGAGGCTAGCCGTAAGGTATCAGCGGCAGGACGTTTTCCCTTTGTCCGTACTGTGACTTTTGGATTAAATCTAACTTTTTAATGTATGAAGAATATGAAACTATATAAGAAAGCTTTTTTGATTTTATCGTTTGGCCTGACACTGAATTCGTGTTTGGATCTTGATCCGCAGGACCAACTGGCAGATGGCAACTTATGGGGGGCAGCAGATGATTTTAAGTATTTTGCAACTAATTTCTATGGTTGGACCCGTGATTTCACATCGGTAATTTCTGATGGTGCACATTCTGACTGGCGTTCGGACTTGATGACTTCCAGTTCTGTAAATATGTACAGCAATGGTAGTAATCCGATACCTACTTCAGACGGTAACTATACCAGCAATTATGCCCATATCCGCCGTTGTAATTTGTTGCTGCAAAAAGCAGCGTCTTTTTCCGGTAACGGTGACATTAGTCGCTATGTAGCAGAAGCGAAGTTTTTCCGTGCTTATTCTTATTTTGATTTGGTACAATTATTCGGAGATGTGATTATTACTAAAGAACCACTGGATATTACTTCTCCCGAATTGCGCATGAGCCGTGACGATCGTAGCGAAGTGATCGATTTCGTCATTCAAGATTTACGGGAAGCGGCTGAAGTATTGCCAGAGACAATTACAACGGATGATGAAGGACGTATTTCGAAGTGGGGGGCTTATGCATTTCTTTCGCGTGTTGCTTTATATGAGGGTACATGGCAACAAAACCGTAATAATGAAGAACGTGGCAAAGCATTGTTGAGTATTGCAGCGGATGCAGCGAAGAAGGTTATTGATAGCAAGCAGTTCGAACTATTCAAACCTGCAGCGCTGGGAGAGATGGCTTATAAATACCTGTTCATTTTGGAAAATGTACAGTCTAATCCTGCGAATCTGACTAAGAGTGCTAATAAAGAATATATATTCTATCGCCGTCATGATGAAACGATTGCTCCGATCGGGACTAATATCACTCATGGCTGTGTGGCTAACGTGCAATATATTAATCGCAAATTTGTGAATATGTACCTTTGTAGCAACGGATTGCCTATTGACCATGCCAAGAGTGCCGATGTCTTTAAAGGTTATGGAGGACTAACCACAGAATTTGAAAATCGTGATAACCGTATGAAGAACTGCCTTCTGGCTCATGGTACTAAATATTGGGATAATGACAAACCTCGTATCGATTGGAAAGGTATGGATGGAGAGGATGCCACTAATGCCATTACATGTAATGTATTCCAAGGTTCCGGTTATCAGAATAAGAAATGGGGTACGGAACGTAAAGTTGCCGATACATTTGAAGGATATGACTTCCCGATCATCCGTTATGCAGAGGTTTTATTGAATTATGCAGAGGCTATGTATGAGTTGGGAACTACTGGTAAGGCTTTGGATGATGCATTGAATATCTCGTTAAATTTGGTTCGCCTGCGTGTAAATCCGGATATGCCCAAACTGACTACTTCTTTTGTTTCGGAAAACAATTTGAATATGAGGGAAGAGATCCGTCGTGAACGTACCATCGAATTGTACAATGAAGGTTTCCGTATTGATGATTTGAAACGTTGGAATACTGCTATTGTAGAGATGCCTAAACCGATTTTAGGTGTGAAATGGACAGGAACAGATTTTGCGACTTCATGGGCTGGTGCTTCTAATATGGCAAAAGATTCGGATGGCTGTTTGATTTTGGAAAATAGTCGGCGTTGGGGTAGCAAAAATGATCTGTATCCGCTTCCGGTAGATCAGTGTCAGTTGAATCCGAACTTGGGACAGAATCCAGGATGGCAATAAACGAGTCTGAAATAACTTAAAGAATAAGAATCATGAAAAGAGATTATATAAAATATTTTGTTGGGCTGGCGGCTTGTTCGTTTTTAGGTCTGACTTCATGTGATGATGATAAGGATTTAGGAGGACAGATGGATGAGATGATTACCATATCCACCATTACTCTGAACGAAACTCAATATGATGCAGGAAATAAAGCAATTTGTTTGCTGAAGAATAAGGAACTGCAACTCTCTTGGAGTATTGCACCCGAAAGTGCAACCAATGCGAATGTGCAATGGACTTCGTCGGATGAATCTATTGTGTCTGTTACACGGGAAGGTAAGGTCGTAACTAAGGATAAAACAGGAAAGGCTGTTATTACTTTAATGCCGGAAATCGGTTTCGGACCGGAAGCTACTATCGTGACTAGAACAGTGGAGGTCATGGAAGAATATACATATATGTCATCTATTAACATTAAAAATGTTCCAGCGGAAGAAATCGCAGCAGGGGATGAATATCAGTTGGAAGTTATATCGGAACCGTCGGATGCTACATTTAAACGGTATAAGTGGATAAGTAGTAATCCGGAAGTAGCAACTGTAGATGAAAAAACGGGATTGGTGACCGGAATTAGTAAAGGTGATGCAACTATTACGGTGACTGCCGATGATTTTAGTTCGACTCCAGTGTCTGCAAGTTGCAAGATAGGAGTGAAAATAGTTACTCCAATTACCGGAATGACATTTACTGAAGATAAGGAACTCAATCAGTTAGGATACGGTCAGGAATATCAGATTAAATATACATTGGAACCTGTAGATGCTACTGCATCGTTACTGACTTGGACAAGTGACAATCCGGATATGATAAGTGTAGATAAAACAGGTAAGTTGAAAGTACATACCACGAAGACCGCTTCCGCTGTTATAACCGCTTCTTATGGCCCTGTTGTACAAAATGTAACCGTAACAGTTGCCGATGGACGTTTCTGGTATTCATTAGGTAATGGTCTGGGTAATGGGCAGGATAATAATTGGTATCTGGATGGTAACGGCGCGTCTGTAGTTTCATCTGACGGAAAGAAGACCATTGTCCAAATGGGTTCCGGATATCGTGGTGATTTATGGCTTGCAAGAAGTGGTAAAGGAAAGGTTGTAAATGTGACTCCTGCTGATTATAGATATTTCGCAATTAAAGTAGGATTCAAATCGCAGCTGGTTCCGGGAAAGAATAAACCTAATGGTTGTATTAAGTTAGAGATATTTGATGATGGCATTAAGAAGATAGGACCTGAATATTTTGGAACAGGTGGAGATGCAAATAATAGATATGAAATTCTGGGGGCAAGTGAGATTTCGACTACAGAACCGAATGTTTTGTACTACGACTTACAGTCAAAATATAAGACTGTGACACCTACAGACTGGAATCAGGTATTTGATTTAGCGCAATGTAAATTTGTTATTGCTGACTTTCCGGAAACAGCACAGACTTATGATCTTTACTGGATTCGTTCTTTCAAGTCCATAGAGGAACTTCAAGCTTTTGTAGACAGTGAAAACAATACTAACGAATAACTATCATGAATAAGATGAAATTACATACAATAATAGGAGCAGGGCTTTTCGCCCTGACTTCTACCACGCTTTTAGCATGTAGTGAGATAGAAGACGGCTCTAATGATATGAGCAGTTGGCCGGAAGTGAAAGATTATGTTACGACTTTGGAGCATCCCTGTATGCTTCATACGGAAACGGATTTTGAATTTGTAAAAGGAAAGGTACAAGCCGGCGCACAACCTTGGAGGAGTGCGTTCGATCATTTGAGCCGCGGTGGGAATAGCTTGTCTCAATCGAACTATAAGGCTTCTCCTGTGAAATTGTTAGCACGTCTCGATCAAAACAATTGGGCAGGCAAATATCCCAATGATTGGAATAACTATACGAAGTTGATGAAGGATGCCGCCGCAGCCTATCAATTAGCTCTTCGGTGGAAATTGTCGGAAACAGATGGTGCACAGTATGCGGATGCGGCTGTTGCTATTCTGAATGATTGGGCTAAAACTTGTACAGGATTTATCGTGAATGATAAAGGTGAATTTATAGATCCGAATGAGTTCTTGATTTTTATTCAGGTGCATCAATTGGCTAATGCTGCGGAAATTATGCGTTCTTATTCAGGATGGCAGGAAGCTGATTTCGTTAAGTTTAAAGCATGGATTACGGATGTCTTTTATCCTCATATCACAAAATTCCTGTCTACACACAACGGAAATGAATGTGCACTTCATTATTGGCTAAACTGGGATTTGTCCGCAATGACTGCTTTGCTTTCTATCGGTATCCTGGCGGATGATAACTTTAAAATTAATGAGGCTATTCAATATTTCAAATTCGGTATTGGTTCCGGAAATATAGGAAATGGCGTTCCTTTTATACATCTGGATCCGGATAGTAATGAAATGCTGGGACAATGTCAGGAATCAGGCCGTGACCAGGGACATGCTACCTTGTGTGTCAGTCTGCTGGGTACCTTTTGTCAGATGGCAAAGAATGTAGGTGAAGACCTTTTCATATTTGATGATGGACGTGCATTGGCTATGTGTGAATATGTAGCTAAATATAATATCGGTGGTGCCGAAACCGGTAGTTCAAGTGCCAGTTGGAAGATGACGAGTTTTAAATATACAGATAATGATCTGCCTTACACTACTTATACAAATTGTAGTGGAAGCTGGGATACCATTTCTGCACAGGAAAGAAGAGAAGGAAAAGACTCACGTGGTGAAGTGCGTCCTGCATGGGAGTTGGTGAATCGTTTGGCACAGGATTACGGTAAATCAAGCATCTATGCTAAGATGTGGGTTGATAAAATGCGTGAAAATGCATCACGCGGAAATTCCGATGGCGGAGCAGGTGATTATGGACCTAATAGCGGTGGTTATGACCAATTAGGTTTCGGAACGCTGATGTTTGCAAAAGAGTAAAGAAAACGCTGTTAGTAATATAGCATGATTGTTTTACAATAATTTTGGATAAATAGAAAAAAGTTGTAAGGGGATTAGGTATTTACCTAATCCCCTTCGTATATATAAGCAAATAGGTTAAGAAATAGATTGTTTGAAATCAGAGATTGGATTCAGTTTTTGAAGTGATTAGTTTTTGTAAAGGTAGAAAGAACCTGTTTTTAGGAATAACGAATCTTATTTTGAATGAAATTGATTATTAAGGTATATGCGTAAAAAGATTCTGTTTTTAGCAGGAATGATGGCTTGCTGTTCATTGGCAGGTGCACAAGAAATCTCTAAGACCTGGGTGGCTGATAAGGGGAATGGAACTTATCAGAACCCGGTTCTTCATGCAGACTATTCGGATCCGGATGTATGTGCAGCCGGAGATGATTTCTATATGACAGCGTCCAGTTTTAATTGTATTCCCGGAATTCCTATTCTTCATTCTAATGATTTGGTGAATTGGTCGTTAGTAAACTATGCTTTACCGATTCAGGAGCCGGAAGAATTCTTCGATAAGGCACAGCATGGTAAAGGCGTATGGGCACCGGCTATTCGTTTTCATAACGGAGAGTTCTACATTTACTGGGGTGATCCGGATTATGGAATCTATATGATTAAAGCCAAAGACCCGAAAGGAAGATGGAGCAAGCCTGTATTAGTGAAAGCCGGGAAAGGAATGATTGACCCGACACCACTTTGGGATGAAGATGGAAAAGTTTATCTTGTACATGCATATGCTGGTAGTCGTAGCGGAGTGAATAGCATCGTAGTTATTTGCGAACTGAATGCTGAGGGAACAGAAGTAATTTCCGATCCGGTGATGGTATTTGATGGAAATGATGGAAAGAACCATACGGTAGAAGGACCGAAGCTCTACAAACGCAACGGATACTACTATATTTTTGCTCCGGCAGGTGGAGTAGCAACCGGTTGGCAATTAGTACTTCGCTCGAAGAACATTTACGGCCCTTACGAATCGAAGATCGTAATGGCACAAGGAAAGACAAATATCAACGGGCCTCATCAAGGTGGCTGGGTAGATACCAACACAGGAGAATCCTGGTTCGTTCATTTTCAAGATAAAGGAGCTTACGGACGCGTGATTCATCTGAATCCGATGACTTGGGTAAATGATTGGCCTGTAATCGGAGTAGATAAGGATGAAGATGGTTGCGGTGAACCGGTAACGACCTATAAGAAACCGAATGTAGGAAAGACATATCCGATAGCCACTCCGCCGGAGAGTGATGAATTCAATACCCGTCATTTAGGGTTACAATGGCAATGGCATGCCAATAAAAAAGACACTTACGGGTTCACGACCGACTTGGGGTATATTCGTCTTTATGCAGGCAGTCTCTCAAAAGAATTTGTGAACTTCTGGGAAGTTCCTAACTTGTTGATGCAAAAGTTTCCGGCTGAAGAGTTTACGGCTACAACCAAATTGACATTTACTGCCAAGCAGGATGGGGAACAAACCGGAATCATTGTAATGGGATGGGATTATAGCTATCTCTCCATTCGTAAGGAGGGAGATCAGTTTATTCTGCAACAAGCAGTCTGCAAGGATGCGGAACAGCAAAATCCCGAACAGATAAAAGAATTGGCAAACATTCCGGTGGAACATCTGAAGATGCCGGGAGTAGCAGATAATGAGTGGCAAACAGTTTATTTGCAAGTAAAGGTTCGTAAAGGAGCCGTTTGTACATTCGCTTATAGTCTGGATGGAAAGAAATACACGACAGTGGGAGAGCCTTTCACAGCCCGACAAGGCAAATGGATTGGAGCCAAAGTTGGAGTATTTTGCGTAACTCCGAATGAGGGCAATCGTGGATGGGCAGATGTAGACTGGTTCCGGATGACTAAGTAACTGATGGAGTGACTAAGTAACTGACCGCTCAAGTAACTGACAAAGAGAAATAAAGATTAAGAATTAACGCGAATATATTTGAACTAAGATGAAAAAGATTGTAGTAGGTCTGGCTGTGATGTTAGGTTTTTGTATGTGCACTCACAAGCCTTCCGGTACATTGGATGTGAATAGGGCATTAGACTACTGTGCAGAGCAGACACAACGTACGCTTACGGAACTGAAAACAGATTCCGGCATTGACTATACGATGATGCCACGTAACATTATGGCTGACGAACACCACTGGAACTGTCGTAAGGCAACGAAAGAAGAATGGTGTGCCGGTTTCTGGCCGGGTGTGCTCTGGTATGATTACGAATATACACAGGATAAGCATATTCTGGAAGAAGCGAAGAAGTTTACGAACTCATTGGAGTTCCTTTCTCAAATACCAGCTTATGACCATGATTTGGGATTCCTCGTATTCTGCAGTTATGGAAACGGCTATCGCTTGACGAAAGATCCTGCTTATAAGAAAGTGATTCTGGATACGGCCGATTCGCTGGCTACTTTATTCAATCCGGTTGTAGGAACAATGCTTTCGTGGCCTCGTGAAGTGGAACCACGCAACTGGCCTCACAACACAATCATGGATAACATGATTAATCTCGAAATGCTTTTCTGGGCAGCAAAGAATGGTGGAAATCCTTATTTGTATGATGTTGCCGTTTCTCATGCTGATAAAACAATGAAATGTCAGTTCCGTCCCGATTATACATCCTACCATGTAGCAGTCTATGATACCATCACTGGTAATCTGATAAAAGGAGTAACCCATCAGGGCTATGCAGACAGTACCATGTGGGCGCGTGGTCAAGCATGGGCAATCTACGGATATACTGTAGTCTATCGGGAGACGAAAGATCCTAAATATCTTGATTTCGCACAGAAAGTGACAGATGTTTATCTCGAACGTCTGCCGGAAGATAAGGTTCCTTATTGGGATTTCAGTGCCCCGGGAATACCGGATGCTCCGCGTGACGCTTCGGCTGCGGCAGTAGTGGCCTCTGCTTTGCTTGAACTATCTACTTACCTCCCGAATGGAACCGGAAAACGTTATAAAGATGCAGCTATTGAAATGCTGGCAAGCCTGAACTCTGACAGTTATCAGAGTGGCAAGAGCAAACCGTCCTTTCTGCTTCATAGCGTAGGACATTGGCCGGCTCATTCAGAGATAGATGCCTCTATTATTTATGCAGATTATTACTACATTGAAGCATTGCTTCGGTTGAAACGTCTGCAAGAAGGAAAGAATGTAATTAAATAAAGAAGATTTATATCGAATAAAACACTATCTTTATCACAGTTATTTAACAATAAATCTATGTTGTATGAAACAGTGCATTAAAACAAATGGAGTTTTATTCTTTTTTTGTTTGATATCATTAATCATTACTGCACAGGAGCAATCAGTGCAGTCTAATATCAAATGCTTGAATTATCCTAGTTCGTTTGAGTTATTGCTTCGGCATTTTAAAGGAAAAATTGTATATATTGATGTAATGGCATCTTGGTGTAAACCCTGTCTGGCAGAACTCAAAGAATATGAAAAAACAGATGATTTTTTCAAAAAGAATGATATTGTAAGACTTTTTATTTCAATAGATGAACCCAAGGATTGGAATGCCTGTTTGAAAAGATTGGATGAAAGATTATTAAATGGGTATTTTGTCACCTATCATCGACCAGAGAATAGTGTTGAGAATAATAAATTTTCTGTTGAAGTGGAGAAGTTGTTTGTCACTTATGATGAGAAAGGTAATTTCGCCGGGCTTTCAGTTCCTCAGTTTATTATTGTTAATAGGGAGGGAACTATTGTAGAATATAAGGCACAAAGACCAAGCAATCCGGAGGAATTGAAGAATCAGTTGAAACAATACTTGGAATAATATGAGGAAAGACTCCCAAAAACGAAAAGCTCTGCAAGAACGAAGGTTCCGTGCAGAGCTTTTTTTACTGGTTAGGGTTAGGTTTATTTTATTGTTTTACCTTGATGATGTCATAATTCAGATCGCTGACAGCTTCTTGCAAGCTATCGTTCACCAGACGAAGAGTGGTGTCATTTACAATCACGAAATACATCGGAGCTTCACCATCCTTCGGAGTTAACTTAACAGCAGTCACAGGTTTTTTGTTCACTACCTTGTGTACAGTCTGCTGTTTTCCTTTTGAAGTGAAAGTCTTGTTTTGTCCTTGACCTTCAGCATCGAGGTAAGTCATATCCAGTGTATACGCAGTATCTACACCGTCAGTTGCAGCGTTCAAGGTTAGTACATAGTCAATACCCGGACCGTCGGCAGCAGGAAGAGTACCTTCATAAACTTCAGTTAGTTCGGTAATCGGAGTCATAGCAAGAGCTAGACTGTCTGCTTGAGCCTCTGCGGCTTTGTTTGCTTTTGATTGGCATGATGCCAAAGCAGCTACGACTGCTGCTAACATAATTACTTTTTTCATCGTTAAGTGCTTTAAGTTAATATAAATATAGTGAGCTATTGCTCGTTTTTTGCTATCCTATTCCTGCTCTTCGTCCCGTTTGATGACAAGCAGTTTGTCTACTCGTCCGCGGTCCATGTCCACCACTTCGAATTGCAGATTCTTGTAGGTGAAGATGTCTCCCGCTTTCGGGATACGGCCAATCAGGAACATGGCTAATCCCCCCAGAGTGGTGAAGTCTTCCGATTCCAGATCTTCATAGGATAAAATACCCATTTCCTCCATGAAGTCGTCGATGTTCATTGAAGCTTCCACCAGCATCGAACCATCCTGCCTTGTGACGATTTCTTCTTCTTCCGTTTCATCCTCTTCAAGGATGTCTCCGAAGATACTTTCGGTCAGGTCGTGCAGTGTGATAATGCCTTCTGTGCTGCCATACTCGTTAACAACAACTCCGAACTTGTTTTTGTTCTTCTTAAATAGCTCTAAAACTTTATTTGCATATAAACTTTCCGGAATAAAGAGGGGAGGGCGGGCTATTTCGCGTAAGTTAAACAGCTTTTTACTGCCTATCATCAGGATAATATCCTTTACGGAAACCACACCGATAATCTCATCTTTCCGTTCGTCCACCAACAGATATTTGCTATAATGTTCTTCTTCGATTGTCTTCATCACCTTTTCCTGCGTATCATCAGGGTGAAGGATAATGAGATCTCTGCGATGCGTCATCAGTTCGTTAGCCCGTTTGTCGGAGAAGCGGAACACATCACGTATCATTTCCGTTTCCTCTTTGTCAATCACACCCTGTTCCGAACTTTGATGGAGAATCATTTTGATTTCCTCCTGCGTCATGGGGCGTTCTTCGCTTTTCAAACCGATGAGTTTATTCAGTAGCCGGGTAGAGACACTCAGCAACCATACAAAAGGATAAGAAACCTTTGTCAGCAGAATCATGACCGGGCTGAACAAAGTGGCGTATCGCTCCGGATTACTAAGAGCGATAGATTTGGGTACTAGCTCTCCGATAATCAGAGAAAGATAGGTAATGATTGCTACGGTAGTAATCATTGCCAGGTTGCGTGCATAAGCTTCTGCGCCCGGAATGAGGGAAAAGAAAGGAACGAGATCGTCGGCAATAGCCACACCACCATACGCACCGGATACGATACCGATCAGCGTAATACCGATCTGAATGGTAGATAAGAACTTTTCCGGTTCTTCCAATTGTTTTAAAACTCCACGGGCTGATTTGTTACCTTTTGCGACAAGTGTTTCAAGACGTGCTTTGCTGGATGATACCAGCGCAATTTCATACATGGCAAAAATGCCATTCAGTACAAGTAAGAGAAGTATGATAAGAAATTCCATAAATGGATTAAAATGGTTATAGGGTCGAAATTACAAGAAATCAGGACACTATGCAAATCTATGTTATAGATTAATGATTTTTTAATAATAGTGTGTCCTTTTTTATCAAAAACAGAGGAGGAGATACTGCGGTTGACAAACCAATGTATCTCCTCCTTTATTTGATTTAGGAACGATGTCCGTTATTATTTAGCGTAAGTTGCTGCTTTTGCTTTCGCACGTTCGATACGTTTCATGGTATCCGGGTGTGACGAGAACATCTTTTGCAGGTAAGAAGCTTGTGGAGCATCTTTCGACAGTTCGGACAGCTTAGTCAGTGAGTTAGCCATTGCATACGGATCGATACCGTTCTTTACACAGAACTCTACTCCGTAATCATCCGCTTCACTTTCCTGCTTCTGTGAATATTGTGCGCCTGCCAGGGCTTCAGCCATAGCTCCCAGCTCGGAGTCGGTCAGTTTGGCTACTTTATCGCTGCTGGCACCTGCTGCATTCTTCACGGCTGAACGGAGATAAGCATTCTTCATGGCATCTTTAGAGTCTGTGTGAACTACGTGACCAATCTCATGTCCTACCACTGCCATCACTTCTTCATCCGTCATCACATCCATCAGACCGGCGCAAATACGTACACTACCGTCGCCACAAGCGAAAGCATTTACGTCTACCACTTCATATACGCCAAAGTTAAGTTTCAGTCCATCCACTTCTTTGATATGTCCCGTCAACTTCTCCAGACGTTTGCCATATTCAGTATCAGGTTTGGTCAATGGATTATGAGCATCCATCCATACCATATACTCCTTGCTCATGTTGGCGATGTCCGCATCAGATAAAGTAACGGCTGATACTACGTCTTTACCAGCTTGTAATGCTTTCCCTAAATTAACCTTCTTGCCAAATTGTGCGGAAGCTGTCATACCCATGCCTAACAATATGAAGGCAATCATAGCAATTTCTCTTTTCATACTCTTTTTCTAGTTTAATGTTTTATGTATAAATTAATACTCAAATGTTATTCCTAATGTGGGGAGCAATGTCCCGCTCGATTGTTTGAGGCGTTTCATTTTATAGTGTTGACTGTCGGCAGGAGCTTCCGGATTTTCAATGATACCGGTGCTCATCAATACATCCTGCTGTTTCAGTTTGCTTACCGTGATATTTTGCAAATCAAGATAGAATCCCAGCATACAATGTTTCAGATAAAATGTCTTGTCGATACGGAGGTCTACCTGTGCAAAGGCCGGAAGACGTTCTTTATTATATTTAGAATAGTCGTAATATGCTTTACCTTGTGCATCCCAGGCAGATACCAGAGATGATTTTTCTTCGTCATAAGGTGTATAAGGAGCACCGCCGATGCAACTGACTTTCATCCCGACACTCCATTGGCGCGGTAGATTGTAGGTTCCCCGTAAGTTGAAAATATACCGGTTGTCCCATGCGGATGCAATGTATTCACTCTCTTTGTCGTTGCGGTATTCACTTTTAAAGATGGTAAAGGAAGAAGCCAGATTCAGTTTCTTGGCGATCAGCCACTTTACTAGAATTTCCGCACCATACGAACGTCCTTGAGCAGTAGAAGTCAGCAATTCATTGCCAATCACTCCATAGTCATTTCCTTTGCAGGTAAGAGGAATCCCGTCTACAACGGAGAGCGGAATTTTATCATAGTCTTTATAGAATCCTTCGACAGAGACTTCGAAAGTATCTCCTTTGCGCCAACTGATACCCAGACTTTCCTGGCTGACTTTCATATAGCGGAGATTGTATTTGTTGACATACGTTCCGTTATTATCCTTAAAACCGAGAGCCGTGTAAGGAGGCAACTGGTAATAAAGTCCTGCATTTCCGCTTACGAACCAGTGTTTGGCAAGTTGATAGGAAAGCGATATGCGCGGTGAAAGCTGGTCGGAGAGTGATTTCATCGCTGATGAATAATTGTTGGCATCCGCTCTCAATCCTAGAGAAGCTGTGAAGCGTTCGTCCATCGAAGAGTAGCTGATAGTGCCGAAAAGTCCCCAACGCATCATCCCCAAATAGGTATGGTAATCAAACGTTTGTGCCTGATTGGTATACGCCTTTTGAAAGGTGGTATTGGTATATTGACTATAATCAAGGTTCACTCCGAGATTGATTTTCCAGTTGCGGAAAGAAGAATTGTTTTCGAAACGGAACTTTGTCTCTTGTTCGGTAGAACGGAGGCGGAGCATCAGATTCTCCGGAATGCTTTCATCATTCTGCCGGTATTTGGTATTGCGGTTGTTCAGATAACTGTGGCTGACTACCACCGATTGCACATGCGGACCTGCATAATGACGATATACAGCACCTAGGGTAAACGTTTCCTGCTTGATTTTCGGCAGGTAACTAAGGATATATTCATTGTCCTCGCTATCCGCTTTCGTATTCAGTCGCATATTATCGATCCCTCCAAGTCCCAATACCGTCAGCTCGTTTTGTTCGTTAAACCGGGTTTTCAACTTGAATTGTGCATCGGTGAAGGTTGGAAGGAAAGGGAGGTCGAGCATATCAAACAGAAATTGCAGATAAGATTGACGCACGGATACCAGATAAGAGGTCTTTTTCCCGATATGCCCGTTGGAGGCGAGCGACACTTCGGATGCTCCGAGGGTAGCCTTTACAGAGTTATGCTCCATATCTCCGTCGCGCAACTTGAAATCAAGAACGGAACTAAGTGCGTTTCCTCTATCAGTGGGGAAAGCACCAGTGTAGAAATTGACTTCACGTATCAGGTCGGCATTAAGGATTCCCACCGGACCGCCGGATGCTCCTTGCGTACTGAAGTGATTGATATTGGGTATTTCCACTCCGTCCAGATAAAAACGGTTTTCAGAAGGAGAACCACCGCGCACAATCAAGTCGTTGCGGTAGCCGATAGGCGAGAAGGCAACTCCCGGATAAGACTGAACAATACGTGAAATGTCCCGATTAGCTCCCGGACTTTTTTCTATTTCCTGCAATCCGATGATGCGCAGGCTGACCGGACTTTCCAGATCGCGCCGGAAAGGAGAAGCGGTGACGGTTACTCCTGCGAGTTCGGTCAGGTTCTCTTCCATCTCTATCGAGATGTTCAGATCTTTGGTAGATACAATATATTCGGGAGTAGTGACACTCTTGTAGCCGATGGCTGTCGCTTGCAGGCGGTAGATGCCGGGAGGCACTTGTTCGATGGTGAAATGGCCTTCCGCATTGGTGACGCCACCTTCGTTCAGCCCGAGAACCATTACGTTAATGAATTCTAATGGCTGACGGCTGTTTTTCTCAATAACCGTTCCCCTGATTTGATGTACAGGTTGTGCCTGTAGCAGGGAAAGCAGAAGGTTTGAAAATAGTAGCAGTGTCAACAGTCTTTTCATGTGATTGCGAATTATTGCTGCGAAAGTACGAAAAAAGTATTAAAGAATGATACCTTCCGTAAATAAAAACAGAATCACTTCCTGTTTGGTTCGTTTTACCTACTGATAAAGTTAGCCGGATTTTGTTTCACATTTCATTTTTATATCTTATTTTTGTGGGACATATTAAAACAGATTCCTTATGAAGACTGTAAAATTGATAACTTGTAATGATGCGATGAAGGCACACATCCTTCAGGGAGCGTTGGAGAATGAAGGCATTGAGTCTATTCTGCACAATGAGAATTTCTCTACTTTGTATAAGAGTTGTGTGAGCAATATAGCAGGAGTGGATATATTGGTGGCGGATGAGGACTATGAAAATGCTGTCCAAGTGTTGAGGGATAACGATAGTTGGCCGGAAGAGTTGACGCTTTGTCCGTATTGCGGTTCATCGGACATTCAGTTGGTTCTAAGAAAAGGAAAGCGGTGGCGCGCTTTGGGTGCCGCTATCATTTCTGCATTGATGGTCACTCCTCCGGGAGATAACCACTGGAACTATACCTGTAAACAGTGTCATAAAACCTTTGAAATGCCGGTTTCTAAATTTAATCCTTCTGCAGAGACAGAGGAATAATTATATCTAACTATTATAACACACAATGAAAAAGAAAAAACTCTTATTAATTGCTCTTCTTTTAGTATGGGTGGCTCCGTCTTTTGCTGCCAAAGTAGATACCTTATTAATTAAAAGTCCTTCCATGAATAAGGATGTGCAAGTGGTGGTGGTAACGCCGGATGCTGCGTTGGGAAAGAAAGCTGTTGCTTGTCCCACCATTTATTTATTGCACGGTTACGGTGGAAATGCTAAAACATGGATTGACATAAAACCGAATCTTCCTCAAATTGCAGACGAGAAAGGAATCATATTCGTTTGTCCGGACGGAAAGAATAGTTGGTATTGGGATAGCCCAATCAATCCGTCTTTCCGCTATGAGACCTTTATTTCATCGGAATTGGTGAAATATATCGACGAACATTACAAGACGATTGCCGACCGCAAGGGACGTGCCATCACCGGATTGAGTATGGGTGGACACGGAGCAATGTGGAATGCGATCCGTCATAAAGATACGTTTGGTGCCGGTGGAAGTACGAGTGGAGGAATGGATATTCGCCCGTTCCCGAAGAACTGGGATATGTCCAAGCAGTTGGGAGAATATGAATCAAATAAAGAGGTATGGGATAATCACACCGTTATCAATCAGATTGATAAGATAGAGAATGGTGATTTGGCTATCATTGTCGATTGTGGAGAAGGAGATTTCTTCCTGAATGTGAACAAGGATTTGCATAACCGTCTACTGGAAAGAAAGATCGATCATGATTTTATTACTCGTCCGGGAGCACATAATGGACAGTATTGGAATAACTCCATTGATTATCAGATTCTGTTCTTTGATAAGTTTTTCAAGAAATAAATCCGGAAATACTTGACTTTGGCTTTTCAATGTCGTATCTTTGGATACAGAATCATAAAATAGATTGAGGTTAAACTGCGATAGAAGGAGGAGGCGAAAGCTTTCTCCTTTTTTGTTATATGCTGCGGTGACGGAGAATCTCACCCCGGCTTGTAGCGGTTGTAAGCCCGGGTGTAAAGACACTTTAGCTGCCGGGGGATGGGAAATCAGGTGTTTTATCTGAGTAAATCATACGCTTGGTTAAGTGTAAACCGATGCTTTGTTAGATGTAAACCAACGCTTTGTTTAGTAGAATCAGACGGTCTGTTTTGAAAAGGTGGAATAATGGGATTCTTTTGTTAATGATGCGTAAATCTGCTATTGACAAGAAGTGTGGTGAAAAACGAAAAGAAGTGCTCCCCAAAAGTTATATAAGAAACTTTTGGGGAGCACTTCTTTTCATTCTATTTGGTTCTTGCTTTGTTTCTATTTAATCTTTAGACCGCCACCACCGACAAACCGCCTACTTGCGGGACTAATAACACTTTTCTCAATCTTGAATTGTGCTTTTGTAGTTGTATCTTCTTCTTTTTCCGGGGGATAAGTGCCTTCTATAACACCGATGGCTACTTTTAATAATCTTTCATTTGGGTCACCGAATGGCAGAAACTCACTGTAATTAGTAACTCCATCAATGGTCGTTTCACTGATTTTAAGATCTGTTGCAGGTGAGATAGCTCCTCCGGCATCGTGATTGGAATCATAAACAGTACATACTACCGGGTTGACTGACCACAGAAATTCTTCATTAATGAATTGTTCTGTTGCTACGTTTTGTCCTTTTGTGACACCACCGATGGTTACGACAGGATAGTTGTCTTTCAGGAAGAGACTTCTGATTAACATTTCCGGTGCTCCAGCTGTTGTACTGCTTGTGATAGCAAACAGACCGGGCAGGTCTAAATTAACACCGCTCTTTAATATTTCACTATCAAAGTTGATGGTGGCATCCTTGTCCCTGTTTTTATTATTATACTCCAGATAGGCCATCGGCTTATTTAATCGTACTTCTGAAGTCAAAATTGTACCTAATAGCTGAACGCAATCCAATGAACCACCGGCGTTATAACGTAAGTCAAGTATAACATATTTTACGCCTGCTGTCTTGAATTCTTGTGAAATTTGTCGCAGTTCGTTATTGTACTTGTCCGGATCACTGTTGGTGCCGGCTGTGAAACTACTGTACATGAGATACCCTACTTTGATTTTTTGGCCATTCTCTTCTGCTGGCAGTACTGTATACTTATGTACCGGATTATCTTCAACGGATCGTGCCGCAGGTAGTTTTAGGGTTTTGCCGTTAGGTACTACTTTGTACACATATTCTGTTTCTCCTTCTCCTCCTTCTTCCGTATCAACGTTTGTTTGATCTTCCTCTTCTGTCACAGGAACTTTTTTCCATTCACCCATCACCAAATCCCGGGCTTTGGTTCCCTGTAGCAATTGAGTCTCGTATTTCTTGCTGATGTAAGAAGTATCGACTTTCATAATCCAGTTTCCACGTTCCAATCCGGCCGCTTCTGCCGGTGAACCGGGAATGACGTAAGTAATTAACGCATTATAAGCTGTATCAATATCCGCACTTCGAACTAGTGAATAATCAAATCCATAGGTAGGTAGGGGAGTTTCCATCACAGAATCCACAAACGAATAACTGTCGTTTTTTGATTTCACTTTAGATAAGAACGAGGCAGGTTCCAAAAACAGATTCACATCATCGTAGGAAGGTAGATCTTGATACCACAGATAGTTCTGTTGCATGATGTCGTACATCCATGTATCCAGTGCAGTTTGATGGGCATACTCCGGCCAGCGGTCGACGCCACAGGAGAAGAAACCACTGATAGATACGAGGATCAGGGCAGGTATGAGGATTATCTTTCTTAATTTCGTCATCATAAAAAGCTTTTTACTGTGCAAATGTAGGAAATACTTTGCTTATCTACCACATTTATGGTATAAAAATGCCTTCAATATGTGATTGGCTGTTAGAGATTCTTGCCTTATCTTTGTAGCATAGAAATTTTTAATAGGTATTAGCTTACATATAGAACGTTATTAATAGACAAATCATTATTCATGGATATAGCTGCATTATTATCGGGAGGTGTCGACAGTTCGGTTGTTGTACATCTCCTTTGTGAGCAAGGATATAAGCCCACTCTTTTTTATATTAAAATAGGCATGGACGGAGCGGAATATATGGACTGTTCGGCAGAGGAAGATATTGAATTATCTACTGCTACGGCACGTAAGTACGGTCTGTCTTTGGAGGTGGTGGATTTGCATCAGGAGTATTGGGAGAATGTGGCAGCCTATGCCATTGATAAAATCCGGCAGGGACTGACGCCTAATCCGGATGTGATGTGTAATAAGCTTATCAAATTCGGCTGCTTTGAACAGCGAGTCGGGAAAGACTTCGACTTTACGGCAACCGGTCATTATGCCACCACCTTGCAACGCAACGGTAAAACTTGGTTGGGTACAGCGAAAGACCCTGTGAAAGACCAGACAGACTTTCTTGCACAGATTGATTATCTGCAAGTTTCCAAACTCATGTTTCCCATTGGAGGTTTGATGAAACAGGAAGTACGTGAGATTGCCAATAAAGCCGGATTGCCGAGTGCCAGAAGGAAAGATAGTCAGGGTATCTGTTTTCTCGGAAAGATAAACTACAATGATTTTGTCCGTCGCTTTTTAGGAGAAAAGGAAGGGGCGATTATTGAATTGGAAACCGGAAAGAAATTGGGTACACATCGCGGCTATTGGTTTCACACAATCGGCCAACGTAAAGGGCTCGGATTGAGTGGTGGTCCCTGGTTTGTAGTCAAGAAGGGTATTGAGGAAAATACCATCTATGTATCTCGTGGCTACGGTGTGGAAACACAGTACGGCAATGAGTTCCGGATGCATGATTTCCATTTCATTACTGATAATCCCTGGAAAGGGCAGGAGAAGGAGATAGACATCACTTTCAAGATTCGCCACACTCCCGACTTTACCAAAGGAAAACTGATACAGGAAGGGGAGAAGCAATTTTATATTTTGTCCTCTGAAAAGCTACAAGGCATTGCTCCGGGACAGTTTGGGGTGATTTATGATGAAGAGGCGAAAGTTTGCGTGGGAAGCGGAGAAATCATCTGTTAAATAGTTTATTTTGAAAGGTGAGGATTCGATAATCAGGATAATTTTCACTACTTTTGTTTCGCAGAATAATAAATAAAGGAGGATTGCTTATGACAACGATGGAATTGAAAAGTCTGAAAATGGACTTGGTGAGGAACTCCTGAGCTTGAATGATGAGAAAAAGCTCAAATGAATGAAGACTTATCTGAAACGTCTCAAAAAAGAACCGGAATTTATTAGTAAAGAAGAACTTATTGCGGGAATTGACGCTAGACTGAAAGAAGTTAAACTTTCCATAGATGGCAAGCTGAAATTAAAGGATGCTTTTGAATTGCTTGATGAATTATAAGTTGAAGTAGAAAGAAGTTTTTTTAGATGTAGTATTCCGCTAAATCCACAATTCCTGCCCTCATCGCATATTTAGTAGCCTCGTGCACATTATTCACCCCCAATTTGCGAAAGATATTCTTACGATGGCTGTTGATCGTATGGAAACTAAGATTTTTCTCTGCAGCAATCTCTTTCGTCGTTTTCCCTAATGCAATTTCTTTTAGGATATTCTTTTCTGTCTGCGTCAGCAAATGGTCGTCCATGCTTGACATTGCCAGCGGAGAAGAAGCTCCCGAAAGCAGCAGATTGCTGACATGGTTGCAAATATACCGTTGTTTGCGGGTGGCGCATTGAATGGCAGTCATGATTTCTTCTTTTGAGTTATCTTTCATCACTACTCCGAAAGCCATGCTGCTGAATAATACCTGACGGAGAAAGTTCAGGCTTAGTTCATCAGAGAATAGAATCCAGTCGGCTTCCTTGAATCTTTCCTGCAAGACAATCAACTCATCCGCCCCGGCAAAATTGAACAATGTATAATCCAGTACAATCACCGCTTGCGGATGCAATCGTAACTGCTGAATCAGTTCAGCCTTACTATCAGCTTCTAAAAGGAGGGATACTTCCTTCTGTTTATTTAGCAGAAACATCATTCCCGCCTTACTGATATCCTGATTGTCTGCAATGATAAATTCTCTCATAAGCCATACTGAATAAAAAAACTCCGCTACAAATGTACGCATTTTGCGCGATTTGTAGCGGAGTTATGATAAGATTCTTGTATCCGGATTACCAGGAACGTCCCTTGAAGATATTTGACTGGTCAAGCGGAACGATATTTCCGTTCAATGTCAGGTTGTTGTTGCTGAAGTTCGGGCTGATACTAACCGAAGCTGTATTGTTTCCACTGCTCATATTAATAAATACTTGAGCGGAGATGCCGATACCCTGAACACTGAATGAACAGTTCACATTTCCTTTTTTGTCGATATTCATCTTCATATCCGAAGAATTACCATCTACTGTCACACCACCGATTCCGTTAGGACCTGGGTAAGGAGTGTTGAAAGCAGTCTGTACGGTAGCTCTGTTGCCGTTCATCAGGACGAAGTTGGTGTTTGAAGTAACAAAAGCACTCATACCGTTGCGGAAGACAACCTGATTAGCTTCCAATACAAATTGCTTGTTTTTCAAAGCCTGTACAGCTTGTTGATAGGCTGCCATGTCCTGCACCTCTTCTTCGGCACGGAGTTTCGCTCTCTCTGCATCTCTTTGAGCTTTTCTTTCTGCGCGGCGTGCTGCTGCGTTACTTTCTTGTGCATACATCATTGTGCTTGCACTCACTAATACTAATGCTACTAATGCAATAAACTTTTTCATAACTTTTTTTTGTTTAGGTTTAATATGTTGTTCGTTTATTGCAAAAACAAAGTGTATGCCAGATTGTTCACGAACGTCGTGCAATTTTATATCCGATGGCTGCCACGGTGATACTCATTAAAGGACTGATAATGTTGAAAAAACAATAAGGGAGATACACAAGTGTGGGTACACTCAAGATGGTGGCTTGAGTCATTCCACAGCTGTTCCACGGGATCAATACGGATGTAACGGTTACTGCATCTTCCGTGGTACGGCTTAGTAAGCAACTTTCATACCCTTTCTTGGCATAAATATCGCGAAACATATTTCCCGTCAGAATAATACTGATATATTGATCGGCAGTGGTCAGATTAAGAAACAGACCGGAACAAACCGTCGCACTGACCACGCTGACTGTTTTCTTCATAAAGCGCACAAAGATGGAAGTGATACTTCCCACCATGCCGCTTGCTGTCATTGCTCCGCCGAAACACATGGCACATAGTATCAACCAAATCGTATTCATCATTCCTGACATGCCACGTGTGGCAATTAAATCTGTCAGAACGGCATTATCCGTGTGTAAATTTGTCTCTCCGTAGATAGTCATCATTAGTCCTTTAAACAGTGAATCGAATCCGGAAGCGGCAATTCCTGAAATTTCTTCCAACAAATCCGGCTGAAAGATCAAAGCAAAAACAGCAGCCAGCAGGGTAGACAGGAACAGCGTAACGATAGACGGCACTTTCTTCGCTATCAATATCCCGGTTGCTACGGGAACTATCAGTAGCCACGGAGTGATATGAAACTTTTCATTCAGAGCTGTTGCCACTTCTGCGATGTGTTGTGTATTGTTGGCATCATGAGAGAATCCTGCTACGGTGAAAATAATTAGCGTAATGACAAGAGATGGAACCGTAGTAATCATCATATAACGGATGTGACGGAACAAGGGAGTGTCTGTGATAGAAGAGGCCAGGATGGTGGTTTCGGATAAAGGAGATATTTTATCTCCGAAGTATGCTCCTGAAATAATGGCTCCGGCAATCCAACCGTCTTCAAAACCTTGCGCCTTTCCGATACCCATCAGGGCGATACCGATGGTAGCAATGGTAGTCCACGAACTTCCGGTCATAACGGAAATCAATGCGCAGATGATGCAGGTAGATGCCAGGAAGAAACTGGGATGGATAATTTGCATCCCGTAGTAGATTAGCGTAGGCACTACTCCACTAATCACCCAGATCCCGCTCAACGCACCGATTATCAATAGAATAATAATGGCTGTTGCCACTCCGGCAATATTGTTGGTGATGGCGAGCTCATAATCTTTCCAGGGAATTTTATAGAACACCATACCGATAAGGATACAAATAGCTGTAGTGGTGAGTAGTGACACTTGGCTTCCGCCGCTTAGGGCATCACTGCCAAATGTGCGGATAGTGGCAAACAATAATAACACCAGTACAATGATCGGTATCAATGATACAATGGGAGAGGGGGCTTTCTTCATGTTGATTCTTATAACCTTTTATTTGTTTTCCGGCTACTGTTTTGTTTATAGCCGCGCAAAGATACAACAAAAAAGAATGAAATCTTTTGCTTCAAAACGTCAGGCAATAAAAATTATTATAAGTTTGTATTTGATTGGAATATGTATAAGACCGGCTCAATTAGCGAAAGTCTTACGCCTTATCCACCAGTAACGGATGAAAAGTACCCCTGTCAGGATGAGGGCAATGGATAATCCGGTATAGAAAACAGAAATGAACGTTTCGGGCAGAAGATGGAAGCTACGTATGGTAATTCCCAGAGAAATCATGAAGATCATTGTAATCCAACTTTTCACATCGAAAAAGGAGAACGGGCAATTTCTGTGTTCTTTCTTTTGTTCGATTCGCTGGGTATGTTTATAATAAAGCCTTCTGAACACCAGAACGAAGAATAACAAGAAAACGACGGTAGCTTCTCCTATTTTGAACATCCAATCTTGGGAGGTGTTTAACCAGGTTACAATTCCTATTCGCAGAATATTGGCACCGGCTATAATCCAGACGGTGCCGGCTGTGATAAGTAAGATTTGTCTGTTAACTCCGTATTTCATTGGCTTTTTTATTGTAATAAACGGTTTGACCGTCTGTTTTGTTGACTCACTTCTTGTAGAAAGTCGTAATTAATAAAGAAATTCCGGTTAAAACGACTCCGGTACCGATAACTCCGTGCCAACCATACAGTTGCCAAAAGCTGCCCGCCAGAAATGTTCCCATTGAACCGCCAATAAAGTAAGTAGTCATGAAAACTGTATTGATACGGTTCGAAGCGCGCGGGTCTAGTTCGAAGATACTTGTTTGGTTGCTAAGTTGGATACATTGCATCCCTATGTCAATGATGATGATTCCGGCAATGATACCAATAAAAGTGTTTTCACCGATGAAGAACAGTAACCAGGCAAAGAGAATCAATCCGCAACCGATAAAGTTAAAGCGGCGTACACCTACTTGCTTTACGTATCTTCCTACGAAAGAAGCAGTCAATGCTCCGGCCACTCCGCAAAGTCCTAGCATACCGATTACGTCGCTGTTGGCGAAGAACGGGGCTTGTCCCATTTTAAAAGCCAGACAGGACCACATGGCGAGGAGGGAACCGAAATTCAGTGCCGCCCGGATCGAATAAATGCGCAGTTGCGGGTATTCTTTCACTAAGGCTAACAGAGATTTCATCAGGCCGCTATACTTTCCCTGAAAGTTGGTCTGAATGTCAGGAAGGACTTTTAATACAACGATTGCGCAGATAAACATCATGCCTGCAGCGATGTGATACATTTCCCGCCAGCCAATCAGTTCACCGATAAATCCGCTGACGACACGTGAAGCCAGAATGCCGGTCAATAGTCCTGATAAGACAATCCCTACATTTCTGCCTTTATTTTCCGGACGGGAGAACTGGGCGGCTATCGGAATGAATATTTGTGGAATCATCGAACAAACTCCCGTGAGGAATGAAGCGATAAGTATCAAATGAAAATAGTGCGTCAGGGCGATAGTCAATAGAGAGAATATCAGAACGGTGAAGTTGACCAGGATGATTTTCTTACGCTGATATAAATCTCCCAGAGGGGTGATAAACAACAATCCTGCCGCATAGCCTATTTGCGTGACCATGGCAATCAGGTTAGTTCTGAACTCTGATATGCCAAGTTCATGGCGTATCATATTTAATAGAGGTTGAATATAATAGATGTTGGCTACCGAGACACCGGCCACAATAGCAAGTGTCCAGAGGATAGATGCCGGTAGTCCACCGTTTTCTTTTAATGGCTGTTTCATGCGGCAAAGATAATAAAATAAGATGTTTATTCGATAAAGAAAGTGGTGGAAACTGTGTTGCCTTCTCCGTCTACTGCCGTCAGGGAATGTTTGCCGGGAGCAGGTTGCAGGGAAATTTTGTGGAAATCCTGTGTCTGTGTCTGATAGGTGTCGTCGAGATGCCAGAAGATAGTGGCATTGGGATTGCTGTGTGCCAGTTCCACCGTGATAAAGCCTTTGCTGCCATCCAGTTGCTTGGGCAGCTTGATGTGGGCGTTCATCGGAGGGTAGATGAACTGCATGGGTTGGAAAGAATCTTCTCCGCAGCCGGCTTTGAAAGGTGGCAGCGGTTTATATTCCGGATGGTGTTGTTTATAGTACCATTCCCATACGGGCGGCAGGGCAAACCATGATTTCTGAATGGTAGGTTCCGTGTTTGCACAGTTTTCATAGATGCGGTGGCTTTCGTCGGCGGATAGTGTGACGAGATGATGGTAAGGACAAGCCTCTGTCCGTAATCCGACGGGAAGGATCAGTACGGTGTCGGTTTCTTCACAGAAACGTCCTTTCAGATGACCGGATTGACGGCATATCTCTGCATCAACAAAAATTCCTGTGGGACGTTCAAACCAGGGTGAAGATGGGAGATAATTGAATATATCGAATAATACGGGACCGGCTGTCTGTGCACCGACCAATCCGGGTTTTCCTTCTCCGGTTGCATTTCCTACCCATACGCCTACTGCATAGCGGGGAGTCACGCCAACGGCCCAGGCATCACGGAATCCGTAACTCGTTCCGGTCTTCCATGCGATAGTCTGCATCGAGGGGATTGATTTCCAGTCAATTTCTTCAGGGCGGTTGACTTCTGTTAAGGCGGAAAGGGTGAGCCAGGCCGCTCCTGCCGAAATGACTCCTTCTGAAATAACTCCTTCTGATATATCCTTTCTCGAAGTTGTTTTTCTTGAAATGGTCTTTCCTGAAGTAACTTTTCTTGAACCATCTCTTTCCGAAACTGTCTTTTCTTCTGTTCCCAGTAGTATCTGCACTTCCTTTTCTTGGGGAAGGTCGTTGGAATGACTGTTGGAGAGGCTTCGTCCCATTTGTGCATAAGCATTCGTCACATCCCATAAAGTAGCTTCGGCACCTCCTAAAATGAGTGATAATCCATAATGGGAGGCTGATCGGTTGATAGTCTTGAACCCCATTTGTTGCAGCATGTGATGAAATTTGGGTACTCCATATCTTTGTAACATGGTGACAGCCGGGATATTCAATGAGCGGGCAAGAGCTTCGGAAGCGGGGACGGCTCCTTCAAACTGCAGGCTGAAGTTTTGTGGAGTAAAGCCGTTGATATTAACGGGTACGTCCGGTAACAGCATTTGCGGTAATAGACTTCCCTCCTGTAGCATGGCACCATAGAGAAAGGGTTTTAAAATACTGCCTGTACTTCTGGGAGCTTGAATCACGTCTACTTGATTCCCCCCTTGCTTACGGTCGAAATGTACATTTCCGCAGTATGCTACCACTTGATTGGTGGGAATGTCTATAATTAGGATAGCCAGGTTACGGATATCACTTCGATTAAATTCATTGCTCCACCGTTCCGCCAAACTCTCTATATGGGTTTGTATTCCTTTATCGATGGTTGAGCGGGTATATAATCCGTTTCTTTCTTGATAAAAGCGGGTAACCAGGTGGGGGGCTATTTGAGGAAGAGGATGTGGTTCGTCGGGTAACGGTTCGCTGATAGCCAATTCATAGGTGGACGCATCAATAATCTCTTCTTCAAAAAGTTGTTTCAATAAACGGTTGCGTTTGGAAAGTAGTGTTTTTCGTCCTTTGGATAGATGAATCATGGCGGGGGCATTGGGCAGGACGGCCAGCATGGCTGATTCCGCCCATGATAAATCTTCGGCAGAATGACCGAAGTAGCGCCAGGCAGCAGCATCCAGTCCTACTACATTTCCTCCGAATGGTGCATGGGAGACATACATGGATAAGATTTCCTCTTTGGAAGTCCGAAACTCCAAACGGGTAGCCCAGATCATTTCGATGACTTTCTCTCCGATAGTTCTGGGTTTGTTCCGGGCGAGACGGATGGTCTGCATGGTAAGGGTACTGCCTCCGCTTACAACACGTTTATTCTTTAAATTCTGATAGAGTGCTCTTCCGGTAGATAGCGGATTAACTCCCCAATGGTGGTAAAAGTGTTTATCTTCGAAGGTAATAAGACATTGCTTGATTTTTTCAGGTGTTGTCTTTCGGGGAGGAAACCGCCATTGACCATCCGAAGCGATACGTGCTCCCAGTAATTCTTCGTTTCGATCAGTCACAACGGTGGAGTAGGGTACATGAAACAGTTGCCGGGGAAGGCAAAAGATGTATCCTATCATCAAAAGAGCAATGCTTATTGTCATTACTTTCTTAGTAACAGATAATCGTTTGAAGAATTTATATATAGGATTCATTTAAATGTTAAAAGCTATCGACTGACAGTTGTTCTTCCCGCTTTGCTGCGTGCCTGTACGTTTACATCATACATTGCTTCACATTGAACGGCAGGAAGAATAAAGTTACCTGCATAAGTCGCTTGCAGTCTGACAGTGAATACTTTTGTTTCACCACGACGCAAATTGAAATAAGTTAATACCCTGTCATCGCGTATATCCAGATAATTATATTTGCTGACGGATTTACCGGAACCGTCGGCTGCTCCGCTTTCCGTTTCGGGGGCAACCATTCTTTCGTTGTATATTTCCCAACCGGACGGTATGATATGCGTCAGTGCCAGATTGGTGTAATCGGAAGTTCCGCTAATATTGGATATGGAGGTGATAGCCATAAAGTCAGTTCCCTGTATAATATCATTGACAGAGATCGGTGTACCGTTCAGGTTGGCATATCTTATATCCATGCGAAGATTGTCGCTGATGGCCGGTAATGTATCGTTCAACAACTGTGTGCGTGTGATAAGGTCTACGCTAAGCGCTCCTTTTCCTTGATTCTTCACAGCAATCATACCGGATTTGGGAGTGGTGGCGATTTCCTTTTCAAACACAGCTTTAGCCGATTTCACGGCAGGTTGTTGTTTGTCGTTCCATGTCCATACGAAATCCAATGTGCCTGACAGCTTTTCAGCCAGACGTCCCATTGCCATAAGAGCAAAAGCGGTGGATTGTGTACTGAACCACTCCTCTTGTGACAGATTCTTTGAAACGACTTTTGCCTGCTGTAAAGCATCCCGTTCCCGGTTCATCAGGATCAGTGTTTCCAGAATCATAGCTTCATCACGGTCGGAGGAACCGTAAATCTGATTCATGGAAGAGTAGGGGCTTACTGTTGTTTCCGCATTATACACCAGTTCTTCAGCCGGTTTCATCTTTCCGGTCAGTGCATAGGTTGCTGCCAGTCTCCATTTAGCCTGAATGGATAATCCTGCCTGTTCTTTCATCCGGTTCATGGCCCCATATTCCGGTGCTCCTGCCAATGCAAGCGTATATAAACGGAAAGCCTGTTGCAATTCCGACTGCCATTGTTGCCAGCCGCTTGCATCCTGCGGCATCCGCCAGTTCTGTGCGGCAGCACGTTGGAAACGCTTCCACTTGTTCAATACGTTCGAATGAACGGCGTATCCTTTTTCTTGTGCCAGTGTCAGGAACATTCCTGCATAAGAACTGATCCATTCGTCGGCAACAGCATTTCCCGGCCAATATACAAATCCGCCATTGGGGAGTTGACGACCATAAATCTGCCGGATAGCTTCCTGTAGATTTGTCTTTATCTTTTCGGCTTCTATCTTATCTATTGTTTTGAATTGACCGACAAACAGAAGAGGCAAAGCCTTGGAAGTCAACTGTTCCGTACAATGGTGCTGATAGTTGTATAAGAAGTCGAACCGGCGGCTGATATCAACCGAAGGTATGCGTGATACTTCCAGCTTTATCTGGTTATTTGCAGAAGAACTGCTTAGATTGTATGAAAGTTCTTTGCTTTGTCCGGCTTCTGCCCATTGACTGTTGCGCAGGGTTACTATCGGATTCGGGTTGCGTACTTCTATTTCAATGGTTTCTTTAGTTTGTTGTCCGCCACCATTGGCTGTCAGATGGATGGTAGCCTTTCCTGTTTTACTACCTGTTTTTAAGGTAAAGAACACGAGCTGGTCATCCGGTTGGCTAAATTTGAGCGACTGTTGGTTGGCCCCTACAATCTGTACTCCTCCACCGGATGCCTGAAGTGATACGGTTACATTCTTCACTTGATTTTCCATCGCAAAGATATTTACCGGAACGGTGATTTCTTCCTGAATACTAAGCACACGGGGCAAGGTGGACAACATCATTAACGGAGTCCGCACGAAAGCCGTTTTTTCCGCATTGCCGTACGCTCCCTCTTGTCCGGCAACCACCATGGCACGTACCGAACCTACATACATCGGAAGTTTCAGCGTATGCGTCTGGCTCTTACCTTTTCCCAGATAGAAAGGACCTATAAACTTGACTACCGGTTTGAAGCGGTTTGCTTTTGCATCGGCAGGTTTTAATGTGGCGTCTCCACCCGTACTGAAAAGTGAACTGTAACTTCCGGCGGAAGCTCCCAATACATTATCATACATATCCCATGTCCGGATGCCGAGTGCTTCGCGTGAATAGAAATCATTCCATGGGTCCGGGGTTTTGAAATTGGTAAGATCCAGCAAACCGTCGTCTACAATAGCTAATGTATAAGTCATCGGTTTTCCGGTCTTTTCGCTGACGGTCACATTGAAGTTGGTTTCCGGGCGTAACACTTCCGGCATCTGTATCTGCGGTTGCAACACCGTCTGACTGTTAGTCACGAATACCGGAACGACGCCATACATACGGATAGGCAGGTCATTGACTGTTTGCGCGTGAGGCTGTAACAGACTGATATGCAGATATACATTCGGAGTCATCTCCGGTGTAATCTTGAATGTATATTTCGTATCTCCTCCGTTGGAAACCTCTATCCATTCTTGTCGTAATACGGTAGAACCGTTTTCTATGGATACCAGTGCACGTCCTCCCGCTGCTGCAGGAATGATTGCTGTGGCTGTTTCTCCTATTTCATAAGAATCTTTGTTCAGCGAGAAAGCAAGCATCTTGATACCGCTGGGATCAGTCTTGCTCGAACGTCCCCGCCATTCCGGCCAGTCAACATAAACTGTACCTCCGGTGGCATGTCCACTCTCTTTATCTTTCACGTAAACCAGGTAGCGTCCCCATGACGGATAATCGATACGGAATTTGAAAGATGCTTTTCCGCCTCTTGTCTGTAAATTGCCGCTGGCAACAGGAGTGATGGAACTGTTGTTGATATACGTTCCGAAAGATTCACCACTGTTTTCCCACCACCAACTCCAGCCGATGCGGTATATTTTGTATTCCAGATTAGAACTGTTCACTAACTGTCCCTGCGTGTTTACAGTTACAATATCGAATACATGATCTTTGTCAGTTTCAATATATTTGCCTTTTGGCTGGTTCAGATTGATACCGACATAAGAGGTGAATGGTGAGAATGGAATTGTTTGAGTGTAGATGCTGGCATCTCCTCCCGGTTCGAACACGCGGGTGGTGAAAGTGGCGTTCAGCATACCCGGCGCTTCCGTTGCGGTCGGAACTTTCAGCATGACATTTGCTTTTCCTTCTGCATCCAGTGTGCCGTCAAATATATCTGTTTTGATAGTCGTGAAATCCGTAGCCGGATTGTTAAAGATATATTGTCCGTAATTCTTAAACTGTGTATTCACTTTCGATAAAGACATTTCTACTTTGGCTTTCAGTTTGGAGGCAGTTGCTCCTGTCAGCCAGGTTGAAGTGAGTGGGGCATAGAAATTCTTGTCCGTGGCTTGAAGCACCTTCGGCAATGCCAGATTTATTTTCAAGCGGTTGGGCTTTATGGTTTCGATACGCAGACCTTTGTGGAAGGTGGTTCCTCCCACCTTAATATACGCATTCCAAAGTCCGGTCGGGTCTGTTGCCTGTGTCGGAACGTCGAATGTATAGAATCCGTTCATTCCTTGTGTTGAAATCATTTTTGTGTAGAACTGTCCTCTCGGATTGTAAATCTCCAGTGCTACGGGATGCTTGTCGGGGATTCTCTTTTCGCGGTCTTCCAATATAAAGGAAATGTGCAGCGTGTCTCCCGGGCGCCATACTCCTCTTTCGCCATATATAAATCCTTTCAGTCCCTTTTGAATATCTTTTCCTCCCACGTCGAATCTGCTGACGGACTGTTCTTCACCGTCCACAACGCGGACGTACGCTTTTTGCTTGTCCGATTCTGCCACGATAATGAAAGGCACACCGTTCGGAGTGATTTCAACGAATCCTTCTCCATTGGTTTCTCCTTTCCCTATGGGTTGTAATTGGAAATTATACGCTGTTACCTGTGCTTTCCCTATCGGTTTTGTATCCAAAATATTACTAACGGCAATCCACAGTTTATTCAGTGAGTTCCGTTTTACAATCATTCCCAGGTTGGAAGCAAAAACGTTGCAGGCAGCTGCCCGGTCTGAATCCATATAATAAGACGGATGGCAGGGGTTGTCGCGTTCCGTCCATCGGTACACACTCCAGTCCATTGTTCCGCCATTGTAATAATAGTAGGCTTCGGGGGTATTCCAGATTGCTTCATCTTCTTCGGACAAAACACTTCCACTTACTTTGGTCAGCCCGTCGGAGGTGCTGCTGTCGGCGAATTTCATATCCTGATTCTCGCCTCCTCCACAAGGATAAGCGGAGTATTCCTGACGAAATGAAAGTATGACACGATAGATGGCACCCGGTTCCTGGTGGATTAATCCGGCAAGGTCTATCGAGTAATCTCCCCAATGATGAATGTCTTTGGAAGCATCTTTGGCAAGCCATAATGTTTTCTTGTAAACCAGTCTTCCCGAACGGCGTAGCTCATTGGCCGAGGCCAGTGAATTGGTTTGCATAAACATCAATACATTGTTCTCGAAAATGCGGATCACGCTCAAATCCACAGCGTATAGGTTGACAGCCCTGAAAGGAATAATCAGACTTTTCGAATCGGGCAGGATAGCGGCGGTAGTAGACATTTCCACTTGTGGCTTCAGACTTACTTCACTGAATGAGATCGTATGAGAAGTTCCCAATGCTTTACCTTGACAGTCTTTGACTCCTTCATGGATATTCAACGTCAGTTTGTTCTGTGTGTTTGCTTCGAAATAGATAAAAACTCTGTTCTCACTGATTTGGAAGATCGATGAGGAGATTTCCGGGATCTCAATCAGTCCTTTTAAATCTTGAGTAGTGGATAAGGGAGCGGAGAAAACAATCTCGATTCCATTTTCCGGTTGGTCGATGCGTTCGGCAGACATGAAACGGAAACAATCTTTCGCCGGTATCAGTACTTCTTCGCTTTGTTTACGGTCGATGCCGGCTGCGTTGCCGTTGGCTGTGATAGTCAAGGGGTAATCATCAGCTTCTCTGGGGATTTGTCTGATACTAAACAAATACCGGGTATGATTGTCGGTTGCGGTGACTTCCACCGGATAACTCTTTTTTCCGTCACTGGCAGTCAGCATCTTTTCTACCTCTTCCTTTTTCACTACGTCGCTGAAACGTATCTCTCCTTTAATATTTATTTCATTCGGTCGGGTAGCTGTAATCGGCAATGATTCCAGTTGCAGGGTGAAGTTACGTTCCTGTACACGGAATGAGAAGTTGAACTCTTTCAGCTTTTTGTCCACTTCGATGAAGTCTCCGAGCCGGAAAGTTCCTTCGTAAAGTGTTCCCGGTTTCAGCGCTCCTTCTTCGGGCACAAATTCAATGGTGTTGTTGCTAACCCAATATGCTTTTCCTTTTAATGAAGGTGAGAAACTGAACGGATTGCTTTTTAACTCATTGTTCATATCCACCATGGGTTGGTCGTGGGTCAGTTCTATACGTATGGTCGAATTTTGCGAGATGACTCCTCCCGTATACGCATTTACATACGGTGCATAATCGGCAGAAGGAATGATGTCTTTTTGAGTGCGTGTGCATGAATATAGGCCCACAGTCATCATGATAAGTAAGAATAGTCCGGTAGCACTGATGCTACGTGTAGTCTTTGTTTGTCCCATAGTGAGAAGTTTTTTATAGTTCAACAAACAAATATACAGTTTTTATGCTAAATCCTTTGTTATTCTGATTATTTTTGCAAGTTCTTAATCAATTTATTTATGGGGAAAAAGAAAGAATACAAAGAGGCCAATCGGCGATTTTTGAAAAAACTATCTTTTCAGGAAGGTGTTTTCGCGTTGCCGTGTGGAATCTATTACAAAGTTTTGGAAACTGGCGAAAGTACGATTTCTCCGGGTGCACGGAGCATTGTTACCGTGCATTACAAAGGAAGTCTGATTGATGGCCAGGTGTTTGATAATTCTTATGAGCGTACTTGTCCCGATGCCCTACGTCTTAGTGATGTAATAGAAGGGTGGCAGGTGGCACTTCAGAAAATGCATGTTGGTGATAAATGGATTATTTATATTCCTTATGCAATGGGATACGGTATCAAATCTTTTGATTCTATTCCTGCCTACTCGACATTGATCTTCGAAGTGGAATTGCTTGGTGTTGCATAGAGCATAAAGATGAGCTATATACAATCAGATACATGGATATTTTTCTTTTAGCTTTTTCATAAAAGACTTGCTTACTTGTAAAAGTTCCATCTCATTAAATGGAGGAAGCAATATGCAATTGTTGTCTTCAATCGAAACCAGATAGCTTATATTGATAATGTGTGACTGGCTAATCTGGATAAGATAGGGATGCAGACTCAATATCTTTTGTGAGTTTGTATTTCTTTTGAGTGCCAGGGTATGATTATTATTTAATACAGCTTCCCATAGTTTACTCTTGGAGTTATACCGGAAATAGCCAATCTGTTCTAAATGGATTAGTTGCAAGTTTCCAGTAATGGTAGTATATAAAAAGATCTTTTCTTCTTGATGTTTTTCTGTGTCGGTGTGATTACAATTGTCAATATTCATATTCTATTTATCTTAGTATTCGATTAATCTGTTGATGATGCCAACGTCGTAGTTTTATTTTGCATCAAAAGTAACGGATTGCTTTTAGCTATAAAAATAAAAAGTGTCTCATTCCTGAAATGAGACACTTTTTACTATTAAGAATTGTGCTTTTAAAAAAAGAAATTATTGTTCTACTCTTTGATTCTCAATGAATTTACTGGGTGATACACCATACTTTTCTGAAAAGTTACGATAGAAAGTTGCCCGGGAGGTGAAACCGCATGCAAACATCAGTTCTTTTACATTACTCTTTGGATTTTCGGCGGCTAACTGTCTGAAATATTCCAGTCGAAGATAATTAATGTATTCCCGGAAACCTGTAAAGCCCTGACTTTTGATTGCTGCTGAAATATCATGTTCCTGTTTATTCAGGGACTTGGCTAAAAGTTCTATATTATACCGTTGATCGGTATAGGGATGCTGTTCCTGAAGATAGGCTTCAATCGTTGAGAAGAGCGGGAGAGTAGGAGATGGCTTTCCAGCTTGTAGCATTATAGTGCTTTCCGTATTCTTTGCATTATGAATCATGTTTATATGGTTCGAAAACGGATTCTCATAACGTAAATATTGTATGGAGAATAAGACCGTAAAAACGATTGCCATAATGCCGAACAGATTGAAAACAAATTCATTGATATTTAGAGTGAACAAAATGTATATCCCTAAAAATACGAATAGAAAACCGATGAATAGATACATGTTATTATTTATCCTGCGGTAGGTCTTGTTATTCATCATCGGATAAATAAGAAGAACGAGTGGGGTAAAAACGGATAACAGGAATATGCAAACCCTAAGCTTGACATCTATTTGATGGATATTCGGAATAATTTCATCTATGGAGTGGATGGGAGTGATATTCCCATTGAAACCTAAATAACTGATTCCTACAGTTATCGTAATGATGGGTAATAATAGAAAAGTAAATATTCTGAAATGGTTCAGATAGCCCGGTGATAAAGAAGCGATAGGGAACAGGGCTACAATATTTGCTAAAGCATACCATTTGAGCATTTTCTCTATGTTGAGCAATTCTGTGAAGTTGTATTCCGGAGTGTCTGTGACAATTGTCAACCATCCGATATTTTCCCATGAAAACATAATGCCGATGCCGGTTGCTATAATTCCCCAATATAATTTCGGATAATTGTCTTTAGCACGTATAATAAGGATGATTCCTATAATTAACGCAATCAGATCAAGTGTAAGCTCAATAGATAGATGTGTAATTCCCATTTTTTTGACGTGTTTCTATTCCTTGCCAGTCAGTGTGTAAATGTTTCCCGTACAAAGGTAGGCAAAATAGAAATATCAGGCAATAAAAAAGATATGGCTTTGGAGAAACTTAGTTGTGCGGCGATATGCTATATTTCTTTCGCTGAATCATTTTCGGCCAATTCTTTGATCTCTTTATTCAAAAATACAGAAAGCACAGTTCTTACTACAACCACTCCACCCAGGATTGCCAATTCGTCCAACGTTGGATCAACCACAGTTTTTAGTATGTCGGAAGCAATTAGAAATTCCAATCCAAGCAAAAGGTAAGTGCCAAAATCCGCCCTCAACTGCCGTATATTGTTAACCGTATATGTTCCGTTGAATCGTTTTATTTCATTGCGTAAAAAGGCGATGAAGCAGACTAATACTCCGTAAGTGACAATTAGCAGACTAATAACACTGATAATAGTGGCAAGTGTATTTAAGAATGTGAGTAGCATTGTTGTATAATGTTTTAGTATCTGTTATGTAAACAGGCGAAGTCATACAAAAGTTCTCGAATTAGCTACATTATTTGCTCTTACAGGTTTATATTTGTATATTCAAGTTAAAAGCTACCTATTTGTCCAGTTTAAATAGTGTCTGGAGGGTATTCAAAGTGGGTTGAAAGTGGATGTAAATCAAACACTGATTGGTACAAAGGAGAAAGAAAAGATGATATGGTTTATATGAAGTAATACATTTCTGAATAAATTTATCCATATCAAATTATTACAAATAAAAAGAACTCCTGTAATCGTTAAGATTACAGGAGTTCTTTATCTATATAAAGTAACCTGAATTACTTACCTAAAGCCTGAGCAACATCAACCGCACAAGCTACTGTACATCCTACCATCGGGTTGTTACCAATTCCCAGGAATCCCATCATTTCTACGTGAGCAGGAACTGATGAAGAACCAGCGAACTGTGCATCAGAGTGCATACGACCCATCGTATCCGTCATACCATAAGAAGCAGGACCGGCAGCCATGTTATCCGGGTGAAGAGTACGACCTGTACCACCACCAGAAGCAACAGAGAAATAAGGTTTGCCAGCAAGAACACGTTCTTTCTTGTAAGTACCAGCAACTGGGTGTTGGAAACGAGTCGGGTTAGTAGAGTTACCTGTGATAGATACGTCTACACCTTCTTTCCACATGATAGCTACACCTTCGCGAACGTCGTCAGCACCATAACATTTTACTTTTGCACGAGGGCCGTCAGAGTAAGCGATTTCGCGAACAACTTTCAGTTCACCTGTGAAATAATCGAATTGAGTCTGAACATAAGTAAAGCCGTTGATACGAGAGATGATCTGAGCAGCGTCTTTTCCAAGACCGTTCAGGATGCAACGCAACGGTTCTTTACGTACTTTGTCTGCTTTTGCAGCGATTTTGATAGCACCTTCAGCAGCAGCGAAAGATTCGTGACCTGCTAGGAAAGCGAAACATTTAGTTTCTTCGCGCAGCAACATAGCAGCGAGGTTACCATGGCCGATACCAACCTTACGGTCGTCAGCTACAGAACCCGGGATGCAGAATGCTTGCAGACCGATACCGATAGCTTCAGCAGCTTCAGCAGCGTTTGTGCAGTTTTTCTTAAGAGCAATAGCAGTACCTACTACATAAGCCCATTTTGCGTTTTCAAAACAGATAGGCTGAGTTTCTTCACACGTTTTATAAGGATCAAGTCCGGCAGCTTCGCAGATAGCGTTAGCTTCTTCGATGTCTTTGATGCCGTTAGCGTTCAAGGCTTCAATGATACCTTTGATACGACGGTCTTGGCTTTCGAATTTTACTTCTCTAATCATAGTTTTCTTTCCTCCTTATATTATTCGTGACGTGGATCAATAGATTTAACTGCTCCCTGTTCTGCTGTTACGCGTCCATAAGTACCTGTAACTTTCTTCAAAGCTTCGTTAGCATCAGTACCTTTCTTGATTTCGTCCATGAACTTACCCATGTGTACGAATTCGTATCCGCAGATTTCGTCGTTCTTGTCCAAGAAGATTTGTTTGATATAACCTTCTGCCATTTCAAGGTAACGAGGACCTTTAGCCAAAGTACCATAAAGAGTACCTACCTGGCTACGCAGACCTTTACCCAAGTCTTCCAAACCTGCACCGATAATCAAGCCACCTTCAGAGAAAGCTGATTGAGTACGTCCGTATACGATTTGCAAGAAAAGTTCGCGCATTGCAGTGTTGATAGCGTCGCAAACAAGGTCAGTGTTTAATGCTTCAAGAACTGTTTTACCCGGAAGGATTTCAGAAGCCATAGCAGCTGAGTGAGTCATACCAGAGCAACCGATTGTTTCGATCAAGGCTTCCTGGATGATACCTTCTTTAACGTTCAGTGTCAGTTTACAAGCACCTTGTTGAGGAGCGCACCAACCGATACCGTGTGTCAAACCAGAAATATCAACGATTTCTTTAGATTTTACCCATTTGCCTTCTTCGGGTATGGGAGCCGGTCCATGGTTAGGACCCTTCTTTACAACACACATGTGTTCCACTTCGTGTGAATAAGTCATAATTAGCTCTTTTTTTAAGTGATATAATTAAAAATACGTAGTCACGATTCTCTAAATCGCCCACAAAGGTAGTCGATTTATTTGTTTCTGCAAATCGCCTTTTATTACTTTTTTGTGAAAAGTGACAAATCTGTTTACGTTTTTTTGTCGTTTGTAAAGTCGGGATTGCATTTGTGAAAGATTGAGACCGGGAGAACTATCTATTCTTTGCTTTGTTGTTATTAGAAAAAGAAAATTTATGGAACTGAATCAAGTAGATATACATTATTTAATAGCGGCAATTTGCGTTATTTCATCTGCACTTATTTTTTATACGATAGGTGTTTGGGGAGAACGTCTTCAAAGGAAATTAAAGTTTTGGCATCTCATTTTCTTTCTTCTCGGGTTGTTGGCTGATACGGTGGGTACAAGCCTGATGGAGCATATTGCCGAACTGACTCATCTGCATGACGAAATGCATACGGTGACAGGGGCAATTGCTATTCTTCTGATGTTTGTACATGCGTTATGGGCGATATGGACCTATGTGAAGGGAACGCCTATAGAAAAGAGACATTTTAATCGTTTCAGCATTGTAGTTTGGTGCATTTGGCTTATACCTTATTTAATAGGGGTTTATTTGGGGATGCGATTACACGTATAGGATTAGGCAGCAGATAAATAGGGGGAGAGGGATTATTCCGCTAAAAGCTTACGTTATTTAGTTCAAAAGGATACAAAAATGAGGGTGTTCGGAGAGGGGTGTACAAAGCGCTGAAACGCCCACCAGTAAAGGGGGAAAAGCCAATGAAAACCAGTAGAGTAGAGAAGAGTAAAGAAGAGTAAGTAAAAGTATTATTTCTGTTATAAACAACAGCAATAATACTGGGCAGAGAAGATGGCTTTGGATGCTGCCGTTGTCGGTTCGGATCACTTCGTCGGTACCGTTTCTGTTCCCGTGTCCCTCATGAACTGTTCGTCCGGCAGATGACCGACTTTTGTCTGGTAGGTTGTTGATGCTCGCCCGGTAGGTAACGGACATTCACACGGTAGATAACCTACGTTTGTACGTTAGGTAAATTCAATATTATTTCACGGGCTACCGTTTCAATACTTGTTTGCTAAAGTATCATTTGCTTCAAAACCGTACCGGAAGGAATGAAACGGATTGATAATTGTTTTTAGTAAGATTGTAGGCGTATCATTATTAGATATGGGATTAAAGTTGTAACTTTGTTGCTTCAAATATTAAATGAAGATATGATCGAAGTTTTAGAGTCTGCTTTACAGAAGGCTGCGGGTGAAGGAATGGATGAATTTATCCAAGCGTTTACAGATAAATATAAAGAGATTATCGGTGGCGAACTAACTGCCGAAACAATGCCTCTGCTGACAGGAGAACAACATTCTTTGCTGGCATATCAGATTTTTCGTGATGAGGTGATGGTAGGGGGATTCTGCCAATTGATTCAGAATGGCTATGGTGGCTATATCTTTGATAATCCGTTTGCGAAAGTGATGCGTTTGTGGGGAGCGGAAGAATTCTCTAAATTAGTTTATAAGGCTAAGAAAATCTTTGATTCCAACCGGAAAGATTTGGAAAAGGAACGGACGGATGATGAATTTATGGCTATGTACGAGCAATATGAAGCTTTTGATGAGTTGGAAGAAGCTTATTTAGAGATGGAAGAACAAGTCACAGCATTGATTGCAAGCTACGTAGATGATCATTTGGAACTTTTTGCAAAAATAATAAAGTAACGGATGCAGTATTTTTTAAGTACTTGCATTTATTAATTATGAATTAGAATTTATATCTTTGCAAAATCTAAAAAATATGTTTATGAAACAAGTGAAATTTTTCTTGGTGGCTTTGATGGCTGTGGTTATGGGTATGTCAGTTACTTCTTGTATGAAAGGAGAAAATAATACAGTAGTACCTGTATATGGTGTGATTACTTTAGTAAATACATTCCCATACCAGTTTCAAGTAGAAGGTAGTAACGTAATATTTGAGGCTAGTTCAATGTCAATCCCTGGTTTATCTAGTGATGCATATAGTGGGGATATTGTTCTGCTGAATGCACAATATGATACGGAAACGCAACCTGTTGATCAGAACACAAAAAAGATCATTGTGGAAGCTGCTGGAGCTGAAAAGTTGAATGTTAACTCATACGTTTCTTCAGATGATGTAACGTATAATCGTTCTATAATTTCTCTGAGTAGATATGGCTCTAGTGTTTCACCTTATCTTTACAGTGCAAAATGGATAATATTTCCTATGCCTTTCTGTGTCGAAAAAGAAGAGAATGTGTCTAGTCATACTTTTTATTTAGTGTATGATAAGGAGAATACTGCAAATGATGATAATACTATGGTATTACGTTTACGCCATACTTCTACTGAAGATGCCGATAAAGAAAAGACTGTAGTGACTCGTTATAGGGCTTTTAATATAGCTAATGTTGTAAGTCGTTTTGAAGGTACTAAACTCAAAACTATTAAAATTATAGTACCAGAACAAACGGGTGATTCACCTAAAATTGAAGAAGGTTCAAATAATGGGTATAAGGATGCAACTTATACTATTAATGATTATGATAAATACGTAACTAACAATTGAACTACAAAGAACTATTTAACATAGCAATGAAATTGATTTCCTCTCCGGCCAAGGCTTGGGAGGAAATTTCTATGGAAGAGGATAGGCGAAAAGTATTTATGGCTTTTGTCTATCCTATGATTGGTTTATGCGGTCTGTCCGTATTCATCGGTTCGTTATTGACGAATGGGTGGGGAGGTCCGCAAAGTTTCCAGATAGCTATGACCAATTGTTGCGCCGTAGCTGTAGCCCTGTTCGGTGGCTATTTTCTGGCAGCTTATGCCATCAATGAAATGGGAACAAGGATGTTTGGTCTGCATAGCAATATGCCGTTGACACAACAGTTTGCAGGATATGCATTGGTTGTGTCTTTCCTGCTTCAGATAGTAACCGGACTATTACCTGATTTTAGAATTATTGCTTGGTTGCTGCAGTTCTACATCGTCTATGTGGTATGGGAGGGAGTTCCTATACTGATGGGAGTAGAAGAAAAACAACGATTAAAATACACCCTTTTGTCGTCTGTATTGTTAATACTATGTCCGGCGGTGATACAGATCGTGTTTAATAGACTGACGGCTATACTTAATTAATGAGTAAAGATGAAACAACCTCCTGTAAATATAAAGAATAAACGGGCTACGTTTGATTACGAGCTGATAGATACCTACACAGCAGGTATTGTATTGACCGGTACGGAAATAAAATCCATTCGTTTGGGAAAAGCCAGTCTGGTAGATACGTTTTGCTATTTTACGAAAGGCGAATTGTGGGTGAAGAATATGCACATCGCCGAATATTTCTATGGATCGTACAATAACCATACGGCACGTAGAGAGAGGAAGTTGTTGCTTAATAAAAAAGAATTGGAAAAACTTCAGCGGGAGATGAAAAATCCCGGCTTTACGATTGTTCCTGTACGCTTGTTTATCAATGAAAAAGGTTTGGCGAAACTGGTAGTCGCTTTGGCGAAAGGTAAGAAAGAATATGATAAACGGGAATCTATAAAGGAGAAAGACGACCGTAGAGATATGGCAAGAATGTTCAAGCGGTAACTAAAAACCGCTATAAGATAAACGCCGGACTGCGAAGAGTCTGGCAGATGATGGCAGAGTAGGTAATTAGGAATTAATGTGATAGGGTAATGAAAAAGACAATTTCTCAAGTCGTATCCGAGCGCATCCTTATTCTGGATGGGGCAATGGGTACAATGATTCAACAATATAACCTCAAGGAAGAAGATTTTCATGGTGAACGATTTGCGCATATCCCCGGACAGTTGAAAGGGAATAACGACTTATTGTGTCTCACACGTCCCGACGTGATTCAAGATATTCATCGTAAATACCTGGAAGCAGGTGCGGATATCATCGAGACCAATACATTCAGTTCAACCACAGTTTCTATGGCTGATTATCACGTAGAAGAATACGTGCGTGAGATGAATCTTGCAGCCGTAAAACTGGCTCGTGACCTTGCTGACGAGTATACAGCCAAGAATCCCGATAAACCACGTTTTGTGGCCGGCTCCGTAGGACCTACCAATAAAACCTGTTCTATGAGCCCGGACGTGAACAACCCGGCTTATCGTGCTTTGAGTTACGACGAACTGGCTGCATCCTATCAGCAACAAATGGAAGCAATGCTCGAAGGTGGGGTTGACGCCATTCTGATTGAAACAATCTTTGATACTCTAAATGCCAAAGCTGCAATTTTTGCTGCCGAACAAGCCATGAAAATGACAGGCGTAGAAGTGCCGATCATGTTATCTGTAACAGTGTCTGATATTGGCGGACGAACATTGTCCGGACAAACATTGGATGCATTTCTGGCTTCTGTGCAACATGCCAATATATTTTCAGTCGGTTTGAATTGCTCATTCGGTGCCCGTCAGTTGAAGCCGTTCCTGGAACAGCTGGCATCCCGTGCACCTTATTATATTAGTGCCTATCCGAATGCCGGGTTACCGAATAGTCTGGGTAAGTATGACCAGACACCTGCGGATATGGCTCATGAAGTGAGAGAATATATTGAAGAAGGATTAATCAATATTATTGGTGGCTGTTGTGGTACGACAGATGCTTATATTGCTGAATATCCCGCCCTTGTAGAAGGAGCTAAACCACACGTTCCTGCCTCTGCGCCGGATTGTATGTGGCTCTCCGGACTTGAACTGTTGGAGGTGAAGCCGGAAATAAACTTTGTGAATGTCGGCGAACGTTGCAACGTAGCCGGTTCGCGCAAGTTCCTTCGTCTCATCAATGAAAAAAAATACGATGAGGCTCTTTCTATCGCCCGCCAACAAGTGGAGGACGGTGCTTTAGTGGTCGATGTCAATATGGATGACGGATTGCTGGATGCAAAGACAGAGATGACTATTTTCCTGAATCTTATCATGTCCGAACCGGAAATAGCCCGTGTTCCGATTATGATCGATTCTTCCAAATGGGAAGTTATTGAAGCCGGACTGAAGTGTCTTCAGGGCAAATCAATCGTCAATTCTATTTCTTTGAAAGAGGGAGAGGAAGTTTTCCTTGAACATGCCCGAATCATCCGGCAATATGGAGCCGCTGCTGTGGTCATGGCGTTCGACGAGAAAGGACAGGCAGATACAGCCGCCCGTAAAATCGAAGTTTGCCAACGGGCTTACCGTCTTTTGGTTGACAAAATTGGTTTTAATCCTCACGATATTATTTTTGACCCCAATGTGCTTGCTGTAGCTACGGGGATTGAAGAACATAATAACTATGCTGTAGATTTTATTGAAGCTACCGCTTGGATAAAGAAAAATCTCCCTGGTGCACACATCAGCGGAGGAGTCAGCAACCTCTCTTTCTCTTTCCGTGGCAACAATTATATCCGTGAGGCCATGCATGCAGTGTTCCTTTATCACGCCATCCAACAAGGAATGGACATGGGAATTGTGAATCCGGGAACTTCCGTATTGTACACTGATATTCCGGCTGATGTCTTGGAAAAGATAGAAGATGTTGTCTTAAACCGTCGTCCGGATGCGTCGGAACGGCTTATCGAATTAGCGGAATCTCTGAAAGCAAACATGAGCGAAACTGCCGGACAACCGGCTGTCAAGCAAGATGCCTGGAGAGAAGGAACTGTTCAGGAACGTTTGAAGTATGCCTTGATGAAAGGAATTGGAGATTTTCTGGAACAGGACTTGGCAGAGGCATTGCCTCTTTATGATAAAGCTGTCGATGTAATTGAAGGACCGCTGATGGATGGAATGAACCATGTTGGTGAACTGTTTGGTGCCGGTAAGATGTTTCTTCCCCAGGTTGTGAAGACTGCCCGCACCATGAAGAAAGCCGTAGCTATCTTGCAACCGATCATTGAATCGGAAAAAGTGGAAGGAAGTGCTTCGGCAGGTAAAGTGCTACTGGCAACTGTAAAGGGGGATGTGCACGACATCGGAAAAAACATTGTAGCTGTAGTGATGGCCTGCAATGGTTATGATATTGTAGATTTAGGAGTAATGGTTCCTGCAGAAACTATCGTTCAGCGTGCTATTGAAGAAAAGGTAGATATGATCGGGTTGAGTGGACTGATTACTCCATCTTTGGAAGAAATGGCTCACGTGGCTGTTGAACTTGAAAAAGCAGGTTTGGATATTCCTCTTTTGATTGGTGGAGCCACTACATCGAAGATGCATACGGCATTAAAGATTGCTCCTGTTTATCATGCTCCGGTAGTACACCTGAAAGATGCTTCCCAAAATGCAAGTGTCGCTTCCAAATTGCTCAACCCGCAGGCAAAAGCCGAGCTGGTGAATGAATTGGAAACAGAATATGAAGCACTCCGTGAAAAGAGTGGGCTGATGAAGCGTGAAACTGTTTCGTTGGAAGAAGCACAGAAAAATAAGTTGAACCTGTTTTAAACATTGTCACAATGAAAAAGATTTTCTCTTTCTTATGTCTGATTGTAGCAGTCACTGCTATGACCTCCTGTTCTTCTGCAAAAGAAGAAAAAGGAACATCCGGAACCGGAAATGCTGTGTTGGATAATATTTTCGAGCGCAAAAGTGTGCGTGCTTATCTGAATAAAGGAGTAGAGAAAGAGAAAATCGACTTGATGCTTCGTGCCGGAATGGCTGCTCCTACGGGTAGGGATATCCGTCCATGGGAATTTGTGGTAGTATCTGATCGTGCCAAACTAGATTCAATGGCAGCAGCACTTCCTTATGCCAAAATGCTGACGCAGGCCCGTAACGCCATCATCGTCTGTGGAGATTCAGTACGCTCGTCATATTGGTATTTAGATTGTTCTGCAGCAGCACAGAATATTTTGTTGGCTGCTGAAAGTCTGGGATTGGGTGCTGTATGGACAGCGGCCTATCCTTATGAAGACCGTATGCAAGTAGTGCGTAAATATACTAACCTGCCCGATAATATTCTTCCGCTTTGTGTCATTCCTTTTGGCTATCCGGCTACAAAAGAGAACCCGAAACAGAAATTTGACGAGAAAAAGATACATTATAATCAGTATTAGTAAACAAAAATTTTGTCTTTTCAATAATTTCCTTACATTTGCGTCTAAATTGATTAAAATCTGATACGCAAATGTTTGGAATAGACGACCCTTTTATTATTCTGCCTTACCTGCTTTCGGTGGTATGTGTGATTTTTGCTGCCTGGTTTGGGCTGAAATATTGGAATAAGGACGACGAAAAAGACGAAACCCGATGAATACATTTACTCTTGGACTAATTGTGGTAGCTTATCTGCTGTCACTGGCCTACCTCGGCTTTTTGGGATATAAGAAAACAACGAATACCAGTGACTATTTGGTAGGCGGACGTCAGATGAATCCTATCGTAATGGCACTTTCTTATGGTGCTACGTTTATTTCTGCATCTGCTATTGTAGGTTTTGGAGGAGTGGCGGCTGCTTTTGGAATGGGTATTCAGTGGCTCTGTTTCCTCAATATGTTTGTTGGGGTGGTTATAGCTTTTATTTTTTTCGGTTTGCGTACCCGGCGTATGGGGGCGAAGTTGAATGTGAGTACTTTCCCTCAATTATTAGGCCGTCATTTCCGTTCCCGTAATATACAGGTATTTATTGCTGCTGTTATTTTCATCGGAATGCCGCTTTATGCAGCGGTTGTAATGAAAGGTGGAGCCGTATTCATCGAACAAATCTTTCAGATTGATTTCAATGTTTCCTTATTGATATTTACCTTGGTTATTGCTGCTTATGTCATAGCAGGGGGAATGAAAGGAGTAATGTATACAGATGCTTTGCAAGGAGTTATCATGTTTGGCTGTATGTTATTTCTGTTGTTTTCTTTGTATCAGGTGCTTGATATGAACTTTATCGAAGCTAATAAAGAATTGACTGCCATTGCTCCGCTAGTTCCGGAAAAGTTTAAAGCGCTAGGACATCAAGGATGGACTGCAATGCCCATCACAGGTTCTCCACAATGGTATTCGCTGGTAACTTCTCTCATTTTAGGAGTAGGAATCGGCTGTCTTGCACAGCCGCAGTTAGTGGTTCGCTTTATGACCGTGGAGAGTAGCAAGCAGTTGAACCGCGGTGTATTTATCGGTTGTTTCTTTCTGATTATAACAGTAGGGGCTATCTATCATGCTGGAGCCTTGAGTAATCTTTTCTTCCTGAAAACAGAAGGAGCGGTTGCTACCGAAGTTGTGCAGGATATTGATAAGATAATTCCATATTTTATTAATAAAGCGATGCCCGACTGGTTTGCCGCACTCTTTATGTTGTGCATCCTTTCAGCCAGTATGTCTACGTTAAGTTCGCAGTTCCATACGATGGGTGCTTCGGTAGGCTCTGATATTTACGGAACTTATAAACCCCGTTCACGGAATAAACTTACCAATGTGATCCGTCTGGGCGTATTATTCTCTATCCTGGTCAGCTATATTATTTGTTATATGTTGCCTCATGATATTATAGCCCGCGGAACTTCTATCTTTATGGGAATTTGTGCAGCCGCTTTTCTTCCGGCCTATTTCTGTGCTTTATATTGGAAGAAAGCTACTAAACAAGGCGTCATGACAAGTCTTTGGGTGGGAACAATCGGCAGTCTGTTTGCTCTTGTGTTTCTTCATCAGAAAGAATCTGAAGCATTAGGTATCTGTAAAGCGTTATTCGGACGGGATGCGTTGATTACCACTTATCCTTTCCCTGTGATTGACCCGATATTATTTGCCTTACCATTATCTGTATTGGCTATTGTCGTAATCAGTCTGATGACCTATAGGAAATAAGTATTAGGTATTACACCTAATACTTAATACTTTATCTCATGCTTTTATTTTCTTTTTGTAGGATTCGTAGCGCGACATAATATCTCGAACGAAATTGTAAGTCTCGATGCCACGGAAATATCCGTTTTTGCAGACAGGATCGTTGAAGTATTCTTGATTGCTTTTAAGCAAGATGAAGTTTTCTACATTATCTTTCCATACTAATTTGTTTTTCCCGTATTTTTCGGCTAGTGCCATTGCGTCATATATATGTCCCAAACCGGCATTGTAAGATGCCAGGATAAAATTGAGCCGTTCCTGCTTATCGGGAATCATGCTGAAACTCCGGTCGGTGGCAGTAATATATTTGATAGCCGCTTTCACACTTTCCTCCGGATTCTGCTCTTTGCCGGGAGGTACTCCCATTGCACGTGCTGTGGCAGGCATTAACTGCATGAGTCCTTTGGCACCTGCCCAAGATACAGCGGTAGTGTCAAAATTGGATTCTGTATACGCTAATGATGCAAGCATACGCCAGTCCCAACCGATGTCTTTGGAATACTTTTTGAATAAATGGTCATAATGAGATATCTTTCCTTCTTTTAAGGAGAGGATAGGAGAGTGCGGCATCATTTTACTATTCTCAAAATAACGTTTCATACTGGCTGTGTAAGCAGGAGAAGTCATGTTTTCCTGATGCCATTGGGTAGCGGCGGCTGCGAGCTCGGGGCTGTCTTTTCGTACCGCCCACGAAGAACGTTGATCGAAACTGATGGACAGGCCGATATTTAAATTGGGATAATAGGTCTTATTAAGTCTGGCTAAATCATTGTCGGCCACCGTATACAGAATTTTTCCTTGCGCTACTTGCGTAATCAAGTCCTCAATAGTGATACTGTCATTGGTGACTTCATGAATCCGGATACCTCCTCCTAATTCACTATTCAGATTGACGAGGCGGTCATAATATTTCCCTGGTTTTACGTATATATCTTTTCCTACCAGTTCGGTTACATCTTTCAACGGCTTCTGTTTTCCTCTTCCTTGCTGAACAATTACCTGGTGAGTAATTACATCTTCGCCACAATAAAGAAGACTGTCTTTCCACTCTTTGGTGATTGGCAGATTATAGGCAATCATGTCTCCTTCACCTGCCAATAATTTTTGGATCATTTCGTCGACGCTGTTGGCTACTTCAATCCTAAGTTTTAGTCCCAGGCTTTTGGCAAACTGTTCACTAAGTTCATATTGGAACCCCATTTCTTGTCCCCGGTAAATGAAATAGGAAGTAGAGCTATATAATGTCAATACAACGAGTTCGCCACTATCTTTTATTTGTGGAAGATCACGCGCTGTCTCATCCATCTTGTTATGATGCTTATTCCGGCATCCGAGCATACAACAAAATAGAATAAGAAATAAAGGAATACTCAGTGTCTTGACATTCATTTCTTAATTTTTAATTTTCAATTTTTAATTCTTAAGGTGCTTCTTGATGTACATAGTCAGTATATCAATAGCTACCCTATTACTGCCTCCTTCCGGTACAATAAGGTCGGCATATCGTTTGCAAGGTTCGATAAATTGCAGGTGCATAGGTTTTAAAACCCGTGTATAGCGTTCCATTACAGCTTCGGCAGTACGTCCGCGCTCAATGACATCTCTCTGAATGACACGAATCAGGCGTTCGTCGGGATCGGCATCAACAAATATTTTGAGGTCCATCATATTGCGCAGCTTTTTATCACATAAGGCAAGGATTCCTTCAATGATAACCACCTCACGAGGTTCGATATGAATGGTTTCGGGCTGGCGCGTGCATGTGAGATAAGAATAGGTGGGCTGTTCGATACTCTTCCCTTCTTTCAGCGTCATGACATGCTTGGATAGCAGACTCCATTCAAAAGCATCCGGATGGTCAAAATTGATATTCTGGCGTTCTTCAACCGGGACATGACTACTGTCTTTGTAGTATGAATCCTGTGGTAAGAGTACTACTTCTCCTGCGGGGAGGCTTTCTATAATTTTCCGTACGACGGTGGTCTTTCCGGAGCCCGTTCCGCCTGCTATTCCTATAATTAACATCTCTTTAAATGTATATTTGAACCAAATAGAGTATTTTTGCATTACTATTAATGTGGTAAACGCATTAACAAGACAAATATAGAAACAATTCATTAAAATAACAACGTAATGGTAAAACACATTGTATTATTTAAGTTAAAAGACGAAGTTCCTGCTGAAGGGAAACTGGAAGTCATGACTAAATTCAAGGAAGCGATAGAAGCTCTTCCTGCTAAAATTTCTGTAATTCGCAAAGTGGAGGTCGGATTGAATATGAATCCTGGTGAAACATGGAATATTGCGCTTTACAGTGAGTTTGATACACTAGAAGATGTTAGATTCTACGCAACACATCCCGATCACGTAGCTGCCGGAAAGATTCTGGCTGAAACGAAGGAGAGCCGTGCGTGCGTAGACTATGAATTATAAACCCCAAAAATAAAGATGAGAAAAATAATTTCTTTCCTGCTTTTAAGCTTTGTTGTATATGCATTGCAAGCGCAGATCAAAGATCCGGTAAAGTTTAAAACAGAGCTGACAGCTCTCTCCGATACGGAGGCAGAGGTGGTGTTTACAGCTACCATGGATAAAGGTTGGCATGTTTATTCTACCGATCTGGGAGATGGCGGCCCTATTTCCGCAACATTCAATGTTGATAATAAATCGGGTGTCGAGCTTGTAGGCAAACTGAAGCCTGTAGGCAAAGAAGTATCTACTTTCGATAAATTGTTCGAAATGAAGGTACGCTATTTCGAGAATACAGCAAAGTTTGTGCAGAAAGTAAAATTCACGGGTGGAGCTTACGCAATCGAAGGTTATCTGGAATATGGAGCTTGTGATGACGAGAGTTGTCTGCCTCCTACTCAGGTGCCGTTTAAGTATTCCGGAGTAGCAAAAGCCGGAAATGCCGCTGCAACAAAAACAGAGCAACCGGAGCAAAAGGTAGCGGATAAGCAAAAAGAAGAACCCGTTCCTGCTGCTACGAAAGATTCTTCTGCGATGATGGAACTGGTGCCTGCAACTACAACCGAAGCTGCTACGGATATTCAGCCTGCTGTTGCATCGGGTGATCTTTGGAAACCGGTAATCAGTGATTTACAAGCCTTAGGAGAAGAACATGGTCAGGAAGACATGTCCTGGATATATATATTCATAACAGGTTTTCTGGGTGGATTATTGGCATTGTTTACCCCTTGTGTATGGCCGATTATTCCGATGACAGTCAGTTTCTTCTTAAAACGTAGTAAAGACAAAAAGAAAGGAATTCGTGATGCGTGGACATACGGTGCATCTATCGTAGTGATTTATGTGGCATTGGGCTTGGCTATTACTTTGATTTTCGGAGCCAGTGCATTAAACGCTTTATCTACCAATGCTATTTTCAACATTCTCTTCTTCCTGATGCTGGTGATTTTTGCTGCTTCATTCTTTGGAGCGTTTGAAATCAGGCTGCCGTCGAAGTGGGGAAATGCAGTAGATAGCAAAGCTGAATCTACGACCGGATTGCTAAGTATTTTCCTGATGGCTTTCACGCTTTCATTGGTATCTTTCTCTTGTACAGGTCCGATTATCGGCTTCTTGCTGGTACAGGTATCTACAACAGGAAGCGTAGTTGCTCCGGCAATCGGTATGTTAGGATTTGCCATCGCTTTGGCATTGCCGTTTACACTCTTCGCCCTGTTCCCGTCTTGGCTGAAATCGATGCCAAAGTCCGGCGGATGGATGAATGTTATCAAGGTTACGCTGGGTTTCCTCGAATTAGCATTTGCACTTAAATTCTTGTCAGTTGCTGATTTGGCTTATGGTTGGAGATTGCTTGACCGCGAAACATTCCTGGCTTTATGGATTGTCATCTTTGCTTTGCTTGGATTCTACCTGTTGGGCAAGATCAAATTCCCGCACGATGACGATGATAATAAGGTGGGAGTAACCCGCTTCTTTATGGCGTTAATCTCTTTAGCATTTGCCGTATATATGGTTCCCGGTTTGTGGGGAGCACCATTGAAAGCCGTATCTGCATTTGCTCCGCCTATGCAGACGCAAGATTTCAATCTGCATAAGAATGATGTACACGCGAAATTCGATGACTATGATTTAGGAATGGAATATGCCCGTCTGAACGGAAAACCGGTTATGCTCGACTTTACCGGATATGGTTGCGTAAACTGCCGTAAGATGGAAGCAGCGGTATGGACTGACCCGAAAGTGAGTGATTTGATTAATAACGACTACGTATTGATTACACTTTATGTAGATAATAAAACTCCGTTGACTGAACCTGTGAAGATTATCGAAAACGGTACAGAACGTACTTTGCGTACTGTCGGCGATAAATGGAGCTATCTGCAACGTGTGAAATTCGGAGCTAATGCCCAGCCTTTCTATGTATTGCTGGACAATCAGGGTAAACCGTTGAATAAGTCGTATGCTTATAACGAAGATATTCCTAAGTATATTGAATTCTTACAGACCGGATTGGAGAATTATAAGAAAGGAAAATAATGATTTCTCCGATAATGACCAATCTTGGATAATGAATAAAAAAGCGGTCTCATCTTTTCGATGAGGCCGCTTTTTGAATAGAATAAATTGAAATTTTAGCGAAAATTACATGGGTACTTCTATTAATAGAAGTTGGGTTCCTTTTAATATATGTATCGGGAATTCTTTTGTATCCCAAACACCGATACCATCACGTTTGGACAGCCGTTCTTCCGCCACTGTGATTTCTCCTTCAAGTACGAAGATATATACCCCGTTACCTTCCTGATGCATCTTATATTCGATTGTTTTTTCCGTATCGAAACTTCCCATAGAGAACCATGCATCTTGTTTGATAGAAGCTGGAGTCTTCCCGTTCGGAGACAGGATTAGCGCCAGTTCATTTGGTTTCAGGAGCGGACGAATATCGAAGTTGTTATACTCCGGTTTGGTGTTTTCAACTCGTGGAAATACCCATATCTGCAGGAATTCCAGTTGTTCTTTATCACTGCCATTGTATTCACTGTGATAAATGCCGCTGCCTGTACTCATAACCTGAATATCACCCGGAGTGATGGTTTTTGTGTTTTGTACACTGTCACCATGTTTCAGGTATCCTTTTAGGGGGATGGAAATCACTTCCATATTTTTATGCGGATGTGTATCGAATCCCATAGACGGGTCTACACTGTCATCGTTCAGCACTCGTAATGCTCCGAAATGAATTCTTTCCGGATTATAATAGTTGGCAAAACTGAATGTGTGATGGGTCTTGAGCCAGCCGTGATTGAAATAGCCTCTTGATGAAGCTCTGTCGATTACTTTTTTCATAATCTTCCTTTCTTTTTTAATAGAACTTTGGTGTGCGTCTTATTTGCACTTTACTATTACTAATAACAATGGAAAGGTAGATAAAGTTCTTAACGGGAGATTTAATAAGAAGGGAGCTTTATTTTTTTATTTCAGAAAAAATACATACGTTTGTAACATCATAACAATACCTTTGTGGCCAAAAATAAAGAAAGTATGTACGCAACAGACACTCTAATGGATGAACGGGAAGTGGTTCTCCGTCTGATAGACGGAGATGAAGAGGCCTTTTGCGAACTTTATGCCGCTTATAAGAATCGTTTGCTCTACTTCGCCCTGAAATTCGTCAAGTCGCATGAATTTGCGGAGGATATATTTCAGGATGCGTTTACGGTAGTTTGGCAAACCCGTCGTTTCATCAATCCCGAAGCCTCTTTTTCTTCCTATCTTTATACTATTGTGCGTAATCGTATTTTGAATCAGTTGCGGGATATGGCTAATGAAGATCAGCTGAAAGAGCAGATTCTTTCTCAAGCGATCGATTCAACGAACGAAACGAATAATCATATTCTGCTCAATGATTTGAAAGAGATTATTGCCCGTGCATTGGAGCAATTAACGCCCCGCCAGCGTGAGGTATTTAAAATGAGCCGTGAACTACAGATGTCTCATAAAGAAATAGCCGAAGCATTGGGCGTTTCAGTTCATACAGTGCAAGAACATATTTCTCTTTCTCTAAAAGTGATTCGTTCCTATTTGACTAAATATTCAAGTACATCAGCCGATGTACTTTTGATTCTATTGTGCTTGAATTTATAATAAATGTTAATCACACCCTAGCTCTTTCTTACTTTTGTGTATTACTTATACAAAGGGAAGGAAATTAATATCCTTATTTTGAATATATGATGAAAGATACTAAAACAGAAAAAGATAAATTGCATCGCTATCTGGATGATCTTTATACCCGGGATGATGCTTCACAGTTGTTGCAAAGTATTAAGGATTCAGAAAACCAAGATATATTGGACGAACTGGCAGCAGAGGTTTGGGAAGAATCCGGGAACCTGCAACCTGGTAATGATTTGGAGCGGGAAAAATATAAGAGAGAGGCACGCCAATTACTGAAGCGTATTGAACACAAAAAACGTACATGGTTCCGCCGGGCTTCTGTGGTGGCAGTTAGTACAGCGGCTGTAATAGCCATTATCATAGGGAGTGTCAACTTTTTCCGGTATATGAATGCACAACAGGTCACACTGGCTGAAATCACCACTTCCTTTGGTGAGAAAAGACAAGTGACTTTGCCGGACGGAACTCTTTTGGTTCTGAACTCTTGTTCGCAAGTGCGTTATCCGGATCGTTTTGTTGGAGATCTCCGTGAAGTGGAACTTGAAGGTGAGGGATATTTCCGTGTTGCCCGCAATGAAAAGATGCCATTTATTGTGAGGACGAAGCGGCTGGATGTTCAGGTGTTAGGTACCCGATTTGATGTAAAATCCTATTCAACAGATGAAATAGTGTCTGTGAGTGTGGAGAGTGGTAAGGTACAGGTTGATTTACCGGAAGCGATGATGAGGCTGACTGCTAAAGAACAGGTGCTTATCAATACTGTTTCCGGAGAATATAGTAAGAAAACGGAGGATAGGGGAGTGGCTGTCTGGATGAAAGGCGGGTTACGTTTTTACAGTACACCTATCCGCGATGTGGCAAAGGAACTGGAACGGGTATATAATTGCCGGATTACTTTTGCTTCCGGTCAGGATTTCAACAACTTGATTACCGGCGAACATGATAACAAGAGTTTGGAAGCGGTACTTAAATCCATTGAATTTATCAGCGGTGATATCAAATATAAGAAAGAGGGCATCCATGTGCTTCTTTATAAAGAATGAGATGAATAATAGATAATGTTTAACCTTTTAAAAAATAATAGATGAAAACAGCTCCTTCATGAACCTCCCCAAAATGATAGAAGCACTCCAAAGGAATGCCTCTATCCGCAATCCGGACGGATATTCATAAGCTTCGACCCAAATGAATAACGTATCGCGCATTGCTTGTTTTTAATAACTTTAGTCAATTACTAAAACGCACAAATTTATGAATAATCTTCTTATTTGTAAAGGGATAAGTAAAAATAGCTGTTCGTTTTTAGCTTTTTTACTATTCACCTTCATTTTAATAGCTCCGGCTGCTGCTCAGACATTGAAAGAGCATGATATTACGCTTCGTGTGCAAAACGAGCCGGTAGAGAGTGTTTTCAATAAAATCAGCAAACAGACTAATTTTAAGTTTCTCTATGATCAGGAGACGGTGAACAAGGCTCCGAGAGTTTCTTTCGACATTAAAAATGCTTCATTAAAACAGATTCTGGGAGAAATTACTTCCCAGGCCAAGCTTTATTTCAATAGGACCGATCATACAATTGCTGTTAGCAAACAGCCGCTTAAGAAAGAAGAAACTGTTCAACGTACACGTACTATACAAGGTATTGTTGCAGATGATAAAGGAGAACCGGTGATTGGTGCCAGTGTGCAGATTAAGGGAGAGGGTAGTGGTACGATTACCGATATCGACGGACGTTACTCAATCATGAATGTACCGGAGTCTGCAACATTGACCATCTCTTATATTGGATATAAAACGGTAAATATCTCTGCAAAGGATAAAAATACGGCGAAAATCACGTTGGTAGAAGATAGTAAGATGATTGATGAGGTAGTAGTGGTGGGATATGGAGTTCAGAGGAAAAGAGACGTCTCTACTTCTATTTCTTCCGTGAAAGCTGAACAAATTGCGGACGTTTCTGCTTCAGACTTTCGTCAGGCGTTGGCGGGTAAGATGCCGGGGGTACAGGTTACACAGCCAAGTGGTGATCCGGAGGGAAGTGTAAGTATCCGTGTTCGTGGTATCAGTACGGTTAATGCCGGTAGTGATCCTCTTTATATTATTGATGGCGTGCCGGTAGAACGTGGATTTGCCAATCTGAATAATAATGATGTCGAATCTGTGGAAGTTTTGAAAGATGCTTCGTCGGCAGCTATTTATGGTAGTCGCGGTTCCAACGGTGTCATTATTATCACGACCAAGCAGGGACAATCGGAAAAGATGAAAGTGCAGTATGATGGATATTATGGCATCCAGAGTGTTTCGAAGAAACTTTCAATGATGAATGCATATCAGTTTGCCGAATTTGCAAAGGATGGTCATGACAACGCTTATCTGGATGCTAATCCCGGAGGGTCACCGGATGACCCGAACGGAATGCGCCCGAACTCATGGGAACGTATTCCTACCGAACTCTTTCCCTATCTGAATGGTGATAAGGGGTTGACGGATACGGATTGGCAAGATGCTATTTTTCGTACTGCTGCTACTACCAGCCACAATGTTTCTATTTCCGGCAGAGGAAAAACAGTCGGCTATTTCATTTCTGCCAACTATTATGATAAAGAGGGTATTATAATTAATTCCGACTTTAAGAAATATAGTATGCGTATGAATTTGGACGGGAAATATAAAAGACTGAAATTTGGTTTGAATTTTTCTCCTTCCTATTCTACTTCCAATCGGGTAGATGCTTCCGGATCTAATGGTATTGTGCAATCGGCATTGATGATGCCTCCGGTATGGCCGGTGTATAATGCGGATGGCAGCTATAATTATCAGGGAAACGGCTATTGGAGAATTGGAAATGACTATCAGCATAATGCCGTATTGAACCCGGTAGCCATGGCAAACTTACAATCGGATGTTGTAGACCGTATGGCGATTGTCGGAAAAGTTTTTGCTGAATTGGAGTTGTATAAGGGGCTTACTTATAACATTTCTTTTGGTGGCGATTATTATGGTTCGCATAATGACCAATATCGTTCTTCGGAACTTCCTTTATTGGGACAAAAGTATTATGATGTAAAGTCAAATCCGACAGCCTACAGTTCATCAGGTTTTTATTTCAACTGGTTGGTGGAGAATAAAATCAATTATAACACAACGATTAAAGATGCTCATTCCATCAATGTGGTCTTAGTACAGTCGGCTCAAAAAGAGACATATAAAGGAGATAATGTGACGGCGACCGATTTCCCGAACGACTATATACAAACAATTTCCGGAGGTACGGTGACGAAAGGTGCATCCGATAAAACCCAATGGACGATTGCTTCTTATCTGGCGCGTATGCAGTACAGCTATAAAGGTAAATATATGGCTTCGGCGGCTATTCGTGCAGACGGTTCTTCCCGTTTTGGCAAGAATAATCGGTGGGGATATTTTCCTTCAGCTTCTTTGGCGTGGAGAATAAGCGGAGAAGACTTCTTTATGAAGGCTAAGTGTCTGTCGTTTGTTGATGATTTGAAGTTAAGAGCGAGTTATGGAGTGACCGGTAACTTCCAGATTGGTAATTATGATCATTTGTCTCTGATGGCTTTGGATAATTATGTGCTTGGCACAGGTAACGGACAATTGGTGAATGGTTATAAGCCAAGTACCATAAAGAATGAAGATTTGAGTTGGGAAAAGAATGCGATGGTGAATGTGGGTGTTGATTTGCAGATGTTCAAAGGATTGCTGGGATTAACTGTGGATTATTATAATACCAATACCTCTAATATGTTGTTGAATGTACCAGTTCCCCACCTGACCGGATATAGCACTGCATTGATGAATATCGGTAAAGTGAATAATAGGGGATGGGAAGTTGCTTTGACCTCACAGAAGAATATAACTAAAGATTTCGGTTATTCGTTTAATGCTAATTATGCCACTAATACGAACGAAGTGAAGGCACTCGGTCCGGGTAATGCTCCTATCATATCTACCGGTAGCGTAGATCATGCTTATTACATAACGAAAGTCGGTGAACCCATCGGATGTTATTATCTGTTGGTGCAGGATGGAATTTTCTCCAATGAAGAAGAATTAAAAAAGTATCCTCATTTCAGCAATACCCAGCCGGGAGATTTCCGCTTTGTGGATGTAGACGGGGATGGAGTGATGGATTTGGATAAAGATCGTACAATCGTGGGTAACTATATGCCCGATTTTACCTATGGGTTTGGTGGTAAAGTCTGGTTTAAGGGATTTGACCTTGATTTTAATTTTCAAGGAGTATATGGTAATGAGATTCTGAATCTGAATCGTCGTTACATTGATAATCTGGAAGGTAATACCAATGGCACCACTATAGCCTTGAATCGTTGGAAAAGTCCGGAAGATCCGGGAAACGGTCAGGTGAATCGTGCCAACCGTAAGTCAAAGGGGTATAATGGTCGTACTTCAACCTGGCATCTGGAAGATGGTTCTTATCTGCGACTGCAGAATGTGACACTAGGATATACCTTGCCGAAGAACCTGACTCAACGCTTTTTCGTGGAAAAATTAAGAGTTTACGTTTCCGGACAAAATTTATGGACTTCGACTAATTATAGCGGATATAATCCGGAAGTAAATGCACGTCCGAGTAATTCTCTTTCACCGGGTGAGGATTATGGAACTTATCCATTAGCTAAAACATTCTTGTTTGGGCTAAACATAACACTTTAATCATCCTTTAAAATACACGTTATATGAAAAAATATAAACTAATACTATTCCTATCAACTGCCTTGTTATCAGTTGCTTGTACAGATAGTTTCTTCGATTTGGAACCGAGTAGCAGTGTGCCTACCGACAAGGTATATAAGACAGCGGAAGATTTTAATGTAGCTGTGATAGGATGTTACTCCAAATTGCAGACACAAGTTTCCTATTTTACAGAGTGTTGCGAATATCGGAGTGATAATTTGACATTGAGTGCGCCCACTGCCGGAACACAAGACCGTTATGATATCGATCAGTTTGCAGATAAAGCCTCTAATGGAATTTTGGAAGATGCCTGGGCAAACTTTAATAATGGAGTCTATCGTTGCAATCTTGTATTAGATAGAATTGATGAGGCCAACTTCGACGCAACTCTGAAAAAACAATATAAAGGCGAAGCTCTTTTTATCCGTGCCCTTACTTATTTTAATATGTATCGTTTATGGGGAGGGATACCGATGACTAATAAAGTGGTGACGGTGGCTGAAGCTCTTAAAATCGGGCGCAGTTCCGATCAACAGGTTTATGATTTTCTTGTCGGTGATTTGAATCAGGTTATTAATGAAAATATGTTGCCGTCTTCTTATACAAGTGCCGATATGGGACGAGTGACTTCCGGTGCTGCAATGGCATTGCTCGGCAAGATTTACCTGACTTTCCATAAATGGACGGAGGCTCGCAATGTGCTATCTCAACTAGTGGGTCGGTATTCTTTAATGACTACTCCCGAACAAGTGTTTGACGTGAACAATAAAATGAATGATGAGATTATTTTTGCTGTTCGCTTTAATAAAGATGTTGAAGGAGAAGGACATGGATATTGGTTCTCTATTATTAATCTGACTGATGATACCAATCAGACAAAGTCTCTGAAAGAGTGCTACAAAGATGGGGATAAGCGCAAGAATCTGATTACCTATGTAAAGGTGGAAGATAAAGTATGCGTGATGAATAAATTTAAAGATGTCAAAAGTGCGACCTATAATACAGTCGGTAATGACCAGATTATTCTCCGTTATGCCGATGTGCTGTTAATGTACGCCGAAGCTTTGAATGAAATCAGTTATAGTAATTTGCAGAATTCAGAAGCTATGGTTGCTTTGAATGCTGTGCATACTCGTGCCGGATTGTCTCCGCTTCAGATAACAGAGCTTCCCGATCAGGATAGCTTCCGTAAAGCGATTATGTTGGAACGTCAGCAGGAGTTTCCTTATGAAGGACAGCGTTGGTTCGATTTGGTACGTATGGGAGGTGCTAAGGAGGCTATGAAAGCAGAAGGACATACTATTCAGGACTATCAATTCCTGTATCCTATTCCAAAAACGGAGTTGGAAAGAATAAACAACACAGAACTGTTGTGGCAGAATACGGGATATTAATAGGATTAAACTAAAAGAAATCAAACGATGAAAAAAATACTATATAGCTTGTTGTTTATTTTCACGGTAGTCTTTACTGCTTGTGAAGAAGATCTGCCAAAGGCAAGTTTCGATTTATATGAACTGAAGTCACTAACGGCAACAGCCGGAGATATGAATGTGACTCTTTCCTGGGAAGCATACGAGAATGCCCGTCCGAATGAATATTTGATTCTTTGGACTTCCGGATCATCAGAAGCGGAAGGAGGCGAGATGACTGTGGATGCAAAAACAATGACTGCCACTATCAATAATCTGGTGAACGATGTTGCTTACACTTTTTCTGTGCAACCTCGTTATGAGGGAGGATTGGCCAGTAAAACTACTGCTGCCTGTACACCGAAGAATGCAAGATATCCGATTTCTGATCTGACGGCAGCAGCCGGCAATGAAAGAGTGCGTTTGAGATGGACGAAACCTGCGAGTGAACGTTTCACTCGCTATCAGGTTACCGTGAATCCCGGTAATCAGATTATCAATCTGGATGATACTTCATTGGAAGAATACATCGTTGATGGTTTGACTAACGATCAGGAATATACATTTAATGTAGCCTGTGTTTATCCTACAGGCAATTCTATTGCGGTGGAAACTTCTGCTACTCCCGGATTGATCTATCCTATTCTCGCTAGTACGGAACTGGTTGTGTGGGAGCCTTCTACCTTTGCTTATAACGATATGTATTTCATGGCTGGTGAAGTGAAATCGGTAAGTTGGGATTTTGGTGATGGTACGACATCGGGAGAAAACAATCCGGTGCATGCTTTTACTACTACCGGTACTTATACAGTGGCTGTAACGGTGACTTATGTTAATAATACCACCGAGTCGGGCAGTCTGACTGTCACGGTCGGCAATTATAAATGGAATTCTGTCGATTTGAACTTCGGTGGACTTACCGGATATGTAAAGACCTCCAATCCGGTGTTCTCTCCGGATGGAAAAACAATGTATATCCCGACATCTACTCCTGCGGGTCATTTATTTGCTATTGACGTAGTGAGCGGTGAATTCAAGTGGGTGTTTGCTATCAGTCAGATAACTTATGGCGGAGGTGCGTTGGTGGCTCCTGATGGTACAATCTATCAGTGTGTAAGAAATGCCACTATTAATAATGTATATGCTATTAATCCGAACGGAACTCAAAAGTGGGCAATAAAATTGGATGCTGCGATAGGAGCTTTCCCTGCATTGTCGGCCGATGGTGTTCTTTACTGTCTCACCAATAAGAGTACGTTGTATGCGCTGGATGCATCCAGTGGTGCTATTAAATGGCAACAATCGCTTGACGGAGCAACCGGTAGTGCTGTGGCTATTGATAAAGCCGGAAATGTTTATGCAGGTACAAGTGCAGCCATTTATTCTTTTAAATCGAATAAAGAGCAGAATTGGAAATTGGAAGAAGTGAATGTGACAGAACAGGCTACGTTTGCTTTGAAGGATCAGGTACTTTATGCGACTTTGAAAAACGGAGGACTCGTTGCTGTTGATATGACAAACGGAACAAAGAAATGGACGTATCCGACTACAAAAGGAGATGCTTATTTCCCGATTGCTGATAAAAATGGCAATGTCTATTTTACTGAAAAAGGATCGCAGACTGTTCATGCAGTAAATGCCAGCGGATCTAAAATCTGGGAGAAAAATGTGGGTAACAATTTGAACTACAGTGGAGGTGCTTTGAGTACGGATGGTATTCTTTATATAGGTACCCAATCGAATAACAAAGTGCTGGGACTTGACATCACTAATGGAAACATTGTTTTTGAAGAGACTGTGGGACAACAGGTCATGGCAGCTGTTAGCATTGGTCCGGACAGACGGCTTTATTGCGGAACGATCGGATCTAATAATATCAGTTCGATAAAGGCTTTTGCTGTCAATAAGACATTAGCAACAGACTCCTGGAGTATTCGTGGTGGTGATATTCAAGGTACAAACCGTCAAAAGTAAGCGATAATGAGAGTTCCTGTTTTTATCTTATTTATGGCGATGACAATGGGTTTATATGCACAGAAATATAAAGTAGGTACGACTACAGCTTTGTGGAAAGTACCTGCTTCCACAGACTTTTCTCAAGCCCGGTCTGTGGGGGTAGAGTATGTGGAAGTAGCATTTAACCAGTGTTATAGAGGAGTTCCGGCAGATGAAGTTGTTCCTCGTATCCGGGATATGAAAGCAAAAATTGATAGTGCCGGTATCAAGGTCTGGTCTATACATCTTCCTTTCTCACGCACGTTGGATATATCGGTGCTGGATGAAAAGAAAAGGAAAGAAAATGTAGATTTTATGGCGGAGATGATTGGACAGTGCGCTCAGTTTCAGCCGAAATGTTTGGTACTGCATCCTAGTTCCGAGCCTATTGCTGACAGTATTCGGGCACAAAGAATAACTAACGCTTCCAGGTCTATCGCTTATCTGAAAAAATATGCGGATCAAATAGGAGCACAGTTGTGCATCGAAAATCTGCCGAGAACTTGTCTGGGTAATACTCCTGAAGAGCTTTTGGAAATAATCAAAGATACTCCGGGTGTGAAGGTTTGTTTTGATACCAATCATTATACTAAAGGGACGACAGGGCATTTTGTAGAAACTGTTGGTGAACGTATAGGTACTATACACGCTTCGGACTTTGATTTTGTCAACGAGTGTCATTGGCTTCCTACACAAGGTGACATTCAATGGGGAAAGTTAATGCATGCACTCGAAGGAATCGGCTATGAAGGGGTTTTCATGTATGAAGCTACCAAAGACCATGAAAACGACAATACGCGTCCGACACCGGAACGGGTGGTTGAGACTTTCAATAAAATAATTAATGACTATAAAAATCAGAAATAAGATGGATATAATAAGAAAAATACAATATTTACTGTTTTGTCTTTTGGCAATAGGTTTTGTTGCTTGTGATGATGATGACAACAACAGTACCGAAACTGGTCATGAAGGAATTCTTACGCAATTGGCAGAGGAAGTAGATGCCACTGCACAACAGTTGTGGAGTTCTTCTCCTTTGATTGTCAATACCGGACGTACCACTACTTTGACCAAGATCCAGGGATATGCGGATAAGTGTAAAGATGATTATTTCATCAGTTATCTGAATGGCTTCGATCAGGCAAGTACGAGTATGGAAAAGTGTGATCCGATTATCTATTTTTATCGGAGTGCATTTGATCGTGTAATGGATGGAATTAAAAACTCAAAAGTAGAAAATGGTACGGCAGCGATCTGGTTACTCTATAATATGGGGTATGTGGTAAAAACTCCGTCAGGATGTTTTGCTATTGACATTTCTCATCGTTGGGCGAAAGAGCTGGCACCTTATATTGATTTTCTCTGTGTTACACACAAGCACTCCGATCATTATAGTAATGATCTTATCCAGGCTATGTTTGATTTAGGTAAACCGGTGTTATCCAACTATTTGAAAGACACGACATATCCTTATACTGCAAAGGGGGATAAAGATTATGAAATTGGAAAATTCAAGATTAAAACCTGTATCACTGACCATAACAATGCCGGGTTATCTAATTTTGTGACTGTGTTTTCGATCAATTGTGGGGAAGATACCGGTAATTTCGTTTTTATGCATGTAGGAGACTCTAACTATAAACCGGAACAATATACGAATCTGGCTTCTCATGTGAATGTTTTGATACCGCGTTATGCTCCCAATGCTCTGACCGAAAATAATATTCTGGGTTCAGGTGCGGGACAGGTGGAGCCCGATTATGTCTTGTTATCACATATCTTGGAACTGGCTCATGCAGGTGTTGATGAATCAAGATGGTCATTGGATATGGCACTCGAACGGGCTTCGAAGATTAACTGTGAACAGACTTATGTACCAATGTGGGGAGAAAAACTAGTCTGGAAAAACAATAAACTGAATTAAAATTCTTAATGCTTGAACTTATGAAACGGATATGTAACTTCATACTTCTTCTGTGTTTGGTGCAACTGGCTGTTGCTCAAAATAGAATAGCTGAAATCAGAGAAAATCTGCTGGGAAATCATCCAGATAAAATATTGGTTGTATCCCACCGGGCTGACTGGCGTAATGCCCCGGAAAACTCATTGCAAGGTATACAGAATTGCATTGATATGGGTGTCGATATGGTGGAGATCGATTTGAAACGAACCAAAGACGGACATTTAGTAGTGATGCATGATAAAACGATCAATCGTACCATGTCTGGAAAAGGACTGGTGGAAGATTATACATTGGCCGAATTGAAAGCAATGCGTCTTAAAAATGGAGTAGCTTGTAAGACAAGACATCAGATTCCTACATTGGAAGAAGTGATGTTGCTCTGCAAAGGTAAGATCATGGTAAATATTGATAAGGGGTATGATTATTTTCAGGAAGCTTATATTGTACTCGAAAAGACGGGAACGGTTGACCAGTGTGTTATCAAAGCCGGCCTTCCTTATGAACAAGTGAAAGCCGAAAACGGTGCTGTATTGGATAAAGTGATTTTTATGCCTATTGTACAGTTGCATAAAAAAGGAGCCGAAGCTATTATTGACAGTTACAAGACTCACATGAAGCCTGCTGCTTATGAGTTAGTGTTTGATAATGATAGTCCTGAGGTGCTTAACCTGATAAAAAAAGTGCGTGATACGGGTTCTAAGTTGTTTATAAACTCTCTTTGGCCCGAATTATGTGGTGGTCATGATGACGACCGTGCAGTAGAACTTCATCAACCGGATGAAAGCTGGGGATGGATCATTAATCAGGGAGCCAAATTAATTCAAACTGACCGTCCTGCCCTCTTATTGGAGTATCTGCGCAAAAAGAAACTTCACGACTAAATAGACTTTTTCATGTTGAAACAACTTATAAACTTTTACAAGGTCTCTTCACCGAGACCTTGTAACGGGGAAGCTTTGTCTTCATCCGGCTCACAACATCTTCATTCCGATGCCCGTCGTCTGAAATACCTGAAATGGTCTACTTTCCTTTCAGCCACTTTCGGTTACGGCATGTACTATGTTTGTCGTCTTAGCCTGAATGTCGTGAAGAAGCCCATCGTAGATGAAGGAATTTTCTCCGAAACGGAACTGGGAATTATCGGTTCGGTATTGTTCTTTACTTACGCCCTTGGAAAATTTACGAATGGTTTTCTGGCTGACCGTAGCAATATCAACCGCTTTATGACTACCGGTTTACTGGTAACTGCTTTAGTGAACTTGTGCCTGGGTTTTACCCATTCTTTTATTCTGTTTGCTCTCCTTTGGGGGATTAGTGGCTGGTTTCAGTCTATGGGTGCTGCTTCTTGTGTAGTGGGACTTTCCCGTTGGTTCACGGACAAAGAACGGGGTTCCTATTACGGGTTTTGGTCTGCCAGCCACAATATCGGTGAAGCGTTGACCTTCCTAATTGTTGCATCTATCGTTAGTGTATTGGGGTGGAGATACGGTTTCTTTGGTGCCGGTATTGTTGGTTTGCTTGGTGCTTTAATTGTGTGGAAGTTCTTCCATGACACTCCCGAGAGTCAGGGCTTTCCTCCTGTAAATGCTCCAAAACAGAAAGAGGAGATGAGTGTGGTGGAAACGACAGACTTTAATAAAGCCCAACGCCAGGTATTGATGATGCCTGCCATCTGGATACTGGCTCTTTCGAGTGCTTTTATGTATATCAGTCGCTATGCTATCAATAGCTGGGGTGTTTTTTATCTAGAAGCGCAAAAAGGATATTCCACGTTGGATGCCAGCTTCATTATTTCCATCTGTCCGGTCTGTGGTATCGTAGGTACCATATTTTCGGGTGTTATTTCTGACAAGTTATTTGGCGGTCGTCGAAATGTTCCCGCCCTGATTTTCGGATTGATGAATGTTCTTGCACTTAGCCTGTTCTTGTTGGTTCCCGGTGTACACTTTTGGATAGATGTGTTGGCTATGGTTCTTTTCGGTTTGGGTATCGGAGTTCTCATTTGTTTTCTGGGTGGCCTGATGGCAGTCGATATTGCTCCCCGTAATGCGTCGGGAGCAGCATTGGGGGTAGTCGGCATTGCCAGTTATATTGGGGCCGGATTACAGGATGTAATGAGTGGTGTTCTGATAGAGGGGCAAAAGACGGTTCAGAATGGAGTCGATGTTTATGATTTCACTTATATCAATTGGTTTTGGATAGGAGCGGCTTTATTGTCTGTATTTTTCGCTTTATTGGTGTGGAATGTGAAGCCGAAGTAATGATTTGAATAACAATGCTTTATAAAAAGGGACTTTTCCCTTTTAAACCAACGGGTCGTTTCTTTTAAAGGAACGACCTGTTTCACACCGAGAAACAACATGTTCCTTTTAATGAAACGCAAACAGTTTTTCAGTATTATTTCAGTATCATGCTTTTTCTTTGCCGGAGATAATTTGTTATCTTTGTAACTTTAACCCGAAAATCAATGAGTAGAATAATATTAAATACTAAGACTTGGCTATTATTTGTGCTGTTGTTTGGAATATCATTTTCTGCATGGGCACAAAGTGACGATTTTAATACATGGACTAAATTCAAGGTAAACCATAAGATAGATTCCCGGTTTTCAGTTTCAGGTGATTTGGAATTGCGCATGAAAGATGATGTGAGTAAATTGGATCGTTGGGGGCTGACTGTTGGCGGAAGTTACCGACCCTATTCATTTTTGAATCTGGGGGTTGGCTATGAAACCCATCTTCGGAATTTGGGTGACTCGGACTGGAAGTTCAGGCATCGCTATCATATAACTGCTACTGTCAGTTTTCGTTATCAATGGTTGAAAGTAGCTGTAAGGGAAAGATTTCAGCAGACTTTTGATCGTGGCAACTCTGAAACTCGTTTGCGTTCCCGCTTGAAATTATCTTATGCTCCTACAAAAGGAATTGTTTCTCCCTATTTCTCTGTTGAAATCTATCAGAGTTTGGATGACGTTTCTTTTTGGAGAGCCGATCGTATGCGTTATCGTCCCGGAGTAGAAATAGCTTTGGCCAAACGTTGGTCGTTGGATGCATTCTATTGTTATCAATATGCATCTTCGCAAGGCAGACACATTGCCGGAATAGAAGTGGGATATTCTTTCTGAAATTAGCAGGCTCTTAATATAATAATGTGAGAGTTTAATTCTTTGTTCCTGACTAGTCGTTTGTAACTTGTTGATTGTTTGCGTTATAGATGAAAATGTGAAATTTTCCTATAGAAACTATACTCCGACTTAATATAATTATATACTTTTGCTTTCAAGACATCAAAATGATATCTTGAAATTGATGATTCCTCAGTACAACAGACGTGTTGTTCAGTATCCCATAACCGAAAGCGAATACTTCCTCTTATGCTATTCTTTCTGTTCAATCAAAAGTTTCTATTGGAAAATTAAAAAATAAATATGATGAAACTATTTTATAACCTACAAAGGGGCGTGGGTTTACTTGTTTTTTGTACTATCTTGCTTAGTGCTTGTGTGAACCATATTTCGGAGGAAGAGGAGGATAGTGTTAATAATGGAGATATTCCATTGAAATTTATTGCCGATATTCGTGAATCAGTTGGTACCCGTATGGCAAATAATAACTTTGCTGAAGGGGATGAAGTCGGTCTGTTTGCTCTTGCCGGAACCACTACAATGCAAGAAGAACGTTATGTGGATAATCTTCATTTCATACGTTCATCCAATGGTGAGTTTGAATCTAACGAGTCGGTATACTATCCGGATGATGGAGTTACATTGAATTTAATCAGTTATTATCCTTATCAAAAGAGTGGCGTGGGGATAGGGGAGAGCACCATGCAGGTGGCGGTTTCAACGACTCAAAATATTCCTGACGATTATTCACATTCTGATTTCCTAATTGCTTCTAAAGAAGAGGTCTTAGCCAGTAAGGAGGCGGTCGCTCTGACCTATAATCATCAGTTTTTTCGTCTGAAAATTGTTCTTATTCCTGGAGAGGGGGAGAATTTGGAAGATATGTTATCCGTTAAGCCTACGCTTTCGGTGAGTGGCTTTTATACTAAAACAAGTTATGATTTTCAGAAAAAGACTTTCTCTGGTTATTCCGAAGAGAAAGATATTATTCCTGCAGGAGAATGGGAGATAAAAGACGGACGACTGATAGGAAAGGAATTTATTTTGATACCGCAGGAGGCGACTCCGGGATACCAATACATAACGTTGGAAGCTGCAGGAAAGCTATATATAAGCCCATTACCATCTACTTTACAATTAAAAAGTGGAAAGCAGCGCGAATTGGAAATAAAGTTTGTATCAGCCGAAGATGTATTAATGAGCAAAGTGAATGGGGAAATCGGAGATTGGGACGGAACCGAAATAGATCATACAGAATCAGTCACGCTTCATAAATACATAGATGTTTCGAAGTTAACTTTTGAAAAGTCGAATGTGTATAAAGTGTTACATTCGGGAAAGCAAGTAGCTGAAATATGTAAGGAGTATCTTGTTACTCCGGAATTTTCTTCGCAGGCAATCGTTGCCTATCCGATGAAAAAAGATGGTAGTGTGGACTTATCTCAAGGTGTTGTAGCACAGTTGCTAGGGAAATCCGGAAAAGTGAATGGAGGAAGCGTATCATGGAATATGGAAGATTACTCATTGGCCTATGTTGACGGAATTTTGCCGATTCGTAATAATGTATATGTGATGGCAAACGGAACCGTTTCTTTATCTGTTACGACAGCAGATGACGTACTATCTGTTTTGGCTTTGGAAGATATCGTTCGTGATGTACGTGGAGGAATCATTCATAATTATCCGTTAGTGAAGATTGGAACACAATATTGGATGCGGGATAATCTGGAGGCATCTTCGTATGTTGGCGGTGAAGCACTTCCCAGACTGGATGCAGTGACAGCGAATGTTGTCGGATATCTGCAATCTACTACGGAACACTATTTTTATACAGCTAATGTAGTACTTTCTAATAAAATTCTGCCTGCTCATTGGAGTATACCGGATTGGAAAGACTGGAACATTTTAAAAGACTATCTGAATGGAGAGGCTTCTTTGCTGAAATCAGGTACTTGGTTACCTTTGAAAGCGGGAGAACAGGTACAGCCTGCAACTAATTTATCCGGTTTTAATGGAATACCTGTAGGAATGTATGTGGGGGCTTTTCAAACTGATTACGAGAAAAAACATCTGGCATATTGGACACTGGATAATGCAAATGCCGCTATCGATATCAAGGTTTTCTATCTGAAAAGTGATACGGATATCATTGAAGAATCTAATGCGGGTGTTGATACAAAAGCCTTTGCCATTCGTTGCATCAGAAAGTAAATCGACGAAAAAGGCTTCTCTTTTCCATAAATTGCTTATATTTGGGAAGTAAAACTAACTAAAAGAGAGAACTATGAAGAAGATAATAAATCCCTGGAAAGGTTTGGAAGGGTACAACTGCTTTGGTTGTGCTTCCAATAATGAAGCCGGATTAAAAATGGAATTTTACGAAGATGGTGACGAAGTGGTAAGCATTTGGAAACCACGTCCCGAATATCAAGGCTGGATTGATACCTTGCATGGCGGTATTCAAGCTGTCTTGATGGATGAAATCTGTGCCTGGGTTATACTTCGTAAACTACAAACCACGGGGGTGACGTCGAAGATGGAAACTCGTTACCGAAAATCGATTGATACCAAAGATTCTCATATCGTATTACGCGCGTCTATTAAAGAGGTAAAGCGGAACATCGTTATTGTTGAAGCAAAGTTATATAATAAGGATGGAGAAGTCTGTACAGAATCAGTTTGTACTTACTTTACTTTCTCGAAAGAAAAGTCGAAAGATGAAATGCATTTTTCGAAATGTGATGTAGAATCGGAAGAGATATTACCATTAATTTGAAATAAAAACTTAAGTTTTTGTGATAAATGTTTGGTAGTATCAAACAAATACTTTACTTTTGTCGCAGTTAATAAAAGAAATATGAAATATACAGCTACACATCATCATCATCATTTTCCTAACGAATAATCGGTGGGCGTGGATGATATTGTGTATAACTATATAAACGATAACGAAGGCTTACCGAATGCGGTAAGCCTTTTTTGTTTTTCAACGCAGATTGTATTTGTAATTAATAATTAGTAATTAAATAAAGTCATGTTAAGAATCGCAGTACAAGCCAAAGGACGTCTCTTCGAAGAGACAATGGCACTTTTAGAAGAGTCAGATATCAAGTTAAGCACTACTAAACGTACCTTGTTGGTACAGTCTTCTAACTTTCCTATCGAAGTTCTATTTCTTCGTGATGATGATATTCCGCAAACGGTAGCTACCGGGGTAGCTGATTTGGGAATTGTTGGTGAGAACGAGTTTATGGAAAAGGAGGAAGATGCGGAAATTGTCAAACGTCTGGGATTCAGCAAATGTCGTCTGTCACTGGCTATGCCGAAGGATATTGAATATCCCGGTTTGTCATGGTTTGAAGGCAAGAAGATTGCTACCTCTTATCCGGTTATTCTTCGTAACTTCCTGAAAAAAAATAGCGTAAATGCCGAAATACATGTGATAACCGGTTCGGTAGAGGTGTCTCCGGGTATTGGATTGGCTGATGCCATTTTTGATATTGTAAGTTCCGGTTCTACTTTGGTCAGCAACCGCTTGAAAGAAGTGGAAGTTGTAATGAAGTCGGAAGCATTGTTGATTGGCAACAAGAACATGAGCGAAGAGAAAAAAGAAGTGCTCGAAGAATTGCTGTTCCGTATGAACGCAGTAAAAACAGCTGAAGATAAAAAATATGTATTGATGAATGCTCCAAAAGACAAACTGGAAGAAATCATAGCTGTATTGCCCGGTATGAAGAGTCCTACAGTGATGCCATTGGCACAGGAAGGCTGGTGTTCTGTTCATACAGTACTTGATGAAAAACGTTTTTGGGAAATTATCGGAAAATTGAAAGGACTGGGAGCAGAAGGTATTTTGGTACTGCCGATTGAAAAGATGATTGTATAAATAGATAGGAACGAAAATTCGTTCCTGATAAAATATGAACCATGAAATTGATTAAATATCCCTCAAAAGAGCAATGGACAGAACTTTTGAAACGTCCGGCACTAAATACGGAAAGTTTGTTCGATACTGTTCGTTCTATTATAAATAAGGTAAGGACAGAAGGCGATAAAGCAGTATTGGAATATGAGGCTGCTTTTGATAAAGTAACCTTGTCCGCACTTGCTGTGACTCCTGAAGAGGTTCAAGCCGCCGGGACATTAGTAAACGATGAACTAAAGGCTGCCATTTCTTTAGCTAAACAAAACATTGAAACATTCCACTCTTCCCAGCGTTTTGTCGGGAAGAAGGTAGAGACAATGAATGGGGTAACTTGCTGGCAAAAATCAGTGGGAATCGAAAAGGTCGGCTTATATATTCCGGGTGGAACAGCACCGCTTTTCTCAACTGTATTAATGTTGGCTGTTCCGGCTAAAATTGCAGGATGCAAGGAAATCGTACTTTGTACGCCTCCCGATAAGAATGGAAATATTCATCCGGCTATCCTTTTTGCTGCGCAATTGGCAGGTGTCAGCAAAATATTCAAGGCTGGTGGTGTGCAGGCTATTGCCGCTATGGCCTATGGAACGGAGAGTGTCCCCAAAGTATATAAGATATTTGGTCCTGGCAATCAATATGTGACAGCCGCCAAACAGTTGGTAAGCCTGCGTGATGTAGCTATCGATATGCCTGCCGGTCCTTCAGAAGTGGAAGTTCTGGCTGATGCATCTGCCAATCCGGTTTTTGTGGCAGCAGATCTTTTGTCACAGGCAGAACACGGAATAGATAGCCAGGCTATATTGATTACCACTTCCGAGAAACTGCAAACAGAGGTGATGGCAGAAGTGGAGCGTCAATTAGCAGAACTTCCCCGTCGTGAAATTGCGGCGAAATCACTGGAGAATAGTAAATTGATTTTAGTGAAGGATCTGGATGAAGCATTGGAACTGACTAACGCGTATGCTCCGGAACATCTAATCATAGAAACGGAAAACTATATGGAAGTGGCCGAACGTGTGATAAATGCAGGTTCTGTCTTCTTAGGTTCGTTAACTCCCGAGAGTGCCGGCGACTATGCTTCCGGAACGAATCACACCCTGCCGACCAACGGTTATGCCAAAGCCTATAGTGGTGTAAGTCTGGATAGTTTTATCCGTAAGATTACATTTCAGGAAATTCTCCCGGAAGGAATAAAAGCTATCGGTCCTGCTATTGAAGAGATGGCGGCTAATGAACAGCTGGATGCACATAAAAATGCCGTCACAGTTCGTCTCAAAGCAATTCAAAATTCATAATTTAAAACTTAAAGAAGTGAAAACGTTACAAGAACTAACCCGACCGAATATCTGGAAATTAAAACCCTACTCTTCGGCACGAGATGAATATAAAGGAGTTACAGCCTCTGTTTTCCTGGATGCAAACGAAAACCCTTACAATACGCCTCATAACCGCTATCCGGATCCTATGCAGTGCGAACTGAAGACGTTGTTGTCGAAAATCAAAAAAGTATCCCCTGAACATATTTTTCTTGGAAACGGTAGCGATGAGGCCATCGACTTGGTTTTTCGTGCATTCTGCGAACCGGGAAAAGATAATGTCGTAGCCATCGACCCTACTTATGGTATGTATCAGGTTTGTGCCGATGTGAACGATGTGGAATATCGGAAAGTATTACTGGATGATGACTTCCAGTTCTCTGCCGATAAACTGCTGGCGGCTACCGACGAACACACCAAATTGATTTTCCTTTGCTCGCCTAATAATCCGACAGGAAATGATTTGCTCCGTTCTGAAATAGAAAAGGTGCTTTGTCAGTTCGAAGGATTGGTGATGCTGGATGAGGCTTATAATGATTTTTCCCAGGCTCCGTCTTTCCTCGAAGAGCTGGATAAATACCCCAACCTTGTCGTATTCCAGACCTTCTCCAAGGCTTGGGGATGTGCTGCAATTCGCTTGGGTATGGCTTTTGCTTCCAAAGAAATTATAGACATTCTTAGTAAAATCAAATATCCCTATAATGTCAATCAGTTGACTCAACAACAAGCTATTTCTATGTTGCATAAGCACTATGAGATAGAACGTTGGGTGAAAACGTTGAAGGAAGAGCGTGATTATCTGGAAGCGGAATTTGAAAAACTTCCATGTACCATTAAACTGTTCCCGTCCGATGCGAATTTCTTTTTGGCAAAAGTGACGGATGCCGTGAAAATCTATAATTATTTGGTAGGGGAAGGAATAATAGTGCGTAATCGCCATAACATTTCACTTTGCTGCAACTGTTTGCGTGTGACTGTCGGTACTCGTGTCGAAAATAATACCCTATTGGCAGCTCTTAAAAACTATCAAGGATAATTTATGAAGAAGAAAGTATTATTTATAGATAGAGACGGCACGTTGGTGATCGAACCTCCTGTAGATTACCAACTCGACTCATTGGAAAAACTGGAATTCTATCCGAAAGTATTCCGTAATTTGGGCTTTATCCGCAGTAAGCTCGATTTTGAATTTGTGATGGTCACTAACCAGGATGGATTGGGTACACCTTCTTTTCCGGAAGAAACATTCTGGCCTGCCCATAACTTGATGCTTAAAACATTGGAAGGGGAGGGGATTACTTTTGATGAGATTCTGATAGACCGTAGTTTTCCTGAAGATAATGCGCCCACCCGCAAACCGCGTACCGGAATGTTGACGAAGTATCTGGATAATCCGGAATACGATCTTGCCGGAAGTTTTGTAATAGGCGATCGTCCCACAGATGTGGAACTTGCCAAAAATATCGGTTGCCGGGCAATTTATTTGCAAGACTCGACCGAAGCTCTGAAAGAAAAAGGATTAGAAGAAGTCTGTGTTCTTGCAACTACTGATTGGGATCGGATAGCCGAATTCCTTTTTGCCGGAGAACGGAAAGCGGAAGTACGTCGTACTACAAAAGAAACAGATATTTATGTTGCTTTGAATCTTGATGGAAATGGAACTTGTGACATTTTTACCGGTCTTGGCTTTTTCGATCACATGCTTGAGCAGATTGGAAAACATTCTGGCATGGACTTAACCATCCGTGTTAAAGGAGATTTGGAAGTAGATGAACATCATACGATCGAAGACACTGCTATCGCACTGGGCGAATGTATCTATCAGGCTTTAGGTAGCAAACGAGGGATTGAACGTTATGGCTATGCCTTACCGATGGATGATTGTCTTTGTCAGGTTTGTCTGGACTTTGGCGGTCGTCCCTGGTTAGTTTGGGATGCTGAATTCAAGCGTGAGAAGATAGGAGAGATGCCGACGGAAATGTTCCTTCATTTCTTTAAGTCACTTAGTGACGCGGCAAAGATGAATTTGAACATTAAAGCGGAAGGACAGAATGAACATCATAAGATAGAAGGAATTTTTAAAGCCCTTGCCCGTGCTTTGAAAATGGCAATTAAAAGAGATATCTATCATTTTGAACTTCCATCCAGTAAGGGTGTGCTTTAATGTTTTTTAGAATCATATCCATATTGCTTATGCAAAAGCAAATCCCACTATGCTTATTGGCGATAGTCTTATCCGTCTCTCTTTTCGGTCAAAATCTGAAAGCGGATAAGATTATTCTGCCTGATAGTGATTTGACAAATTTGTATCAAATAGATTCGGGCGTATATCGTTCGGAGCAACCTTCAAAAGAGGGCTTTAAAGCTTTAGAAAAGTATGGTATTGGAGAAGTACTTAATCTACGAAACAGACATAGTGATGATGACGAAGCAAAAGGAACAAGTATAAAACTTCACCGGGTAAAAACTAAAGCACATTCGATTAGTGAAAAGCAATTGATACAGGCATTACGCATTATTAAAAATCGTAAAGCGCCTATTGTTTTTCATTGTCACCACGGCTCTGACCGTACAGGGGCTGTTTGTGCGTTTTATCGTATCATTTTTCAGAATGTTTCAAAAGAAGATGCAATCCATGAAATGACTGAAGGAGGCTATGGCTTTCATCGAATTTATAAGAATATTATTAGAAGAATCAAGGAAGCAAATGTGGAGCAAATAAGAAAAGAAGTAATGGAAGGTGGAGAGTTATAATATGCCATATCTTTACCATCGCTCTGTCACAGCTGTGCCACCGTATTGTCACAACCATGCCATCATGCTGGCACAGTTGTGCCAATGCGGTGGCACAAGCCTATTGATAGGACGTCCTTACAAGGCCTCTATTTCTTTAAGCCACATGGCTGAACTGGCATCGCTCGGCATTCTCCAATCTCCTCTCGGGCTGATAGAAATACTTCCTACTTTAGGACCGTCCGGCAAGCAAGAACGCTTGAACTGTTGATTAAAGAAACGACGGAAGAAGGTAGAAAGCCATTTCTTGATGGTTTTTTCATCATACATATCTTTGAATGCAATATTTGCCAGATAGAATATCTTGGAAGGCCGGAAACCGAAACGTAAGAAATAATATAGGAAGAAGTCATGTAGTTCATAAGGACCCACCAAATCTTCTGTTTTCTGTTTAATTTCTCCGTTTTCATCTGCCGGAATCAGTTCCGGACTGATGGGAGTATCTACAATATCGAGTAAAGTCGCTTTCGAATTTTCATCCATGCCATTTACTGCCACCCATTGTACCAAGTATTTTACGAGAGTTTTAGGGACACTCGCATTCACTCCATACATGGACATATGATCGCCATTATATGTTGCCCATCCTAGTGCAAGTTCTGATAAATCTCCTGTACCAATAACCATTCCCCAAGTCTGGTTCGCCACATCCATCAATATTTGTGTACGTTCGCGTGCTTGAGAATTTTCGTATGTGACATCGTGTACATTAATATTATGGTCTATATCCTTAAAATGTTGAATGCAAGCATCTTTGATACTGATTTCACGAATAGAGATACCCAGCGATTTCATTAGATCGATGGCATTATGATAAGTACGGTCGGTCGTTCCGAATCCTGGCATCGTAATGCCGAGAATATCCTTTCTGGACAATCCCAACTTATCAAAAGTCTTCACACATACAAGTAATGCCAATGTTGAATCCAACCCGCCAGAGATACCGATTACAGCAGTTTTAGCTCCTGTATGGACAAGCCTTTGTGCCAATCCCGCTACCTGTATGGAGAACACTTCTTCACAATGCTCATTTAGCTCTATTCCTTGCGGTACAAAAGGATGAGAATTAAACTTCCGGGTTAAGGTTAGCTCTTTGCTGTTGACAAATTCAGTCGCAATAGAAACCGCCTTTTTATCCCCTAAGTTTGCTTGATTAGCTGCAAAGGTTGTATTTATCCTGCGTTCTGCCCGGATACGTTCCACATCAATTTCGCTGATAATCAGCTGTTCTTTCATGCTGAAACGTTCGCTGTGTGCAAGCAGTGAACCGTTTTCATAAATGAACCCGTTACCGGCAAATACTACATCGGTAGTAGATTCTCCAAAGCCACAAGACGAGAATACATATCCGGCAATACAACGTGCAGATTGTTGGCTGATGAGAGAACAAAGATAATTATTCTTTCCAATACCTTCATTATCAGCAGACATATTGAAAAGAATTTCTGCACCTTGCAGTGCTAATGAAGAACTCGGAGGTATAGTAGACCAAAGGTCCTCGCATATCTCGATGCCAAAAGTCGTATCTGAAGTCTCAAAAAGCAGATTAGAACCTATCGGAACGATTTGTCCACAGAGACGTACACTATTTGTTGTCAACTGAAGCGCCGAAGTAAACCAGCGCTGTTCGTAGAATTCTTTATAATTCGGCAGATAGGTCTTGGCGGCAACTCCCAACACTTTCCCTTTCTGAATCACTACGGCTGCATTGATTACTGTCGAATTGACACCGACAGGCATACCAACAATAGAAATGATGTCTAATTGGCGAGTGTTATTCAGAATTTGCATCAGCCCCATTTCTGCTTCTTCCAGCAAAAGTTGTTGTCCGAACAGGTCGCCACACGTATATCCTGTGATACTCATTTCCGGGAAAATAATGATCTGCACTCCTTTTCCTTCAGCCACTGCAATCAGACTTTCTATCTTCTCTACATTGAATTTACAGTCAGCCACTTTTACGTGTGGCACGGCTGCAGCTACTTTTACAAATCCGTAGTTCATCTTATACCTTATTTATATATAATGGGTGCAAAAATAGGAAATACTTTTGAATATCTATCTTTTTTGCATTGAATCCTCTCGATAAGCTATTTTGTGTGAGATATGGCATTGTTGTTTAAACAATTAAAATAACTATCAAAATGATTGTTAATGTCAGGTTTATATTGAAATATATTGTGTATTTGTTTCTTAAATGAGTAATATATGCTTAAATATATAGCAAAAAGATATAAGTGGAAATATGGTATAAAATATGCGACATATTGTTTCTTTTATTTAAATATAATATATATATTTGTAGCCGAAAAAGAACGATATTGGAAGTATATAACACCTAAACAGAACAAGTGATATTAGTGTTTAATTTATAACTTAAGAGAGCAGATGGTCATACGTTTAATTCACACAGCAGTAACACGAAAAAATTATTTGGATATTTGGCGCAATATTAAGAATTTGCCAAGTTAGTCTATTCCCATTCTATATTTATAGATAATAATAGCCTATCCCGGGTCGGTGTAGAATATGCTTAAAGCCGATTTTGGGGAAGGAGTGTATTACTATTCCATATGCGAAGATAAGCGTATTCCTAATTGTAGATAAATCTATAAAAATAAATCAATTTCATTAATGGGGACTTCTATAAATTAAATCCCTGATTATAAGTTGCATAAGCGGATAAAATGCTTATATTTGCAGAAACAGACAAAATAATCATTGATCATGAACAAGTTAAGCCGCTATCGCAAGTTACGCTATAAAAGTGTGTTTGAATCCGAGAATCAATCGTCTCGCCTTAACGTGATA
>NZ_JBDFVF010000009.1:0-164508 GCF_040913205.1 Bacteroides sp. MSSM.1001136sp1_RTP21357st2_D2_RTP21359_211015 | reverse complement strand
TATATTAAAAGGTTCGGAATATGTCATCGACCCCGAGAAAATCGGATATGAGACTTGCGCTTATATTGGTATATATCTGAAAGATCCCGAATCCTTTGATTCGGTAACAAAAGCTTTAGAAGCTATCCCCGAAGTGGTGGAATGTCATTTCACTACCGGAAAATACGATATGTTTATCAAAATTTACGCAAAGAATAACCATCACTTATTGAGTATTATTCACGATAAGTTACAACCATTGGGTTTGGCGCGTACCGAGACATTAATCTCCTTCCATGAAGCCATTAAGCGGCAGATGCCAATCATGGTCGACATAGAAGATGAAGATTAATCGTTATTTTCTCACGTAATCAACAAAAGCATAGGAGCAGAGATGTTTCTCATCCGCAGGATGAGCTTCTCTGCTTTTTTCTTGCCACATCTCTGGCGATACTTCTGGAAAATAGGCGTCGGCTTCGGGAGTCATATCATCTATTTCTGTCAGGCAAAGTTCGTCAGCGAAAGAAAGAGCCTGCTGATAAATACTTGCTCCTCCTATAATATAAATGTGTTCCTCCTCTTTACAACTTTGCAAAGCTGCTTCGAGTGAAGGGAAAACTTCCGCACCGGGACATTCTGTAGCCGGGTTGGAAGATAAAACGATGTTTCTGCGATTGGGTAATGCGCCTTTCGGTAGTGACTCGAAAGTTTTGCGTCCCATCAGTATGGTGTTTCCGGTAGTTAATGCTTTGAAACGTTTCAAATCATTGGGTAACCAGAAAAGAAGTTTGTTCTCGAAGCCGATAGCCATACGGCGGTCTACGGCAGCAATGATAGATATTTTACTCATAAAGTTACACGGCTACTGCTCCCGCAATATGCGGATGCGGGTCATAGTTCACTAATTCAAAGTCCTCAAATTTGAAGTCGAAGATACTTTTCACATCCGGATTGATCTTCATTTGTGGCAATGGACGAGGTTCACGTGATAATTGGAGCTTCACTTGTTCCAAGTGGTTCAGGTAGATATGCGCATCACCGAAGGTATGAACAAAATCTCCGGCTTTCAGTCCCGTCACTTGTGCCATCATTTGCAGCAATAATGCGTATGATGCAATATTAAAAGGAACACCCAGAAAAATATCTGCACTGCGTTGATACAGTTGCAGGCTCAACCGTCCGTCTGCTACATAAAACTGAAAGAAAGCATGGCAGGGAGGCAAATTCATATTATTCAAATCTGCTACGTTCCAGGCGCTTACAATGATACGGCGTGAATCCGGATTATGTTTGATTGTTTCCACCACTTCACTGATCTGGTCGATAAATCCACCGTTATAGTCAGGCCATGAACGCCATTGATAACCATAAACATGTCCTAAGTCGCCGTTTTCATCCGCCCATTCGTTCCAGATGCGCACTCCATGTTCCTGAAGATATTTCACATTAGTATCACCTTGCAGAAACCAAAGTAATTCGTATATGATTGATTTCAGATGTAGTTTCTTGGTTGTCAGGCACGGGAAACCGTCATCAAGATTAAAACGCATTTGATGACCGAAAACGCTGATGGTTCCGGTTCCGGTACGGTCACTTTTTTCTGTACCTTCGGTTAGTACACGATTGAGTAAATCCAGGTATTGTTTCATAATGAATAAGTTGTGGTGAAAATGATTCTCCGCACAAAATTACAAAAATGGAGTGAATAAATTAGCAAACCAGCCGACGAACTTCTTCCACGGGGAGCGCTTTTTCCAGAATTCAGGCGTTAGTTGAGTGCAATGCTCGATATCGTTCCGGAACATTGTATTTAATTCACCCGTTATTTTGGTATCAAAGATAAAGGCATTTGTTTCGTAATCATAGCGCAAGCTGCGGCTGTTCAGGTTGGCAGTGCCAACTGTACAGAACAAATCATCCACCATCATTATTTTAGAGTGATGAAATCCACCGTTATACATATAGACAGTAGCTCCTCTTTTCATCAGTTTGTGCAACTTATAAAGTGCGGCATCCGGAGTAAACGGGATATCGGAGGCAGAAGAAACCATGATTGTAACATTTACGCCTCGGTCGATTGTCCGATTCAACGCCTTTTTGATAGAAGAAGTCGGTACAAAATAAGGATTGACGATATGAACATTCTTTTGGGCCGAATAGATGCTCATGGCATAAGCGTGGCTTAACATACGGCTATTCTTTTTCGGGGTACGGTCTACGATTGCTACCACAATATTCGTACTGTCCGTTTGTTCCTCATGTTGGGGGAAATAAGCGGCTCCACCTACATTCTGCTTGGTTTCCTTATTCCAGATCGTTAGGAATATCTCCTGCAGATCATTGACGGCATCCCCTTCAATGCGTGTGTGCATATCACGCCAGGTTCCGATTTTGGGTAGTCCGTTAATGTAGTAATCGGCGATATTCATACCACCGGTATAAGCCACTTTTCCATCGATGACAGCTATTTTCCGGTGATCGCGATGGGCGGCGTGATTGATATAAGGAAAAGTGAATGGATCGAACTTGACAATCTCGATTCCTTGTTCACGTATTTTTTTGAGATGTCTCTTTTTAAGCGGTTTATTGTTCGACCAGTTTCCGAATGCATCGAACATAGCTCGTACTTCGACCCCTTCTTTCACTTTTTCGGCCAGCAGAGCAAATAAAGCATTGGCGATGGAGTCATTTCGGAAGTTGAAATATTCCAGATGGACGTGGTGTTTAGCTTCCCGGATGGCTTCAAACAAATCGATAAACTTCTCCCGTCCGCTTTTTAGCAGTTTTACCTTATTATTATCAGATATAGGGATTCCCGATTCTTGTAAATAACGTAGCACAAGGGAATCGCTGGTTAATCCGATTGAGTCCCTGGGATGTATCATCAGACTGTCGATGATACCTGCCTGAACACTCAATATAGGCAGGAACAGAAATAAAATAAATATACGTAATTTCAAAACTCTTCTCACTCTTTTAGTTTACAGAAGAACAAAGATACGATATCTAAGTTTGGGCTCCTTTGCTAACAAGGGCAAATTTATCATTCTTTAACGAAATAACTTCTTTCCAGGAGTTAATTATGCCATCGAAGCAACCTTTCGTGTAGCCATGAATAATAGTACAACAGCTGCGATAATAATTGACTTCGGATCAAGGCTTGAAGTGCCATGATTAATCATACCGATAAATACTTCTCTTATGGTTCCCCAAGTTGCTTCCAATCCACCTAACCATACAAAAAGTGCGGCCGCCACAGTCATCACGAAAGCGCTCCAGATACGAGCCAGGCGATTACTACGATCGGGTAGGTGGTGCATGACACGGCGACTGAATCCGTTATCTGCTATTTCCTGCTTGTTTTCTGCGAAGAAATCGCGCAAGAGCTTATCATTGTCTATTTCTGTCATAACCGTTTTGTTTTAAATACGTTGCTAATTTTTCTTTCCCGCGTGACAGATGGCTTTTCACTGTCCCTGACGGTACTCCTACAATCCCTGCAATTTTGTCGATGCTAATGTCCTCCATGTAGAACAACGTGATGCAGGTTCTTTCCACTTCTTTAAGCATTTTGAGTGACTGGTAGACATCCATTTTTTGCCCGATATTCTCCTGTTCGGTGCTGTTGATGGCGTCTATTTCTCTTGTATCCAAGTCGGCTGTCTCTTTCCGGCTGCGAATATAATCATAAAAAACATTATAAGCAATACGATACAGCCACGTAGAGAAACTTGACAAGTTCCGGAAAGAGGCAATGTTCGTATATGCTTTGATAAATGTATCTTGCGCAAGGTCGTCACTCAATTCGCTGTCGCCGCAAGTCAGGTTCAGGAAGAATCGCCGGATGGGCGACTGATACTCCTTCACCAACTGGTCAAAGGCCCTGGTGTTCTTGAACACCACGACCTGTGCGACTAACGATATATCATTGAGTTGGCTCATTTATTCTCGTCGTTCTTTTCTTCGTTTACTCCTTTGTCTTTCTCTTCGGATTCGGAAGGGATGATTTCGAAACTATCGGTTCTAACGTTATTCGGGTTCTTTTTTTCATCCTTATTACCCGTATGCATCCGGGTAGCATTTGTGTCTTGAGTCTGTTGTTTGCTACCGATAATCCATTGTCCGATACCCATGAATGTAACGAGTAAGCCGATAGCTCCAATTCCGAATTCGCCGGTGATTGCCCAGAGGAAGATGAAAAGACCGATACCCGTAAAGGTGTTCTTGATGCCTTGTGAACGCGAATCGACTGTTTTGTTTTCGCGGATAAACTCTGCCGGAAGCGGTTGGCCGGCAGCAAGTGCCTGTTCGGCAAGGCGATAACGTGCTTTCCGGTTTTTATAACGGAAGAAGAAGATTACAAATAGAATGAATACCGGAAATCCGAATACAGCAATGATTGCAATGATTGCTACCAGAATACCTCCGCCGGCACTAACATTGTGGAAGGGGAAATCGCTGTCATCCGAATCGAATGTGAAGCTGGCTTTGCCATGAGTGGTGTTAACATTACTTGAGTTTGCATTTACGTCTGCAGAATCAGCATCTGCTGTGTCTACACCAATCACTGTGACAGCAGTATTGTTCGTATTTGCTTTATTGTCTTTGGTCACAGTTACTTTTACTTTCCCGATGGAATCACGAACAACGGTGGTCTGGGCAACAGCCAGTGTGCAAGTGGTCAGTACAACCATCAATGCTAATAGAAAATTTTTCATATCAATAGTTTTTTAATTTATTTCTTTATCTGTTAGACGTAGTTAATATCATAGAAAGTTGCAAAGAGACGAAATATTTTTGATATTTGCGGAAATTAATAAACGAAAGATGGAATTACCTGCTTCTTTTATAGACTACACCCGCGCTCTATTGGGCGATGAAGAATACGACAAACTGGCTGTTGCCCTCCAACAGGAACCACCGGTTAGCATCCGGTTGAATCAATTGAAAATCAATCATTCTTTATCGGATAAAGTACCTTGGTCTTCCGAAGGATTCTATTTGGAGGAGCGTCTCACTTTCACGTTCGATCCCTTATTCCATGCAGGCTGTTATTATGTTCAGGAAGCTTCTTCCATGTTTGTGGAGCAGGTACTCCGGCAATATATCACGGGACCGGTGAAGATGTTGGATCTTTGTGCGGCTCCCGGTGGAAAATCGACTCATGCCCGTAGTGTACTTCCCGAAGGAAGCCTGTTGGTAGCCAATGAGGTAATCCGGAATCGTTCGCAGATTCTTGCTGAAAACCTGACGAAGTGGGGACATCCGGATGTGGTAGTGACCAATAATGATCCGGCAGATTTTTCGGCTTTACTCTCTTTCTTTGATGTGATTCTTACAGATGTTCCCTGTTCCGGTGAAGGTATGTTCCGTAAAGACCCGGTAGCTGTGGAAGAGTGGAGCCCCGAGAATGTGGAAATCTGTTGGCAGCGCCAGCGACGGATTATTGCAGATATCTGGGATGCGTTGAAGCCCGGAGGTATTCTTATATATAGTACGTGTACATTTAATACAAAAGAGGATGAAGAGAATGCACGTTGGATTCAACAAGAGTATGGGGGCGAACCATTAACTGTGCAGGTGCAGGAGAATTGGAATATAACAGGAGATCTTTTGTCAGATAAAGGGGATCATTCTAAATCTTCTATTCCCGTCTATCATTTTTTCCCTCATAAGACGAAAGGTGAAGGCTTTTTTCTGGTGGCTTTTCGTAAGCCGGAGACGGAAGAAGAGATCCCAGTATCTTCTTCCGCCAAAGAGAAAGCTTTCAAGAAGAAGGATAAGAAAGGAACAGCAGCATCTTCTCCTGTATCGAAAGAATATCTGAATATGGCTAAAAGTTGGTTGAATGATGAAAATTCGGACAAGTATATTTTATTGGCGGAAGGAACAAATATCCGAGCTTTCTCACAGTACTATACTAATGAATTGGCGACGATGAAACAAAGCCTGAAAATTGTGTCGGCAGGGATTGAGATAGGCGAGGTGAAAGGAAAGGATTTGATCCCTAACCATGCGTTGGCAATGTGTACCTCACTTTTATGCCGGGAAGCATTCGCTACGGAAGAAATAAGTTATGAACAGGCCATCACATATTTACGAAAAGAGGCCATTACCTTACCGGTAACAGCCCCTCGTGGATATGTTTTGCTTACTTATCGGCATATTCCTCTCGGATTTGTGAAGAACATCGGCAATCGTGCCAATAATCTTTATCCGCAAGAATGGCGCATCCGTAGTGGATACTTACCGGAAAATATACGCATCTTATCAGAATACGTTACTGATTAAGGCAGTATTCCCGCAGGTATTTCCTGTTGGGAAAGACTAAAGCTAAGCTGTCTGCCTTTTCCGATTTCTGTGCCTTCAGCTATTTCTTCCAGCGTGTAGGAAGGAGGAGGTGCAGGTGATGTCCGCGTTTCTCCAATAGGCGGAGTGTTCCAGTTCAGATTTAGGCTTTTATCCAACCGATGAAATAAGTACGAGTTTCCCCATATTATGAATTTATGATCGGAAACAGGTGTTGCCATATCTTCCGAAAAAGTGAGGGTTAGTGTCATTTTCTTATCGTCTCCTTCTTCTTTTTCCAGTTTGTAACTTCCTTGGGTTATTAATTCAAGTCCGGATGAAAAGGCGGTCTGTTCTCCTTGTTTGAAAAAATAAGCATCCCGTGCGTGGTTGTTAATCAGAAAAATGTCGGAAATACCGGGTAGAAGATTCGCATCTCCGTTGGGTAAGTTAGACAAGTAGCTGCGTAGCAACTCCATATTTTCGTAATTATCGACCACCTTGATTGGTAAAGTGCAGGTTTCTTGTGTGGCGTTGTCTGTTACTGTCAGATAAGTCGTTCCGGTGAGGATACCGGTTACATAAATCATACGTCCGGCAGGTACTCCACTCCAGCCAGTTTCAGTTCCGGCACTTGCGATGCGTGTGTCTTTCACTGCAAGTGAGTAGTCACCATTTCCGCTTTCCAGGCCGAGGTAACGTCTGCCACCCATAGGTACTTCGTATTCACTGTTGTAAAAACGCAGTGGATTGTCGTCATCATCTTTACAGCCACTTAGTAGCGTAAGGATGCAGCATAACATGAATAAATAGAAATGTTTAGGTCTCATAATTCAGATTTTATGTTCGTTGCAAATGTAATGTATTGTTTTGAAATATCCAGTCGGAATTTGAAGAAAAAGAGAGGAGATATATTTAGGCACGAATTACACGGATTAACACTGTTGCTTTATAGTTATGACAATACTAAAGACCGTGAATTCTGTGTAATCCGTGCCTAATTTATTATATAAACATACTTATATAACTTAAAAATAGAAATTAGTATGTTCAGCGTAACCCATACCTAAAGGGTTTTATGTACTATTTATAGCTTGCTTTTGTAAATCCGTGCCATTGCCTTTTGGTACTGATTTTCCAATTGCAGATAATTTTGATGACTTTGATAGATCACCGATACTTCAACGAAGTACTCGATCATACTAATTTGTCCACCTGTCAAAGCTTGTTTCAGCAATGCCAAATCTTGTTGAGACTGGAAAGTCTTGCTATATTCTTCCATTGAAGCATGCAGCGTTTTCGCTTCCCGGTAAAGTTGTGCCAATTCAGATTCCACTTGCAGTGTAGCATTATCCTTTTGCAAGTCGATGTTGAGTGCCTGCGCTTTAGCAATTTTCACCTTATTCCGATTTTCGAAAAGCGGGAAGGAAAAGCCCACCACTACACCGTTGAAAGGCACACCAGTCTCTGTATTCCGACGGTAGCCGAGTTCCAGCTTCGGCAGCCACTGGGATTTATTGACAGCAATCTGTTTACGGGCAACGAGGCTCTCGTTGCCTAGTGCCATTAAGGTACGGTCTGTAGCCATGACTTCTGATTTCAACATTTGGTAATCGCTTGGGAACGGTATAGCCGGATATTGATTTTCTTCGAAAACCACCGGAATATTACCATTCAGCGTATTCAGTTCCTGCTGCTTATTGCGAAGTGCCGTTTCGTTCAGAGATGCTTCCGTTTTGACATTCAACAGTTCCAAGTTGATTTTATTGGTTTCGAGAGCATTTGCATCCCCTGTTTGGAGACGTTTGGCGTACATTTTAGCAAGTTCTTCCGCATTGCGGAGACGTTCCTCCAAAATATGCTTTTGCTGACGAAGCATGATAATGTCCAGGCAAAGTTCTTTTGCCTGTAACAGTTTCTCCTGACGAAAAACATCCGACTGACTGTCAAGAGTTCCGGCTTTCAGATGGTTTAACTTGTTACGTGTGGCGTATAAACTAGGGAAATCAAAGCTTTGTGAAACAACCAGCTCACCGATTGTTTCGCTTTTATCTTTTGCTCCCCATAGATGCGCGTAAGAGAGAGTAGGATCAGGCAAGTTATTATCCGTTTTGGCTTCCAACTTCTGCGAGGTAATCAGTTGCTCGTTTGCCTGCAATTCCTTATTGTTCGTTTCGATATTCTTCAATACCTGTTCAATTCCGTTTTGGGCTTGCACTTCACCTATGGTTAAGAAAAGAAGTGCAGCGCTTATGGTCATGATTTGTTTCATTTCTAATTTCTTTATTTATTACAAGCTATTGTTGATAGATACTTTATGATAAGGCATCTATTTGTTTGACACCGAGGAACGACCCGTTCCTCACCGAGAAACACTTGTTTCCTCACCGGGGAACAATGGCTTTCTCACCGAGGAAAAATATCCCTCTCTACAGGCTTTTCTGGGCCTTTTTCCGATGCATCATCAGATAAACAATCGGAACGATAAAACCGTTCAAAAAAGTAGACGTTAATAATCCTCCTAGAATCACTTTTGCCATCGGACTCTGGATTTCGTTACCGGGCAAATCACCGGCAAGTGCCAATGGAATCAGTGCCAGTGCAGAAGACAATGCCGTCATTAAAATCGGATTCAGACGGTCGAGAGAACCTTGAATCACACTATCATATACATTCAAACCTTCTTCCTTTTGCAAATGATTGTAGTGACTGATGAGCAACATACCGTTACGGGTCGCAATACCGAATAAGGAAATGAAACCGATGATAGCCGGAATGCTGACTTCCCCTGTTGTAATCACCAAGGCAAAGACACCACCGATCAATGCTAGCGGAAGATTCAGCAAGATAACCCCGGATTCTTTCACGCTGCGGAACTCATTATACAACAACAGGAAGATAACCACTATACTGATAAATGAAGTCAACGCCAACGTCCGGCTGGCAGCCTGCTCGCTTTCAAACTGTCCACCATACTCGATATGATAACCTTCGGGTAATTGTACCGATGTGTCGATGCGTTTCTGAATATCATTCACGACACTGCGCAAATCACGATCGGCCACATTGGCGGAAATGACAATTTTACGTTTCACATTCTCGCGGTTGATCGTATTCGGACCCATGGCCGATACCACTTCCGCTACATAGCTCAAAGGAACTTTTCGGCCGTCGTTCGTGTCTACCATCAGGTTACGGATTTTCTCCATCTCATCCCGGGCATCATCCTTCACTTTTACGATCAGGTCAAAACTCTTCCTCTGTTCATACACTTGTGAGATCACTTTTCCAGCCAAAGCCACATTCACATATTCTGAAAATTCCGGCAGAGTAATACCGAACTTAGCCAGCATTTCCCGTTTAGGCTGTATTTTCAGCTGCGGACGTTCAATCTGTTGTTCCACGTTCAGGTCGGCAACACCGGGAATGTCACTGATCGCTCCTTTGATTTGATTACCGAGTGAAAACATCTTATTCAGATCGTCACCGAATAACTTGATAGCGATATTCGCTTTCGTACCCGATAGCATTGCGTCGATACGGTGGCTGATCGGTTGTCCGATTTCTATGTTTGCTCCGGTGATCGTACCTAATTTTTCACGTACATCAGCTACCAGTTCACTGCGCGAGCGGTCTTTCAATTCGAACGGAGCTTCTATTTCAGAAACATTGACTCCTAACGCATGTTCATCCAATTCGGCACGTCCCGTTTTCCGGGCTACCGTTTGTATTTCGGGAATTGTCATCAATAACTCTTCGGCACGATGTCCCATTTTGTTGCTTTCTTCCAGCGAAATACCCGGCAGAGAACTGATATTGATAGTAAACGATCCTTCATTGAACGAAGGAAGGAAACTGCGTCCAAGTGTGAAAAACACTCCGAGGGCAACTACAAAAAGTCCGATTGTACTTCCGAGAGTCACACGTTTATGTGCCAGTACCCAAGTCAGTGCTTTTTCATAAATCCCTTTCATCCAGCGGGCAACAGGAGCTTCTTTCAGTTCCTTGTTCGTCTTATTGCTTCCTAATAGATAAGAGCAGAGCACCGGAGTCAGTGTCAGGGCAACTATCGTAGACGCAAACAGGGCCACGATAAAAGCAACACCTAGTGGAACCAACATTCTGCCTTCCATGCCGCTCAAGAAAAATAACGGAACAAAACTGACTACGATAATCAACGTTGAATTAAGGATAGGCATGCGCACCTCTTTCGACGCATTGAATACCACTTCGAGCGTACTTAGTCTTTCTGCTTCCGCTTTCAGGCGGTTCTCCCGCAGTCGTTTATATACGTTTTCCACATCGACAATGGCGTCGTCTACCAATGAACCGATAGCTATCGCCATACCTCCAAGACTCATGGTGTTGATTGTCAGCCCCATGTAGTGTAAAGTCAGGATCGAAACGAGCAGGGAAAGAGGCAGTGTCACCAATGAGATCAGCGTAGTACGTACATTTGCTAGGAACAGGAAAAGCACGATGACAACGAAAATACCTCCTTCAAAGAGTGATTTTTTCACATTGCCGATGGAGCTTTCGATAAAGCGGCTTTGACGGAATATGTCCGTTGAAACTTTTACGTCCGGCGGCAGATTTTTCTGGAGGTCTTTCAGAGATGCTTCCAGTTTGTCCGTCAGTTCCAGTGTGCTGGTAGCCGGTTGCTTGGTAACAGTCATCAGGACGGCAGATTTGCCGCGTTCTGAAGCAGTACCCAGTTTCGGAGCCTTCGGGCCGATGGTTACGTTTGCAATATCTTCCAGCGTGACAGGGAAGTTATTCACTGTCTTTACTACCGCTTTGCCAAGTTGCTCTGTTTTCGAAGTGGAGAGTACACCACGTACAATATATTCATTTCCGAATTCATAGAGCACACCTCCATTGGCATTTAGGTTCATATCCTGTGTTACAGCCATCACTTCTCCCATCGAGATGCCGTAATGACGCATCCGTTCGGGATCTAGCTGAATCTGATATTCTTTGATATCTCCTCCGAGCACAGCCACTTGTGCCACTCCTCCGGTAGACAGCAGGCGTGGACGGATGGTCCAGTCCGCAATCGTGCGAAGATCGAGCATGGAAGTGGAGTCGGCAGTCAGACCGACGATGAGCATTTCGCCTAAGATAGAAGACTGTGGTCCAAGAGTCGGTTTGCCGACATTGACCGGCAGCGATTCGCTGACCACCGCTAATTTCTCACTAACAATCTGACGAGCGAGATAAATATCCGTTCCCCAATCAAATTCTACCCAAACAACGGAAAATCCGTTAGTAGAGGAAGAGCGGACACGGCGCACACCCGTAGCTCCGTTTACGGCAGTTTCAACAGGAAAAGTAACGAGCTGTTCAACTTCTTCCGCAGCCATACCGTTCGCTTCGGTCATGATTACTACCGTAGGTGCATTTAGGTCGGGGAATACGTCTACTTCCGTATGCATGGCGGTATACGTTCCCGCAATAAGCAGGAGGATGGCCGCACAAACTACAACCAACCGGTTGTGTAGGGAGTAATGTATAATTTTATTAAGCATGATATTTCATTAATTGAGAGTTATAAATAACTTGATAGATGCGCCGCACAAAAAAAACGGTTGCGACGCCTAGTCTCTTTAGTGTTCGTGGCTGTGTGCCGGGATTGCATTGCTTGCGCTTGCCAGTCGAACCTGATAAGCACCCTCGGTCACTACACGGTCGCCAGCCTTTACACCAGTTAGGATTTGAACGCTTTTGCCGTTGTCGGCTCCTATCGTTATTTCCTGTTTTTTATAACCCTCTTTGTCCAGTTGCAGATATATGAAGAATATGCCTTGTTCCTCTGTCAGCGCGGTGCGCGGAAGAGAAATCACGTTTTCCATTACTGAAGAAAGCAGGAATACCTCCACAAATGAGCCGGGAATCACTTCCCCTTTGTTGTCGAACTCAAAAGTGACAGGCACATAAAAAGAATTGTCTCCGGCAGCTTTTCCGAAAGAGAGAAGTTTACCGTTCAATGCTTTCAACTCGTACACCTGATTATTATAAGGAGTCTGGAAATTGGCGGAACTGATGGTGCGGAGATACGGGTAATACTTTTCCGACACTTCGGCACGGAGGAAAAGACGACGGTTCTGCGTCACGCTTACCAGCGGTTGTCCGATTGTCACATAGTCACCTTCTTTCACGAGAATACTTTTCACATATCCGGCAATAGGAGCCGTAATGCTTTGGCCGATAGCCGAATGATTCTTAGAAAGAGCTTCGTAACTAAGACGGGCGTTTTCGTAACTTTGCTCCGCTTGTGCAAAATCCTTGTCGGATACGATTTTGTTTTTAACAAGCTCCTTCATACGTTCGTATTCCTTCTTGGATACCTCGTAGGCAATGCGGGCACGTTGCACCGGATCACCATCGGCGATATTCTTTGAAGAAATAGTGACTAGCGGAGTGCCGCTGCCGACGCTCATACCTTCCGTTACTTTTCCACGGAAAGATACCACGCCGGCTACTGTAGCTACGGCAACCGATTCATCCCCTTGAGCAGCCAGCACCTGTCCGCTGGTTTTAATCACTTGCTGGAAAGGTGCAGGTTCAATAACGCTCACCTTTACACCGGCTGCTTCAGCTTTCGCTTTCGGAAGAATGATTTCATCACCGTGGGCTTCGGCAGCTTCGTTGTATTCATCGGCTGCTTCATGATTGTGTTCTCCGCTACATTCGCCTTCATGGGAATGATCGGGTCCTTCTGCCTCGTGATTATGTTCTTCCGCGGCATGATCGTGTTCATCGTGTGTGTGTGTGACGGTACTATTATTACAGGATCCCAGCACGAATAAGCCCAGGATTCCCACGAAAATAAGTTTTTTCATAATGATATTTTCCTACTAAATTTTACTGTTTTCTTTTTACGCTACAAAGATAAGGTAGCGCAGATGCAACTAATTTGCATTTACGCTTTTACGCAAAAACAGAGTAGGGAGGGGCACGAAGAGAAGTGGTACGATGAGTATCCGTACCATGCAGAGAGTCTCGGTAAACGTAATAGTTTTTAATCCGTTTCTCTTGCGGTCGTAATAAATGCTCGATGATTACATCCGTGAATAAGGTAGCGATGAATACGTAATCCGGTCCGCTATCCGTATGTATGGATGGAGTGGGAGAGTAGAAACGAGTCATACATTCGCTGCTGCAACATGAGTCGTTTCCCGGGTGATGATGATGCGTGGGACATTGCTGTTCTACAGGCAAGTCCTGCTTCATGCAAATCATTCCGTTGGGGTGATGATGATGGGGAATAACCGCTGCCACCAACATAATAATGTTGATAAAAAACAGCAGAGTTACTATAATTCGTTTCTTCCCTTTCATCCTTTCTTTTAGAGGTTATCCGCTTTTCAGAGCTTCAAAGTGCAAATATACAAATACTTTTATTTCGCCTGTAGCCGATACCCTCTTTTTATTATTTATTATTTCTTTTCCAGTTCTTGCAACGAATCCATTTTCTTCTTTTCGAGGAACTCATAGATACCGCAAAGATGTTCCGTCACCTTTTGATTGCCGAACTCATACACCTTGGTAACCAGCCCGTCAAGGAAGTCACGGTCGTGTGAAACGACGATCAGCGTACCATCAAAATCCAGCAATGCCTGTTTCAGAATATCTTTCGTTTTCATATCCAGATGATTCGTCGGCTCATCTAAAATCAGGAGGTTGACAGGTTCCAGCAATAATTTAATCATAGCCAGACGGGTACGCTCTCCACCCGAAAGCACTTTGACCTTTTTCATCGATTCCTCGGGACCGCCAAACATAAACGCCCCCAGCAAATCACGAATCTTGTTCCGGATATCCCCTTTGGCTACATCGTCAATCGTTTGGAAAACCGTCAGGTTTTCATCCATCAGCGAAGCCTGATTTTGAGCGAAATATCCAATTTGCACATTATGTCCGAGAGTCAATGTACCGTCATGCTCAATCTCCTTCATGATACACTTCACGAGCGTAGACTTACCCTCACCGTTCTTACCAACGAAAGCTACCTTATCACCACGCTCAATCGTCAGATTAGCATTGCGGAATACCACTTTGTCTCCGTATGTCTTTCCAACACCCTCCATGATGACCGGGTAACTGCCCGAACGGGGTGAAGGCGGGAATTTCAGTCGCAATGCAGAAGTATCCTCCTCGTCCACTTCGAGTAATTCCAGCTTCTCCAGCATTTTGACACGGCTCTGCACCTGCAACGTCTTTGAATAAGTCCCCTTGAACCGTTCGATAAACTCCTTCGTTTCAGCAATAAACTTCTGCTGCTCGTCATAAGCCTTCTGTTGCTGTTCGCGGCGGTCCTTGCGCAGCTGCAAATATTGCGAGTAATTTACCTTGTAATCATAGATACGTCCCATCGTTACTTCGATGGTGCGTGTTGTAATATTATCCACGAATTTACGGTCGTGACTAATTACAATGACCGCTTTCCCATTATTAATAAGAAAATCCTCCAGCCATTGAATAGATTCGATATCCAGATGATTCGTCGGCTCATCGAGCAAGAGCACATCCGGTTTCTGCAACAGCAATTTGGCGAGTTCGATACGCATTCGCCATCCACCGCTGAAATCACTCGTCTGGCGTTGGAAATCTCCTCGGGTGAATCCTAATCCAAGCAATGCCTTTTCCACATCCTCTTCATAATTAGTAGCATCGATTGAATAAAACTTCTCGCTCAAGCTGGACACTTCCTCGATCAGCGCCATGTAACTGTCGCTCTCGTAGTCCGTCCGTGTTTCAAGCTCCTTGTTCAACTTTTCGATCTGCGCTTCCATCTCATGAAGATGTGAAAAAGCCTGTGCCGTTTCGTCAAACACTGTTCTTCCGTCTTCCGTCATCAGATGTTGAGGCAGGTATGCTACTACGCAATCTTTGGGTGCGGAAACTTTTCCACGTGTCGGTTGCCGTGCGCCTGCCAAAATCTTCAGCAGCGTACTTTTTCCAGCCCCGTTTTTGCCCATCAGAGCGATGCGGTCTTTTTCATTAATTACGAAAGAAATATCACTAAATAAAGCAGTGCCGCCAAACTCTACGGCTAGTCCGTCAACAGAAATCATACTATTCTTTTAAATTGAGGCGCAAAGATAGCGAAATATATGAATATTTTTTATACCTTGCGGGCTGAAAAGGAAGATAGCTCTAAAAAAACAGATAAAAAAAAACAATATATAAGCGATATGGAAAGCGAACAAATGAATGAATTCAGACCTTTAATTTTGGTAGCTGAAGACGATGACAGCAACTTTAAATTAATCAAGGCTATCATAGGCAAAAAGTGTGATATCGAGTGGGCTAAAAATGGCCAGGAAATGGTGGAGTTGTTTCAGCAACACCAGCAAAGAGCCAAAGCAATGCTAATGGATATTAAGATGCCGGTGATGAACGGATTGGAAGCAACGAAGATAATCCGTGAATCTAACACAGAAATTCCTATTATCATGCAGACGGCTTATGCTTTTAGCTCGGATAAGGAAAATGCAATGAATGCAGGAGCAACTGAAGTATTAGTGAAACCTATCACCTTGGGTATTCTCCGCACTACGTTGAGTAAATATTTACCAGACTTGCAGTGGTAAGATTGATTCTTACGAGATTTTTTTTAATTTATCAAAAAATGCTTAAGCGTTAAAAACGTAAAAGCATGGAAAAAAAGTATGGTTGGGTAGAAAAATGGTATTGACCTAACTTCATCTAATGCATTTGGATAAAATAAAATAGGCGAACCTCACGGTTGGCCTATTTTTGTTCGTCTCTGTTAATTTGTTAGAGTACAGAAACGACTCTATGTAAAGTCTCTCCTTTGAGAGATTTTAAGTTCATTATTTGTTTCCGCCAGCCCACCATACGGCCTCGCTATATACGTACTGTCCATCACCGAAAGCAGCTTTCACTTCAGGATTTGCCAATACATCGTCTGCTCCATAACCGAAGCGCAATGGGAATTTACTGCTGTTCTGCGGGTTTTTCAGTACAATGAAGTTTTCTCCTGCACCTTTCAGACGGCGGTAGTCATTATAGGCTTCCAGTGATTCGCCGGATGCGCCGAAGAAAGCAAGATACTTCTGTATCATTGTCTCTTGCAGAGGGTTGGCATCGAATAACGGTTCCACTTCATCCGTGAAATAGGCTTCTGCCACATCTGCACCCAAATCGCTGTCACCATCATATATCCAAGTGTCTGCAGCATCTATAATTGAATTTCCCAGATTCTCGAATCCGGCAGTGACTGCATCTTTCAAAGCAGTCTTAGCTTCGCCCAGTCTGCCTCCCAAACGGCATAATGCTTCTGCTTCAAGGAATTTCACTTCGTGATAGCTGATTAAAAGAGTAGGAGCCGACATAGCCCATGATATCATCGACATACCATAATTATTCTGCAACTCTTGCGGAGTTCCGTTAGGAGCCGCTTTGATGCCTGCGATGTCCGTAGCTTGCGTAGCTCCGTATCCATAAGTGATATATCCGGTAGGATCAGGTTCCAGGAACGCTTGCGGTGCTCTGGGGTCATTGCGCTCAACGAACTTTTCAATCAGACTTGCACTAGCTGCTAAACTGTTGCGGCTGTAGCTGAAGGACCAAAGCGGATTCAATTGCGAATCAGCATCGTAAACGGCCAACTTACATTCTTCACTTGCGTTGGCAAATGATTTGCTCACATAAGTAAGAATATTCTGAAGATCTGTAGTCTTGTTGGCACTTTTATTGAGCAGACGCATTGTATAACGTGCTTTTAACGCATAGGCCGTTTTAAGCCACATACTTGCCTGTGTACTGGTGTTTGAACCATAGATCAAGTCTTTAGAACCGACTGCACCGGATAAGCCCGTATCTTTGGCAGTACCGTTATTCAGTAGAGTGATGGCATCATCCAGGTTCTGCATTACTTCCTGATAGATACTTTCCTGTGTATCCATTTTAGGTTGCATATACATCGGTGTACCGTCCGGATTGAGGATACCTGTCTGGCTATACGGTGTGTTTCCAAACACATCGGCTGCCACAGCTCCATTGTAGGCGAGCAGGATTTTAGCAATCGCTTCCGTCACTACGTTTCCTTTTTCCGAAGGATCTTCTTCGCATTTCTTGATAACGATTTTAGCATTCTTGATATTTGCGTACACGTTGATCCATGCATTGTTGTAGGTAGTAGCCGTTGTGGGCTCTCCGCTGCGTACTTCCGCGCGGTAAAGCTGGTTGGATATACCCGTTTCATGTTCTATGTAAACAGAAGAATAGAGCGAGAAATCCCCTCCTACAGTGCTGAATGCAGTACTTACGCCTAAGTCCGTAATTAAGAACTTAGCGGGCGCATCCAACGGATTGTTAGGGTTTTCATTGATTTTATCCATTGCGTCTTCCGTACAAGCAGAAGCAATGGTAGCAGTCAAGAAAGAAACTGCCAGCAATTTTCCTATTGATTTATATTTTTTCATTGTCTTGCAGATTAAAATTTAATGTTGAAACCAAAGCCGAAACTAGCTGTTTGCGGCATTGAATAATCTTCAAATGCTCCTGCCATGTTGTTGTTACCCTGACTGGCTTCCGGATCGAGGTCAGGCAATTGTGCCCAGATCAGAATGTTTCTGGCAAATGCGTTTACAGAAAGTTCAATCGAACGTTTTTGAAGAATTTTGTAGTTGACAGCCACTTCACGCAGTTTGATGAAAGAGTTGTCATATACAGAAGATTCGTCGATGTCGTTCAAACGGCTGTAATATACCTGTTGTGCGTTTGCACCTGTGATGGCGATATCGTTTTTAGTTCCATCAGTTTTGTAGCCGTCAAAGATGATAGTACCATCACGGTTTTCCGTTCTCTTGCTGACACCATAGTAGTCTGCCAGTCCGGTTGTCCTACTATACATCTGACCACCCTGTTTCCAATCGAGCACTGCGCTGATTGTACACTTCCATAAGCGTAATGTGGTGTTGAAACCCATCAGGAAGTCCGGAGAAACCTTACCGATAACCTGTGCTTCACCAGCGATAGGTAAACCGTTTTCGTCTACCAGACGATTACCATTCGCATCTCTCTTGAAGCCTACACCGTAGATGACAGGGAATTTCTCACCTGCTGAAGCGCGTACCTGCGGAGTAACGTATCCTCCCAGAGAGATATTCTCCACACCCGGTGCCAGTTCATCTACGTAGTTGTCGATCTTCGTCCAGTTGAATGCAAAATCCCAGTTGATATTCTTCGTCCGGATTGGATTGAAGCCAAGAGTGAATTCATGCGTGTTGGTATGAATCTTACCACCGTTGGTGAGCAGTTTGCTAGCACCGGTAGAAGAAGCCAAAGGCACTTCAAAAATCTGGTCTTTAACGTTCTGGCGTGAGTACGTATAACTGAATGTGATTAAGTTATCGAGGAAGTTCACGTCAGCGCCCACTTCATACGAACGTGTATTCTGCGGTTTCAGTTTCGGGTCGAAAATCGTGTAGTACGGAGTATAGGCGGTAGTACCTTTCATCGGGTACATGATTGGAGTTAACGTATAGAATCCACCTCCATACGTAGGAGTAGAGTAGTAGTTTTCAAGGAAATCACCTGCTTGTCCTACTTCCGCATACGATACTCTCAATTTGGCGTGATTAACTATATTGTTTTTCAATGCATCTAATTCCGTCAGGATAAAACCAGCCGAAATAGAAGGATAGAAGAAAGAGCGGTTGTTACGTGGCATATTGGATACATAGTCCTGACGTCCGGTGAGGGTCAGATAAAGCATATTTCTGTAAGAAGCCGATACGTTACCGAAGAATCCCACCGTACGGTTTTTCCATGTCTCTTCCTCTGTCTGTTGAGTAGTGGCGTTGTTGATGTGGTTCCATCCCGGGAAGTTGTAGTTCGTACCATATTCATAATACTTCTTTCTGTTGCTTTGGATAATTTCGTTACCCACTACCGCGTTCAGTCCCCAGTCTTCATTGATATGCCAGTCGTAGTTGATGGTCAGCAATGAGTTGTATGTAGCATTTGTCCAGCCGTAGTTCTCGATCTGTCCGCGACCGCCACCGGTGTTGCTACCATATCCGTAGCTGTCTACATAGTGAGTGGTGTAAGCATCCACACCAACCATGTATTTCGCGTTCAACTTGTGGTTCGTTGTGCCGAAATCAGTCTGATAGCTTGCATACACATTTCCGAAGAAGCGGTTGGTATCTTCCGTAAATTTGTTGTTTTCCATCGCCCAGTAAGCGTTGTCAAAGCTACCACGGAAAGAATTCTGTGTGTACGGGTTACCGTCTACGTGACTTGGAATACCGGCCAGATCATAGCTGGGAGGAGCTGCGTAAACCGTTCTCAACAGACCGTTACCGGAAGTCACTGCCTTGTCGATAGAAGTAGTGATATAGTTAGCTGTAAATCCGGAACTCCAGTTGTTAGTCAGTTTCGTGTCAGCACTAACCTTTACATTATATCTGTCCATACCAGTGCTTGAGATAATACCGTCCTGATGTGTATTTCCCAATGAGATAGAGTAGGAGCTTTTGTCGAGCATCTGCGCTACATTCAATGAATTGCTCCAGGTGATTCCTGTGTCGAAGAAGTCTTTTGCATTGTCATATGCCTGTGGAGTAGCCCACGGGTCAAGACCGGCTGCTGCACGCTGGGGAACATAATATTTTCCTTGTTGCTTACCGAACTTCTGCGTGTATTCGTTATCTGTGTTACCTCCATACGTTGCGTCGTTTGGAAGTTCGGAAATCTTAGGTCCCCAAGACGTTCCCGAAGTAGTGCTGAATACTCCACCCGAACCTTGTGCGTATGTTTTCTGGAACTCCGGCAGACGACCGACTACATCGAAGCTGACATTAGAAGAGAAGCTAACCTGCGGTTTGCCTTTTTCCAGTCCTTTACCACTCTTGGTTGTGATGATAATCACACCATTGGAAGCGCGGATACCATAAAGTGCAGATGCAGCCTGTCCTTTCAAAATGTTGATACTTTCAATATCATTAGGGTCGATATCTACCGCACGGTTGGCGAAGTCCGCTCCGCTCACACTACCATTGTTCTGAATGTCTGTGCTAACATCCGGCGTACTGGTCACCGGCATTCCGTCAATAACGTAAAGCGGAGTGTTGTCACCCGAGAAAGAACGTGCACCACGGATAGTGATCTGTGAAGAAGCTCCCGGCATACCACTTGAAGGCTTCACGTCCAAACCGGACACCTTACCTTGCAACGCTCCCGCCAGATTAGAGTTGGCAGCTTGCGTCAGTTGATCCGATTTTACGTCCTGAACGGCGTAACCCAGTGCTTTTTTCTCGCGTGAGATACCCATGGCTGTCACCACAACCTCATCCAGTGCTTTCGCGTCGCTTTTCAAAACAATTTTTATCACTCCCGGTTTGATGGAAACGTCCTGCGAAATCATTCCTACATAAGAAACGCGCAAAGTTTTAGCAGAACTTGGTATGTAGAAGTTTCTGCCTTTATCATTGTTAATAGTTCTTTAACCCTTTTGAAGGTGCAAAATGATAAAAAGATACCGTTTTGGAGGCAATAATGTTCACTTTTCCTTGAAAAGCCTGATTTTGGTGCTATCTTTATGATAGAAATTATCTTTTAAAATATGCTAAATCGGAAAGGTGTTATTTTAACCTATCAGTTTTTGAATACTTCTTGCTTTCAAAACGATACTTTTTAGTTAAATACGTAACACTTTTTTCGGTTTGTCATAATTAGTGTTATCTTTGCAACCTGTTAGAGACAAAAAATCTGTTTATAGGTTAAATTTAAGAGAGAATTTATGAAAAGAAAATTGATGTTCTTAATGACCTTCCTTTTTATAGGTATAGGTCTAGTGACAGCGCAAACATCCAGAGTTACCGGTTTGGTTACCTCTGAAGAAGATGGGCAACCTGTCGTAGGTGCTTCAATATTGGTGAATGGCACTACCCTTGGTACTATCACTGATATTGACGGTAAGTTTACAATCACGAATGTACCAAGTTCTGCTAAGACTTATTGATTTTTCTTTCCTCCTTTCCTTCTGCTTTTTTTCTCCTATCTTGTTGTTTTTCAATGTTTTTGTTTCGGATTTTAAAAATTAACCTATTCTTCCGGTTTCTTTTATTGAAACTTCCTTTATCAATTTAGTAGTCTTTGTTTCTCATTGATTTTTGAGAAGGGATTAATATTCTACCCAAATTTTTAATAAATTTCCCGGTGTTTTTCTTTATCTAGGCGTTTTTAATATTCGTGTTTTGGAGGTATGAGTTAAATGTTACAATCTAATAGTGATTGAAATTATGAGTGATAGTAAAGAAGAATGCAAAAGACTGCAAGTTGACACCCGGGTGTCGGTATGTATGAGACCCGGGTGTCAGATAACCTAGTTCTACTAACTAAAATAAAGGTAAAGCCATACTATTTAATTTGCATTAGAACAAATCAAATTTACGTCTCTGCAAAATGGGATTTTCAGCTTGTGTTATTTTATTCCGCCACGATCACTTTGATGTCATAACCTATGAAAAGTCCGCTCTCTATAACACCGGTGATTGCCTTCAGTTGTTCTTCGAGCGAAGAGTCGATGTAGTTGAAACGGGTGTCGAGGATAAAGTTGCCGTTTTCTGTAAAGATAGGTCCGTCTTTGCCACGAGCGGGACGAAGAACAATCTCCGAGGCACCCAGCCGCTGCAACTCATGCTCTACATAAGTCAGTGAGTCCGGAAAGACCTCTACAGGGATGGGAAATTTGCTTCCCAGCTGATTCACACGCTTGCTGGGGTCGATGATGATGAACGTTTTGCGGCTGCTTCTAATCAGTAGTTTCTCTTTGAACATCGCTCCGCCACGTCCCTTAATCAAGTTCTGTTGCGGATCTACTTCGTCCGCTCCGTCGAATGTCCAGTTGGGGCGTTTGTTCCAGAGGGTAGTTTGGGGGATGCCTAGCTGTATGCAGGTCATCGAGATTTCTTGTGAGGCGGGAATCACTTCGATATGCAAGTACTCTTCACGAATTCGTCGTGAGAGTTCGAACAGAGTCAGGTAGACTGTAGAGCCGGAGCCGGCTCCTATCACATCTCCGTCTTTTGCCGTGGCGGCAATTTCACGGGCTACGTGTTCTTTTGCCTCCCGGTTGATGATGGAGTCCGACCATTGCAGGTGTTTTATCAGGTGATTTTTCCAATCCATAAATTTGCGTTCTAAATCGTTTTCGTTTTAAGTTCCTCTTTTCTATATAACGAATTTGTGAATCTGTTTGTTTGTTCGTTTCAAATTCAGAAGGAAAAAACTCATTAGCGGCAATTCAATCATTTAAATCGTTAATAAACGATTCGTTAATTTTTAACTTTATTGCGTTAAACGTTAACGAACATCTGCTTTTTATTAAACCGTGTTATAAGTTAGGCTGCTTTGGCCTGAAAATTTGGAGATGACCGAAAAGTCCGTATCTTTGTACTGTGTTTTTCATAGTATTAGATTTAAGGTTAACAAAGATTGGCTGTCTGGGATAGATAGCCTTTTTTTTGTCCCTACCATTCCTTACAGAATCAGCCAGATCGCAATGATGTGTCCGATACTGCCTCCCAGACAAAACAAGTGGAAAGTGGCATGCATATACGGTTTGCGCAATGAATAAAAGACAGCTCCCACAATATACGAAACTCCTCCGCCGATCAGCCACCAGAAAGCAGTAGTGGCTCCCAACTCTGCCAGATGATCTAACAAAGGTTTCATGGCTACCAGTATACAGGCTCCCATACCTACGTAACAAGCCGTTTCGAGATTACTGTGTTCTTTCAGCTTTTTGAAGCTAAGAATGAAACCGGCAATAGCCGACAGCCAGACGAAAGCGAAGATTCCCCATCCCCATCCTCCGGCATGCCGCAGGACAAGTAGCGTGAAAGGAGTGTAGGTGCCCGCGATGTGCAGGTAGATAGCTCCATGATCGAATTTGCGGAGCAACTCTTTCAGTTTCCCCGGACGGCTGCCATGATACCACGTAGAACTGACATAAGAGGAAAGCATCCCCGCCAGATAGACGGATACACAAGCAACTGCCCACTGCGGTTCCATATTCTCGGAAGCCTTTTCCAATAGGAAATATCCGGCCACGATTCCAAGCAGGATGCCTATTCCGTGGCTAAGGGTATTTGCCCATTCTTCTATATGATTGTATCGTTTGTTCTTCAATGTTCCTTTTTTTGAATGGTTAAGTCACAAAAAATGTTGAGTCGCAAAGATACTTTATTTTCTGTAAAGCGTTTCCCTCCTTATTCTTTTTTTAAAATGATTTTTCCTCCATATTGTCCTGCCACTTGCTTGCGGAAATCAATGAATGCCGCATATTCATCCGGACTGTAAACCCCTTTGCGCATAAACAATCGGTGAGTGATGTAGATTTCCTTATCTTTCACCTGAATACCGGAATGGAAACTGCCGAACTTGCTTTTCACGTCAAGCGGTTTCGGAAGTCCTTCGATTACATATCCTTCCGGCAGTTGGATGCGGATGCTGTCGGTATCTGTGTATCCGTAGTTGATGTAAATGGGATAGGTGCGCTTCGTCACAGGAGGAACACTGAATTCTTTTCGGAACACATTGGTGGGGATAAACAGACGGTTGCCCGTTTTATGCCCGTATTGATTGCTGGTGGCAGTGTAGTCGAAGGTGATAGACGGATTGGGTTCCTTGCACTCGCTGATTTGCAGGTTCTGAATATCGGCTTGGGATAAGTTGATGCTTGAACGGATGCGGTCTTTTTGTTTGTTGGGCTCCAGATAGACGATGCCTGCTTCATTCTCATATTGAAAAATCCGGGAGATTTCGTTCACCTCTATCCGTGCCTCGGCTGTGGGGGAGAGGGTGATGTTGGCAACGATGTGCTGTGTGTTCAGCGAGTCGGGATAGGTGGCAGGCGATACATCTGGCCGCCGGTCGGTTCGATGAGTAAGGCGTCGTGTCCCGCAATGTCTTGGTGGACATAGCCGAAGGGAAGCGATGGATTTGTACATTCCAGCCAGAGCGTATCTTGGGGAAGCGGAACTTGCAGGATGACGTGATTCATCTGGTTGGCACTGGAGAAGTCTGGTAGCAAGCGCTCGTTGGTGGTGCTGATGACTGTATAAGTGGAAGCAATTCCCAACTCTTTCAGCATGGCGCGGGTGTAATTGGACAATCCTTTACAGTCGCCGAATCCCGTGCGGCAAACATCGGCGGCGGCAATGGGCTGTAAACCTCCGATGCCTAGTTGGATGCTCACGTAACGGGTGGTTTTGGCCAGATAATCGTAGATTGCTTTCACCTTGTCCCGGTCGGTAGTGCAGCTGGCTGTCAGTTCGTGCAGCTTGGCGCGGAAAGGTTCGGTGAGCAGGTCGCGTCCGTTGAGCAGTTGGTATTGCCATTCTCCGTACTTTTGCCAGCTGCTCATATCGCCTTCCGACTTGTCGTACTTGAAAGCGGAGGGAGCAAAGTAGACACGTGGAAATAGCTCGGCGAAATCCGGACCGAAAGGTTCTTTGATGATGGGAGAGAGCTTGGAAGCGGTGGCTTCGATCACTTGTTGCCCGTCGGCTCCGGTGGACTCCTTCACTTCGATTTCTTTTCCCTGCGTGTTCAGTTCGCGGTATCTGCATCCTTGTCCTGCGGGCAGCTCGATCCGGTAAGTCGCTTTCTCCACTCCCTGGTTAAATTCTGCCTGCGGGACAAAAGGGAGATAACCGATCAGTCCGTTGTTGCATTTCATTTCCCATTCGTATTTCACTGTGAAAGGGAAAGAAGGATGATTACATTCGTAATAATAAAAATAATCGTCCGTGGTAAGCGAAGAGCTGTATTCACTTTTCTGTAGTTCGGATTTCTTTATCTTACGTACACTTTGTCCGGTGGCATTGAGGATTTCTCCGGAGAATTTCTGCAAAGAACGGAACATGTCACATCCGCAGAAGAAACGGGCTGCCTCCAATCCTTTGCGGTTGAGGACGCTGATTGTCAGGCTTTCTTTTTCTATGGATTGAGTCATGGATTTGCAGAGAACCTCTGTGCGTGCTTCCACGATGATGGAATTGGCATCCTTGAGAATATCCTGTGCACATGCCGGCTGTATGTGCAGACTTAGGCAGATAAGGACACAGGACAGACCGAATGCCCGGCATATCCTTTGTTTCAGGATGGGGTGGCTGGAACGGATCATTGGTGTAAACAGGTAAAGTTTATATTTTTTTGAGCACGATGAGTGCGTTGTTTTTTTCGATTACTTTGGCCCATAGTTCCTGCAGTTGTTTGTATTGTTCGGAAAGGAATATGTAGCCTTTCAGGTGGAATACATAATTGAGCAGGATTGTATTTCCCTGTTGCTGAATCATATATTTACACTGTAATCCGTCTCCTTCCGACCGGATAGATTGTGATTGAGGAAGTTCTTCCACTTCATATCCTTCGGGGAGAGTCAGCGTAGACAGCATCGTGAATTTGTACGGGTAGGGAAATTCGATGGGAAGTACCCGTTCCGTCTGGATAAAAGGATTGCTTTTCAATTGCGGAAAGAGCATTGGATTGATATAAAGGTGATCGTCCGTTCGGTCGGCTTGCAGGACGAAGTCAAACTCTTCTTCTATCAGTGCCCAGTCATTTTCCTGCTTTTTCACTTTCAGGTTGGTGACAGTGAGTTTCTCTTTCTGGCTGACTTTGTTTTCAGGATTCGAAACGAGATTGTCCTGTTTATGATTTTCATTTGCCTGATATTCGATGGCTTCCTGCCCGTAGAGAACCGTGCTGCGATGTCCTTTCACTTGATTTCCCTCTATTCGAGCATCAATCTTCATAAAACTTTTGTTGTGGGAAAGAGCCATCACGTTCACCCATTTCTTTTCTTCTTTCTCTTTTAGGGAAAGCATGCGTGCTTTGTTTACAGACAATTCAAGCGGCAATATATTAAAGGCAGGTACGTCCATAGAACTGTCTAAAAATACATATTTTTGTTTGTTTATATCGTGGATAGCAACAAAGAATGTATTTAGTTTTTGCAGAGAAGGAAAGTTGTACGGCAGCATACCTGATGAACGTCGGCTCATAACCACCGGATAGGCTTCCAGCCCGAAGTCTTTCAGGATGCTGATAAGGATGAAATTCAGGTCGGCATTACTGCCGCTTCCTTTCTTGATTACTTTTTCGAGCTCTTTGCTGTAGAGCTGATACCGTCCGTTCCAGGCCATTTTCTTTTTGAGCACCTGGAAGGCGCAGATGATTTTCTCCTCGAAATTCATTTCGCTGTTGTAGGCTTGTTTGGTTTCAGGGCGGAAAGGGTTGGTGAGTGAGAGGTGTTCGCCGAACTGTGTATTTTCCGGTTTGAGCAACTGCTTGTCTACATCTTCCCATTTCTGGCTGTATGGTTTGTATTCATTGGGGGTGAATTGAGTGCCTTGCAGATCGAAGCTCACTTGCACCTTATAGTCTTCCGGACACCAGCAGTAGGATTCGTCCTGACGGATAGCCGGAAGGTTGCGTGAGATAAAGGTGGTTTCTTGTGCCGAAACGGTGAAGTCTTTGCTGACTCCACCCGCACCGGAGCCTTCACGTTCTGTGGCATGAATGGAGGAGTCTCTTTGCTTCACTTGTATGTAGTCCTTTCCCCGGAGTTCGATGTTGTAGACAAATACATGAGGGATGGTGATTTTATACTGGTTGTAGAGCATCGGGAGTTCTTCCTGCATCATCCAGTTGTCGATGTGTGAAAAATAGTCGGAGTAGAGTTTGTAGTGATATTCGATGACAGTGCCTTCTTTGACAGCGGGCAGAGAGAATTTTAGCATTTTATACAGGTTGTTGATCCGCTCGAAAGAGATAGATTCCCGCTTCATGGACGTTTTTATACATTTCCCGTTTTCGATATTGTAGGAGCAGCCTTCTATGTCACTGGCTCTTTCCTTCCCTTCGTCCCTATCGGTGGGAGAGTAGTAGGGAACGGACACGTCGGCGTATGACACTCCTTGCGGTTTCAGGATTTTGATGCGTACCCAATGCTCGGTAGTCAGTTGAAAACCGTCGTGGTAGACGAAGTCACTTTGTCCCTGATGGAAAAGATAAATAGCCGTGGCGGTGGTGTCGGGGGCATAGGAGGTGAGAGATAGTTCTTCTTTGGAAGGTTTTCCATACTTTAGATTGGGCTCTATGGTGGCTGTTGTAGCTTGTTGTGGGTAGACAGGCGACAGGAACTGTAATAGAAATGCGCAGAGAATGAATAATTTTCTCATAATTGTGTTTTTTGTAGTATGCTCACAAAGATAAAAAAAATAGAGAAAGGTGTACCGCCTTTCTCTATTTTAATTTTGTTTTATGTATAAAATATATTATACCAAATGTCCGATCCATTCTTCGCGGTCGCCGGGGAGAAGGTCGATAACGGGAACTTCTACCATCGTGTAGCATCCCGGTTGTTGCTTCATGGAAGCGCGTGCCACGCATACCAGTACTTGTGCGGTCAGTGCGGGGTTGTTGATACGCATATTAAATTCGAACAACTGGTTCTGTGTTTTGCCGGATACACCTTTGCGAGTCAGATTTACACCATGACCCATGTCTAGCAGGGCGTCTACACTCGGAACGAGTTTCACGTGTGTTTCATCGTTCACGAAGTAAGGATCTGCTTTGATGGCAGCGGCTACTTCTTCGAATTTATATCCGTCTTTCAGTTCGATGTATACCATGCGGCGGTGGATTCCCGTGCCGGTCGGAATGGTCATGGAAAGGGCAGCTTTCACTCCGTCAATCGCTTTTACGGCTACTGTGTGTCCCATGCTCATACCGGGACCGAAGTTGGTGTAGGTGATGCCTTTCGGAGCAATTGCTTCCAGCATGGTGCGTACGATGGAATCGCTTCCCGGATCCCATCCGGCAGAGATGATCGATACGGCTTTATGTTTTTTGGCGGTAGCATTCAAGGTACGGCGCAGGTCTACGATACCGGTGTGGATATCGAAACTGTCTACCGTGTTAATACCCATCGCCAGATATTCTTTTGCATATTTTTCTACGCTGCGGGTCGGCGTGCAAAGAATAGCTACGTCTACTTCTCCCAGCTCTTTTATGTCCTTCACTACTGCGTAGTTTGCTAACTCTTCCGGTTTGTTCTCTGCTCCTGCACGACGAACGACTCCGGCTATTTCGAAATCAGGTGCCGCCTGAAGCGCTTCAAGTACATAATGTCCAATGTTGCCATAACCAACGATGGCAGCTCTTACTTTTTTCATTCTTTTCTTGGTTTTAATGAACAAATTTCTTTCTTTTGCTTGCAAAAGTAAACAAATTACTACTAACTTTGGTTCATCTGCTTTAATATTTTTATTTTTTTCATATTCTTCATATCTAATGTACAAAAGAATAATCTGTGAAAATCAGTGTAATCTGTGGTGAGAAAGTTTTATCTTTGTCCCTGTTATGATAGAATATATTAGAGGCGAACTTGCCGAACTAAGTCCGGCAACCGCAGTGATCGACTGTAATGGGGTGGGATATGCCGCCAATATATCTTTGAATACCTATTCGGCTATTCAGGGAAAGAAAAGTTGTAAGCTATATATTTACGAGGCGATTCGTGAAGATGCGTATGTGCTCTACGGATTTGCCGAGAAACAGGAACGGGAGATTTTCCTATTATTGATTTCCGTTTCCGGAATCGGGGGGAACACGGCTCGTATGATTCTTTCGGCTCTCTCGCCTGCCGAACTGGTGAACGTAATCAGCACCGAAAATGCGAACATGTTGAAAACGGTGAAAGGCATCGGGCTGAAGACTGCGCAACGCGTGATTGTCGACCTGAAAGATAAGATAAAAACAATGGGTATGTCTGCTGCCGGAGGGGCTTCCGCAGGTTTGTTGTTGCAACCTGCCAATGCGGAAGTGCAGGAAGAGGCGGTGTCTGCATTGACGATGCTAGGCTTTGCTGCTGCACCTTCACAGAAGGTGGTGTTGGCTATCTTGAAGGAGGAGCCGGATGCTCCGGTAGAAAAGGTTATCAAACTGGCTTTGAAACGTTTGTAGTATGAAGCAACAGAAGATATATATGAAAGCATGGCTGGACGCTCATGGTCGTGCAAAAGCAGTGGATACGGATGAATGGTATCTGGATTTCGCTAACCAGCTATTGCCGTTGGTGGCAGATTCTTTTATATACGGTGGGAGAGAGTGGGAGGAAGACCAGAAGCGAGTGGCTTTGACGTGTGCCTTGTATTTGGAAGATTGCGTAGCAGACGGAGGAAATTGGCGTCAGTTTATTCATTGGCACCGGAAAAGCTACGGACGTTATTTGCCTTTTTACGCACTGACGGAGGAATATTTGCCGGACGAAATTAACCGTGAAGATATTGTTTTCCTTTTGTGGGCCATCAATTCTCCGGTTGGCGATGATTTTGATGGAGTAGAGAACCCGATGGATGCGGATTTGCTGGAGTTTGCGGATACGCTTTACAACCGTTTGGATGCTGCGTTCGAATTGGCTCCTATCAGCGATTATCTGGCAACGGACTGGCTGATGGAAACGGAGCTGATGCAAAAGAAGCGGATGCCTCTGCCGGTAGCTTTGCCGGGAGAAAAGATGCCTACGAACGTAGAACGTTTCCTTGAAGCGAGCAAAGGTGAACCGCTTTTATACTTTGACTCTTACGAAGCGCTAAAATTTTTCTTTGTGCAGTCGTTGAAGTGGGAAGATGAAGAGGATTCTTTGTTGCCTGACTTAAAGGAGTTCGGTAACTTTGTGGTTTTTGCCAATCCGAAAGGGTTGTTGATCGGTCCTGATGTAGCCGAATATTTTGCAGACAAACGTAATCCGCTCTACAATGCCGAACTGGCTGAAGAGGAAGCATACGAGCTGTTTTGTGAAGAAGGTTTGTGTCCGTTCGATCTGCTGAAATATGGAATGGAACACGATTTGTTGCCGGAAGCACAGTTCCCGTTTGAGAACGGAAAGGAGTTATTGCAGGAAAACTGGGATTTTGTGGCTCGCTGGTTTTTGGGTGAGTATTACGAAGGAGAATAAGAATTATAAGAAATAAGTACTGTTTATATAAGTGCTGTCTATGTTAATCAAAAAAAGTAACAATCCTTTTGCCGGAAAGACAAAGTCTGCAGTCGGTAAAAAGAAGACGACCGGAAAACGGGTCGGAAAATCAAAGCAGGAAAAGGCTAATAATCAGTTGAATAGAAGGATAAAATAAAGGCGTGTAGACCACGCCGTTTTTGGTTATCAGGCTACGCCGTTTGATGATGGCAGACTACGCCTTTTCTCCCTACCAGGAAACGCCTTTTCTCTCACGCAGAGGATTAAGAGTCTCATTATGCATTTGACGGGAATAGTTGTCGTTTATGAAAAATAACAACTATTCCCGTCTATTTTATTATTAACCAATGGCTTTTTCTGGTGGATGGCTTTCCTTTTACTAATCGGTAATTTCTTCCTGTGCTTTCCGTTCTTTCTTCTTATTGATGAATCCGATTTTCAGGTTGGCTTCCTCTTGTTCTTTTTTAATCTGTTCCATGGCCGAGAGGATTTGTGCTAATTCGTAAACACCTGCTGCGGCCTGGCGGTCGGTTGGACTCATTGTCGTTTTATAGGTGCGGTCGCCTATATATTCCACACGGATATTTTTGTCTTTATTGAGATTCAGGAATTCGATCACATTTCCGTCTTCCCCTAGTTTGTAGTCAGCTTTTTCTATTTTCTCGTTCATGTCCGTTGTCTCGTAGCTGTCTTTGGAGCTTGGAGTTTCTGCAAAACTACCGTCAGGAGCAATCACTTTCACTTTTGTATGGTGAATATTGCCGGCACCACAGTAGATGGAAGTCATACTCATTATACCTTGCTCGTTCACTTGGAAGCGGAGGTACGAACGGTGCATATTTTTTTCAATGGTCTGTGTAGGCCAGAGGTAGTTGCCGACTTGTTGATATTCGGCATCTTTTTCTAGTTTGAATTTGTCCTTGATGGCATTGAATTCTTCTGTCTTTGCCTGAAAGGCGCTATCCAGGTAAGCAAGCGTTTTTTGTTGTGCTTTTGTTTCAACATCGAGCATCAGTGCCTGTCCCGCCTTACGTGCTTCGAACGCTTTGGGATAGAGAATCTTGATACTGTCAATTTGTAACTTAGCTTCTTCATAGTCGCCACGTTCGTAGGCAGCCTTGGCAACCATCAGTTTTTCATTGGCTTTTTTCTCAAGGCCATTTCCGCAGGCAGCTAATGCCAGCGTACCACAAAAGAGGATAATCAGTTTTTTCATCACAAATTCTATTTACTGGTTTTATTAGCGGCAAAAATACAAATATATCCCTTATTTTTGTAATTTTGTCCCCTCAAAACTTATAACTAAAAAGAATGATAGAGTTGACTCAAGAGGAATTGAAGCAGCATTTTAGCGAACCCATCTTCGGACAGATAGCCGAAACGGCTGATACACTCGGTATGGAGTGTTATGTGGTAGGTGGTTATGTTCGTGATATTTTTCTGCAACGTCCCTCTAAAGATATAGATGTAGTAGTTGTAGGAAGTGGAATTGCAATGGCGGAAGCCCTTGGAAAACAGTTGGGACGTGGTGCTCATGTTTCTGTTTTCAAGAATTTCGGAACAGCACAAGTAAAATATAGAGGCACGGAAGTAGAGTTTGTTGGTGCACGTAAAGAATCTTATCAACGGGATTCGCGTAAACCTATTGTTGAAGACGGCACGCTGGAAGACGATCAGAATCGTCGCGATTTCACGATCAATGCTCTGGCCGTATGTCTCAATAAAGCACGTTTTGGTGAATTGGTAGATCCGTTTGGAGGTTTGGAGGATATGAAGGAAAAGACAATCCGCACTCCCCTCGACCCGGATATTACTTTCAGCGATGATCCCTTGCGCATGATGCGTTGCATCCGTTTTGCTACGCAATTGGGTTTTTACATTGACGATGATACTTTCGAATCGCTTTGCCGGAATAAGGAACGGATTGAAATTATATCCCGTGAACGTATTGCGGACGAATTGAATAAGATTATTCTTTCTCCAATCCCCTCAAAAGGATTTATTGATTTGGAGCGTAGCGGTTTGCTGTCGTTGATTTTTCCGGAATTTGCCGCCTTGCAGGGTGTGGAAACACGGAACGGACGTTCCCATAAGGATAATTTTTATCATACGTTGGAAGTGCTGGATAATATCAGCAAGAAGACTGATAACCTTTGGCTGCGTTGGGCTGCTTTGTTGCACGACATTGCCAAACCTGCCACGAAGCGTTGGGAACCTAAAGCGGGATGGACGTTCCATAATCATAACTTTATCGGTGAAAAGATGATTCCGCATATCTTCCGTAAGATGAAGTTGCCGATGAATGAGAAGATGAAGTATGTACAAAAGCTGGTCAGCCTGCACATGCGCCCGATCGTTATCGCAGATGATGTGGTGACAGACTCGGCTGTACGCCGTCTGCTCTTCGAAGCGGGTGATGACATTGACGACTTGATGATGCTTTGTGAAGCGGATATTACTTCCAAGAATATGGAACGTAAACAGCGTTTCCTGAATAATTTCCAGTTGGTTCGACAGAAACTGAAGGATTTGGAAGAGAAAGACCGTGTCCGTAATTTCCAGCCACCTGTGAGCGGAGAAGAAATTATGGAGATTTTCGGCTTGGAACCTTGTCGTGAGGTCGGAGTCTTGAAGAGTGCTATCAAAGATGCAATCTTGGATGGAGTGATTCCGAATGAATATGAGGCGGCTCATGCTTTCATGCTGGAACGGGCAAAGAAGATGGGAATGACGCCTATTCGCTGATAGAAGGACGGAACATATATAAAATCAGGCATCGTAATCCTATAGTATTCAGACACTGATTTATGCGAATCAGTAGTTGAATTGGAGTAAAACAAGGCAGTATTGAGTGGGATGCCAAGTGAACGTATAAGCCCCATAGTGATGTCACTATGGGGCTTATTGAATGTCTTTTCCGGCTCACTTGTATGGGCACGTTTCTGTTAGCAATATCTCTTATTGAAATTTCTTATCTTCTTCGAGGAGTTCCTGGCTATATTGCTCCCGTGACAGAGGAGTAAAGAGTTCTATCAGATTTTCTTCGGGATCGCGCAGGTACACGGTACGCATCCCCCAATCGGACATATCTGTAGGTTCATTAATAAATGTCACGCCTTTTGCTTTTAGAGCGGCAAAGGTTTCGTCTACGTTATCTACACTGAAGGAGATCATTGATTTTTCGCGCATCCCAACAGGTTGCTGCTTATCTGCATTGCCTGCTGAAGGTGCCATCCAGTCGGATACAAAAAGGGCTAAGCCTTCTATTCCGTCGGCTACTTTAAAGCTGGCGTAGCCGCTGGTTGCATCTCCCCAGGCTGGTTCCAATCCGAGTTGTTCGGTGTAGAATTTGAAGCATTTGGCGAAGTCGTTTACTAATAATCTTACATTGCTGAATTTCATTGTTTACTGATTAGTGGTTCGTAATTTATTACTTATAATCAAAATGCAAATATAATCATTCTATTGGATGGAGTTTCGAAAATCTGTATTTTCCTCAAAACCACATCGGAATGAATGATAACTTGCTTTCCAACTACTGATTACTCATTATTTCTTTATCTGTGTGTTTATCGTTTGGGCAACGTTACCGAAAAATGAGGATTCGGAGTATGTTGTTCAAAGATGATAGCCTTCATCTTTTCCACGATATCCGGATGTTGGAGTGTTATGTCATGATCCTCATGAATATCTGTTTTTAGATTATAGAGGAACGGTGTTCCTTTTTTCACTACCATTTTCCAATCATCCATGCGTACGGCAATCTGGTCTGTTTCATCAAATTCCCAATACAGAAAATCATGCTTCTTTTGCTTTTTATTACCCAGGAGTGTGGGGGCGAAAGAAATCCCATCGAAATAATCGACTTCTTTTTCCTTATTGCGGTATTTCTTTTCGTAGTCTTTGATACCAATAACTTCGCAGAACGTCGGCATTAAATCATAAAATGCACAGATGTGATCGTTTACTTCGCCTGCAGGTATGTGTCCCGGCCAACGGGCGATAAATGGAATACGTATTCCTCCTTCGTGGCATTGACGTTTCAGTCCGCGTAGTTTTCCGTCTCTGCCGAAGAAAGTAGGATCAGCTCCGCCTTCCTCGTGAGGGCCGTTGTCACTGGAGAAAATAACCAATGTGTTTTCGTCCAGTCCTTTTTCTTTCAGTTTTTTCAAAACTTCGCCCACGTAATAGTCCAGGCGGGTAATCATTCCGGCAAATTGGGCGTGTGTATGCGTGATGGCGTTGTATCGTGAGCCTTCGCTTCCCTTAAATTCTTTATCCGGGTTGAATTTAGCTTTGTATTCATTCAGGATAGAATCTTCCGGCTGAACGAGTTCCGCATGAGGTAAGGTGTAAGTCAATACGCCGAAAAACGGTTGTTTGCCGTCTTGCTGATCCAGCCACTCCAATGCTTTCTGGTGAATCATGTCGGCCGAATATTGCGGACGTTTCAGGTAGTCGGGACCATACATCGGATATTGGATGTTTTCATCCATCACTACACGTACCACTCCGGTGTCACCCAACGCTTTACTATAACGGTTCAGGAAATTGGGATAATAAAGATGAGCCTGAAACTGACAGATATAACCGTAGTATTCGTCTATCCCCCGTTTGTCGGGAGTGGAACAGGAACCTTCGTAACCTCCGGCCCATTTACCGAACATACCTGTGGTATAGCCGTTATCTTTCATTATCTCCGGCAGGATTACGTGGTCGGGATCATAAGGGTGTTGCCCCACTATTGAGTATTCTTTATTCTGTCCATATTCCACGATCGGTGCATTTTTCCAGTACTCCTTGTTACCTCGTACTTCACAATGGCCTGAATGTTGTCCTGTCATGAATGAAGCTCTGGAAGGGGCGCTGACGGGACTTCCTGCGTATGCTTGCGTAAAACGCATTCCTTCACCGGCCATGGCGTCTATATGAGGGGTACGGATAAATGGTTGACCGTAGCATCCTAAGTCTCCATATCCCATATCGTCACAAAGGATGAAGAGGATATTGGGCTGGGTATTTTTTTTCTGTCCGTTGGCAGATAGGGTAGATAGGAGCAGGGCACTGCCTATCAACGGGATTGATTGATAATTCATGATATTGTTGTCATTAAAATAAAAGCGTTTCAGTGTTTCATATCTGGAATTATTTCCCGATTAAGTCCTTTCCTTCGCGTACGCTTTGAAGGATACTTTGCAGTTCTGCCACTTTCTCCGGCATATTCTTTGCATAGTTGGTTACCTCTTTCACTTCTTTCATCTTATAAAGCTGGGGTTCTTTAGAGTTTCCGGTTTCTATCTTCGGTCCCCATTGAATCATTTTCGGTCCGTCATTCGGTTCGATGTATTTCCAGTCTTTGGTGCGGACAGAAAGCGTGTGATTAGAAGCCTGCTCTATTACCCACGGGCGGTCTGTCTTTTCTTTACTCAGCCAACTTCCCAGATAGTTGTAACTATCCGGTGCGGTATTCTTAGGCATCGTAGCTCCGGTCAGGGAAGCGAGAGAGGCGAGCCAGTCCACTTGTGAAACCAATAAGTCTGAAGTCATTCCTTTTTTTACTCCTGCAGGCCAGCTGACGATGGCAGGAATACGGGTTCCTCCTTCAAAGGCACTATATTTGTTGCCCCGTAGTGGTCCCGCAGGACTATGACCGTTGAGTAGTTCTTCTGCTTTGTCATCGTATCCGTCGTCTACTACCGGGCCGTTGTCACTTGAAAGAATAATGAGTGTATTTTCTCTTAATCCCAGTTTTTCGAGTGTATTCAGGATTTCACCGACACAATAATCGAACTGTACGATAGCATCGCCTCTTAATCCCATCGGATTTTTTCCTCTGAAACGGTCGTGAGGAAAGCGGGGCACATGTACGTCATTGGTGGCAAAGTAGAGAAAGAAAGGTTTGTTTTGGTTTTCCTCGATGAATTGAATGGCGTGTGTGGTAAGTGAATCAGCAATGTTTTCGTCTTTCCAGAGCGCCTTTCCACCGCCTTTCATAAAACCGATGCGTGAAATTCCATTAACGATCGACATGTCGTGACCGTGACTTGGCTTGAGGTTATAAAGTAATTCAGGATTACTTTTTCCGGTAGGTTCACCCTCGAAGTTCTTTTGATAACTGACTTCGATGGGAGCACTCGGATCATAGTTGGCTACTTTCCCGTTTTCGATGTATACACAGGGTACACGGTCGGCTGTGGCTGCCATAATGTAATGATAGTCGAAACCTAAATCGCCCAGTGCGCACGGTAACGGAGCATTCCAGTCTTGAGTGGCGGTTTGATCTCCGAGTCCCAGATGCCATTTGCCTACTGCGGCAGTGGTGTAACCGACACTTTTGAACATATCTGCCATGGTGTATTGTTCGGGACGGATAATCATTCCGGCATTTCCTGCCGCTACATCCGTTCCTTCTTTGCGCCATGCGTATTCTCCGGTTAGCATGGAGTAGCGGGAAGGGGTGCTGGTGGCGGCTGTTGCGTGAGCATTGGTGAAAAGGATTCCCGATTTTGCCAGTCGGTTGACGTTGGGTGTCTGTACGTTTTTAGCTCCGTAACATTCCAGATCGCCGTAGCCGAGATCGTCGGCGTAGATAAATACAACGTTGGGTGTTTTTGACTTTGTCGGTGTGGTGTTTTCCGGTGCTTTATTGGCGGCTGTTGCAGCACAGGCAACAGAGGATACAAGGGTTAGAATGAAAGGTTGTTTCATTGGTTTTGGGGGTTAAGTGTGTTATTATTAGTAGAAAAAGATGTGCCTGTTCTTTGCCGGACACATCTTTTTCATCGTCTGTTTAACTTAATTCAATGATTTCTTCATTGCAGTTCGTCAGTTTTTCTATTCCTTCGTTGGTCACTACCCAAGAGTTCTCGATACCTACGGGACCTACACCCGGAATAACGATTTTCGGTTCGAGGGCAAAGACCATACCCGGTTCTAATTGTTGCTTTATGCGGGGAGCCAGTACCGGAGCTTCGTTAATTTCAAGCCCGATGCCGTGACCGATAAATTTGGCTTGTTGTCCTGTTCCCATAAATTTGTCGGCAAATCCGGCTGCTTTGACCACTTCGACTGCTGTGTCGTAAAGCACTTCACAGGCAATACCCGGTCTGGCAATGGAAGCAATTTTTTCTTGGATATCCAGACAAACCTGATGGGCGGTGTAAGCTTCTTCGGGCAGTTTGCCGATGGAGAATACACGGCTCATATCGTTCATGTAACCGTTGAAGTTGCCACCTAAGTCCACCATAACGCTTTGTCCCTCTTTTAACGGAGTTTTATTTGCTCCTCCCGGCAAGGCAGGATCAAGTCCCTGACCGCCTAAGGCAAAATCATAAGGAGAGGGGTAACCGGCATTATCTCCGGTCAGTATGCTACCCATGAATATTTCCATACTGCGTCCGAATACCCGGAAAATTCCGAGGCAACCTTGCAGGCGCATCAGGCGTTCTATTTCGATGGAAAATTCAATATCCGTCATACCGGGACGATAAACACCTGGAATCTGCTCATAAGCCTTTGCATGAGCAATGCCGGAGCGGCGGAACATTTCAATTTCTACAGGTGTTTTCACGCTGCGTGCCTGGCGAATCAACGGGGTACCATTTACCACTTCCGCTTCCGGGAAGAGACCGGCCAGACGACAATATTCCGTATAAGGAAGTTCGTCACCTTCTAACATCAGTTTGGTTGGCATCGGTAATCCTTGTTCTTTCAGCAGATCAACAATTTGTTCCGGTTTGCGGATAGAGAATGAGTGCTCTCCTGTGATGTTATTAGGACGTTTAAAAAATAATAGTGCAGGCGAATGAAGGGGGAGGTAAAGATAGCCACTGACTACACAGCCATACGTGTAAATTAAATTTGCATTACACGTGATAAGTGCGGCGTCAATGCCCTGCGACACCATCAGACTGCGAATTTTGTCACGGCGAAATTTCAATTCGGGTTGTAGCATTTTTTATTTATTACTTGATTATTAATTACAAAACCAATAATGGTAAATTATTAGTTGTGAGTTGTTTATCGCATATAACAAATTCACAAACTATTATTTAACCTATCATGCTACAAAGATAATTAATTCCAGCGAAAATAATGTTAATCTCAAAAAAATAGCGCTACCCGCGTCCTGTCACAGGAGACGAGCAGCGCAAACCACAAATACAAATACAACTAAACAAAGTCTTCTAAATAACGCCTTGCCCCATCATTGCGTGAGCTACTTTCATAAATCCGGCAATGTTGGCACCCTTCACATAATTAATGTATCCGTCGGGTTCCGTGCCGTATTTCACGCATTGTGCATGGATGCCGTGCATGATTGCATGGAGTTTTTCGTCCACTTCGGCAGCACTCCAGCTAAGGTGCATTGCGTTTTGAGACATTTCCAAGCCGGAAGTGGCTACACCACCTGCGTTGACCGCTTTACCCGGAGCGTACATCGTCTTATGTTCAATGAAAAGATCGATAGCTTCAGGGGTACATCCCATATTGGAAATTTCTCCGACGCAAAGTACGTCATTTTTTATGAGATTTTGAGCATCTTCTCCATTTAATTCGTTCTGGGTGGCGCAAGGAAGTGCGATGTCTGCTTTCACTTCCCACGGGCGTTTTCCTTCTACGAAGGTTGCGTTCGGATACTGTTCAGCATAAGGAGCCACAATATCGTTACCCGAAGAACGAAGTTCGAGCATATAGTCTATCTTCTCGCCGCTGATACCATCCGGATCGTAGATATATCCGTCCGGACCGGAAATCGTAATCACTTTTGCACCCAGTTCGGTAGCTTTAGTAGCTGCTCCCCAGGCAACGTTGCCGAAACCGGAGATGGCTACTGTCTTACCTTTTATATCAATCCCTTTTGCCTGAAGCATCTGATTGACAAAATACAGTCCTCCAAAACCAGTAGCTTCCGGACGAATCAATGAACCGCCGAATTCTAATCCTTTACCAGTGAATGTACCGGTAAATTCACGAGTCAGTTTCTTGTACATGCCGAACATATAGCCCACTTCACGTCCTCCTACGCCGATGTCACCGGCAGGCACATCCATGTCCGGTCCGAGATGACGCCACAACTCCAGCATAAATGCCTGGCAGAAACGCATGATTTCAGCATCACTCTTTCCGCGTGGAGAGAAATCGGAACCGCCTTTACCGCCACCCATAGGCAAGGTAGTCAGTGCATTCTTGAATGTTTGTTCGAAACCGAGGAACTTCAAAATGGAAAGATTAACGGATGCATGAAAACGGATACCACCTTTATATGGGCCTATCGCATTATTGAATTGTACACGATAACCGAGGTTGGTCTGCACCTCACCTTTATCATCCACCCACGTCACACGGAAAGTGAAGATACGATCAGGTTCTACCAATCTTTCTATGATTTTAGCTTTTTCAAATTCAGGATGTTGATTGTATATATCTTCGATAGAAAGAAGAACTTCCTTCACTGCCTGAAGATATTCAGATTCACCGGGATGCTTAGCCTCCAAAGAGGACATGATTTTCTGGATGTTCATGATACTATATTTTAAAAGGTTAATTCTGATAAAATGTCAACTAACTCACTGCAAATATAGGAAAATTTTTCAGATGTGATTGATTTTATGCCATTATTTTGATTAAATAATGATAAAATGATAGTAGAAAAAGCATTAGGTATCAAGTATTCAGTGCTAATACTTAATACTTGATACCTGAATTTAATACTTTGTACTTTTTACTTCTTAAAATCCGGCTTCATGTCCAAATTGTACATGATGAAACCGTAAATGTCTGCCTGTTCTTCAAGTACTTTTGCCATCGGTTTGCCTGCACCGTGACCTGCTTTGCTGTCGATGCGGATTAGTGTCGGGTTTGTACCGTCGTTGTCTGCTTGCAGCGTAGCGGCAAACTTGAATGAATGGGCGGGAACCACACGGTCGTCATGGTCGGCAGTGGTCACTAGTGTTGCCGGATATTTCGTGCCCGGTTTCAGGTTGTGCAATGGAGAATAGCCTTTGAGGTATTCAAACATTTCTTTGCTGTCTTCGCTTGTTCCGTAATCGCTTGCCCAGTTCCAACCGATAGTAAATTTATGATAGCGAAGCATATCCATCACGCCTACCTGCGGAATTGCTACACGGAACAGGTCCGGACGCTGTGTCATGCAGGCACCTACCAGCAGACCACCGTTGGAGCCACCTACAATGGCGATTTTGTCTTTATTCGTATATTTTTCGTTGATAAGATATTCGGCAGCAGAGATGAAGTCGTCGAATACATTCTGCTTCTGCATCTTAGTTCCGGCTACGTGCCAGTCTTCACCGTATTCGCTGCCACCACGCAGGTTGACTTGTGCGTAGATACCGCCATTTTCGAGGAATGGGATGCGCATTGCACTGAAACCCGGGTTGAGGCTGATGCCGAAACCACCGTATCCGTAGAGGAATACAGGATTTTTGCCGTCTTTCTTCAGATCTTTCTTATAGGTAAGGAACATCGGGACTTTTACACCGTCTTTGCTGGCAAAGAATACTTGTTCCGTCACAAAATCATCCGAGTTGAACTGTACTTTCGGTGCACGGTATAGTTCGTAGGTGTTCTGGTCCATATCATATTTGTAAGTGGCACCCGGAATGGTGAATGAAGTGAATCCAAAGAAACATTCTTTATCGTCTTTGTTGCCGCTAAAGCCTACGGAACCGAGTGACGGCAGTTGAATCTCCTGAATTTGTTTGCCGTCGAGGCCGTAAACGTATGCATGGTTCGAAGCATCTTTGTCGTAAGTAAGGAACAGTTTGCCACCGATCACTTCTGCGTTTGAAAGAACGGCTTCCGATTCGGGAACGAGTTCTTTCCAGTCCTCCAGTTTCGGACGGTTGATGTCGGCTACCATGATCCGGTTTTTCGGTGCGCCATAGTTAGTATAAATATACATCTGATCGCCGATCACTTCAATCGGGTAGTATTGGTAGTCAAGGTCGGTAGTCAGTTGGATAAAAGGAGAATTCGGCTTTTTCAGGTCCCTTATAAATAAGTTGTTGCCTCTTCCGGCACCGGATTCTGTGAGGAAGAGAATACGTTCGTCTTCGCTGGTGCTGGCTGTATAGAAACGTTTCGGATAAGCCGGATTCTGATAAATCAGTTTATCTTTCGATTGCGGTTCACCTATTTTGTGATAATAGATTTTGTGCTTTTCGTTTACGTTGGAGAATTCTTTTCCTTTGGCGGGAGCATCGTAGGCGCTGTAGTAGAAGCCGTCTCCCTGCCAGGCGGCACCGGTAAATTTGGCCCATTCGATGTGCTCTTCCAATAACTTGCCACTTTCAGTGTCCATGACAAATATTTCAGACCAATCCGATCCGCTGCGTGAGATACTGTAAGCGGTATATTTGCCGTCGTTTGAGAAGTAAAGACCGGTCAGTGCCACTGTGCCATCGTCCGAGAGCTTGTTCGGGTCGAGGAAAACGCGAGGCTCGCCGTCCAGTGAATCCTGTACGTAGAATACACTCTGGTTTTGCAGGCCATCATTTTTACTGAAGTAATATTTGCCATGTTTCTTGATTGGCGCACTGATCTTCTCGTAATCGGCCAGTGTGGTCAATCGTTTCAACAAGTTTTCCCGGAATGGAATCTGACTTAGATACTCATTCGTTACTTTGTTTTGTGCTTCTACCCAGGCAGTAGTAGCTGCACTGGTGTCATTTTCCAGCCATCTGTAAGGGTCGGGAACTTGTGTACCGAAGTACACGTCTACGGTGTCTACCTTTGCCGTCTCGGGGTAGACTAGCTTTTTCTGTTGGGGAGCGCATGACATCACCATGATTCCACTCATTAATAAAGTTACTTTTTTCATGTGAATAAAAAGTCTTTTTGAATAAACTTAAAGTTACAAATCTACAAAATAATAAGAGATAAACAAGTAAACTTTATAAAGAAGATGGTGGAAAATGAGATTTAAAGAATTAACTTTGCAAAATGTGATTCTGCAGATAGACGATTTGAAATAAGAAAGGAGAATGACTTTATGCTTAGTAAATATAAATTAAACCAGCTTTACTTCAAAGATACGCAATTCGCTAACTTGATGACAAGGCGGATTTTTAACGTGTTATTAATCGCTAATCCTTACGATGCTTTCATGTTGGAGGATGACGGGCGCATTGATGAGAAGATTTTCAATGAATACACTTCTTTGTCTCTGCGCTATCCACCTCGTTTCTCGCAGGTATCTACGGAGGAGGAAGCATTGTCACAGTTGGAAAATATGTCGTTCGACCTGGTGATTTGTATGCCGAGCACGGGGGATAATGACAGTTTCGATATCGGCCGTCACATCAAAGAGAAATACGAGCATATTCCTATCGTCATACTGACTCCTTTTAGCCATGGTATTACCAAACGGATTATCAATGAAGATTTAAGTGCGTTCGAATATGTGTTCTGCTGGTTGGGTAATACCGACCTGTTGGTGTCTATCATTAAGTTGATAGAGGACAAGATGAATCTGGAACACGATGTACAGGAGGTCGGTGTGCAGCTGATTCTTTTGGTGGAAGATGGCATTCGTTTCTATTCTTCCATTTTGCCGAATCTGTATAAGTTCGTGTTGAAGCAGAGTCAGGAATTCTCTACCGAAGCCTTGAATGCACACCAGCGTACGCTCCGTATGCGCGGACGTCCTAAAATAGTGTTGGCACGTACGTATCAGGAGGCGATGGAGATCTATCATAAGTATCAGAATAATATATTGGGGGTAATCACTGACGTCCGTTTCCCGAAAGTGGAACGGGGAGAGAAAGACGGTCTGGCAGGTATCAAGCTGTGTGCGGAGATACGTAAGAATGATCCGTTTGTTCCTTTGATTATTCAGTCTTCCGAATCTGAAAATTCGTCTTATGCAGTCAAGTATGGTGCTAGCTTTATCGATAAGAACTCCAAGAAGATGGACGTTGATTTGCGCCGTATCGTCTCCGATAATTTTGGTTTTGGTGATTTTATTTTCCGCAATCCGGATACCGGGGAGGAGATTGCCCGCGTCCGGAATTTGAAGGAGCTGCAAAACATTCTTTTTGCCGTACCTGCGGAATCTTTCTTATATCATATCAGCAGGAATCACGTGTCGCGTTGGTTTTATTCACGTGCCATGTTCCCGGTGGCTGAATTTTTGAAACCGATAACCTGGAATAGTCTTCAGGATGTGGATGCTCACCGTAAAATCATCTTTGAGGCGATTGTGAAATATCGTAAGATGAAGAACCAGGGAGTTGTGGCGGTCTTTAAGCGCGATCGCTTCGACCGTTATTCTAACTTTGCCCGTATCGGGGATGGCTCTCTCGGAGGAAAAGGGCGTGGACTGGCATTTATTGATAATATGGTGAAGCGTCATCCGGAGTTTGACGAGTTTGAAAATGCGCGTATTGCTATTCCTAAAACAGTGGTGCTTTGTACGGATGTCTTTGATGAGTTCATGGACACCAACAACTTGTATCAGATTGCACTGTCGGATGCGGATGATGCTACGATTTTGAAATACTTCCTGAAGGCTAAATTACCGGACCGGTTGATAGAGGACTTTTTCACTTTCTTCGATGTCGTGAAGTCTCCGATTGCCATTCGGTCTTCTTCCTTGTTGGAGGATTCTCACTATCAACCGTTTGCCGGAATTTACAACACTTACATGATTCCTTATCTGGACGACCGCTATGAAATGTTGCGGATGCTTTCCGATGCCATCAAAGGGGTGTATGCTTCGGTTTATTTCCGTGACAGCAAAGCGTATATGCAAGCTACGTCGAATGTAATCGATCAGGAGAAAATGGCTGTTATCTTACAGGAAGTAGTTGGCAATCAGTATGGTGACCGTTATTATCCTTCCATGTCCGGTGTGGCACGCTCGCTCAATTATTATCCGTTGGGGAATGAAAAGGCAGAAGAGGGAACGGTGAATCTGGCTTTGGGATTAGGAAAATATATTGTTGACGGTGGCATGACCCTTCGTTTTTCTCCTTATCATCCTAATCAGGTGTTACAGACCAGCGAAATGGAAATTGCTCTCAAGGAGACTCAAACCCGTTTCTATGCATTGGATTTGAAAAATGCCGGACATGATTTTTCTATCGACGATGGTTTTAATTTGCTGAAACTTCATGTCAAAGAGGCAGAAAGTGACGGTGCTCTGCGTTATATTGCTTCTACCTACGATCCGTACGATCAGATCATTCGTGATGGTTTATATCCGGGAGGACGTAAGGTGATTACTTTTGCTAATATCCTGCAACATGATGTTTTTCCGTTAGCTCGTATTCTGCAGTTAGTATTGAAATATGGTGAACAGGAGATGCGCCGTCCGGTTGAAATTGAATTTGCAGCAACGTTAAGTCGCGAACATGATAAATCCGGAACTTTCTATCTGTTGCAGATCCGTCCTATCGTAGACAGTAAAGAAATGCTGGATGAGGATTTGAACGAGATACCGGATGAAGATGTGATTCTCCGCTCATATAATTCATTGGGACATGGTATCATGAATGATATTTATGATGTGGTCTATGTAAAGACCGATAATTATAGTGCCTCCAACAATCAGACAATTGCCTGGGAGATAGAAAAGATTAACCAACAATTCTTGAATGAAGGAAAGAATTATGTGCTTGTCGGTCCGGGACGTTGGGGAAGCAGCGATACTTGGCTCGGCATCCCTGTGAAGTGGCCGCATATTTCGGCTGCCCGTGTGATTGTGGAAGCCGGATTGACTAATTATCGGGTAGATCCAAGTCAAGGGACACACTTTTTCCAAAATTTGACTTCATTTGGAGTTGGATATTTTACTATTAACGCCTTTATGAATGATGGTGTGTATAATCAGGACTTCCTCAATGCGCAACCTGCGGTGGAAGAAACGAAATATCTTCGTCATGTTCGCTTTGAGAAACCGATGGTGGTCAAGATGGATGGAAAGAAGAAGCTGGGAGTAGTGTTGATGCCTTTTTAAGTGGAACTCGCAATAATTTAATGTGAAACAAATTTTGGAAGTACTAGGAGGATCGTTTTTTTATGTGTTGGAATTGATAAGATTCTATTTTCTGACCGTTGGTCTTTTTAACTAAATTAAAATATGATTTAAATCTTCCGTAGCATACCGTATAGTGTGAATATTAACCTTAAAAAAGTCTATATAGACAGGAAATATGGTCTTATAATCTTAAAAATAGAACATAAAATACAAAGAATTGACCTTGTGTGAATTATTATAAAGTTGTTACTTTGCACTCGTTTTTGTGATCAAATAGATTATTAATTAATTATGAGAATTATGAAGAAGAGTTTATTGTACTTGTTTATGCTTGTTTGTTCTGTTAGCATATTCATGAGTTGTAGTGATGATGACGATGAAGTGAAATATCCGATAGATACAGAATTGGCTGGAGGCTATGTTGGTAATCTGTCTGTAAATGTGGATGGTAATCAAATGGGAACTACCGAAAATCAAAAAATCACAATTTCACAGTCTAATAAGGGAACTAACCAAATTGCATTATCATTGAAGAATTTTACTTTTTTGGTAAATGTTGGTGATATTGAAGTTGATCCTTGCACTGTGAAAGCTATAGATAGTGGTTATGCTTTTGAAGGTCAACAGAATCTAGATTTGGTACAGCCACTTGGTAATTGCCCTGTTAGTATTTCTGGTACTGTGAAAGGTAGCAATATTAATATTGAAATAGGTGTAAAGGTTGGTGCTCCTTTAAATCAAAATGTAAAGGCTACTTTTGTTGGTCGTAAATTGACAGGTAGTGAAAGTTCGGAGGCTAAAATAACAAGTTTTATTATTGACGATGAGGCAGTAGTAGAACAACCAGTTATAAATGAAGAAGCTGGTACGATTGTTTTTGCTGTTAATGAGGAAGTAGAATCTTTAAAGTTTACTCCTATTATTGAAATATCTGAAGGAGCAACTATTACTCCGGCTTCCGGCGTAGCACAGGACTTCTCGAATAATAAGAAAGTGACTTATACTGTGACGGCGGAAGATGGCACCGTGAAAGTTTATACAGCTTTTGTGGAAGGTACTCGTAAGGTATTGAAATATTCTTTTGAAGACTGGAAGGAAGGTAGTAAGAATGATGAACTGTTACCCAAAGATTTGTGGGCAGGAAGTGCTGCTGGAGCTGGTATTTTAGGTGGTACTTTGTTGAGAAAGGAAACTAGAGAGGATGGTACGTATGCGGCTAAACTGATAACTTTTGAATATCCAAATGAGCCAAATTCATTAGTTCCGAAGATTACTGCCGGTTCTATTTTTATTGGTAAATTTGATATGATGCCTGCTTTACAAGGTGATAGGTTGAGTTGTACTAAATTTGGTCTTGATGCAGAAACAGTTAGTTTAGGTGGAAAACCGCTTTGTTTTAAGGGTGTTTATAAATATGAATCAGGTTCTAATTATCTTGATGCTTCTAATTATGAAGATGTAAAACCGGTTGATATTAAAGATAAAGGACAGATTCAAGCCGTATTGTATAAAGTGCAAACAGGCGAGGATGGTAAAGAGATTGTATTGACAGGTCACGATGTGAACACTTCGGAATTAAGAGTTGCTGTTGCTAATATTATCGTTGAGGATATTAAAGAATATACTCCTTTTAACATTGAATTTGAATATTTACAAGAGTATGATCGAAATGCAAAATATAAATTTGCTATAGTTTGCTCTTCAAGTAAAGATGGTGATTTATTTAAAGGTGCTGGTGGTAGTACTTTGATTGTGGATGAATTTGAAGTAATATGTGAATAAGATTGTTATAATATAAGTTGGCATACATTTAATGTGTGTTTATTGTATAAACGAGGGTGTCTATGAGGATATCCTCGTTTTTCTGTAAAATCCTGTATATATATCAAATAAATATTAAATAAATTTCCCTTACTGTTTTTGGACAGTGGGGAATTTTTTTGTAGTGAGGGAGAATAATTATTTGTTTATGGCAATCATACCCAAAATGTCATTCAATATACGATACAGAAAAGAATTTGTTCACTATAGAATAACTCCGGATATAAAGTTTCAATGAATTTGAACTCAGCAAATACTACATAGTGAAAAATATTTACCATACTATCATTTATTTTTATATTAAGCTAATTTTCAATAAGATAAGTGTGATAGATGATTTCTCAAACAGGTATCTATCATACCCCTACTGCATCCGCTTTAGTGTAGTATCATGGAAAAACACCCATATGAAGCCACAAGAATATTCACTTTATAGGATGATAACTTGTATTTGGCAGCTAAATAATACATTGGAAACGGTAATCTTTTTATAGCCTACATATGTAGGCTGTACAGCCCTGGCTATCAAAGTGGGATTATTAAGCCATACAAGCCGGATTTATATAGATTCATTGCAACAAAAACAAGCCATCTTACGCCTGTTTGAACCTTATTGGACTATTTTATTGATGAGAGATACCCGCTTTTTGGTGGTATAGAAACGCAGAGACGCTTACGATACTACCCTGTATTTATTGATTTAGCCCATACATAAATAAAAAACTACGAGAAGAATTCCCGTAGTTTTCTATTGACACAATATTCTGGATCGTTTAGTATAAAACAATATGCTAAAATGCATATCCAAATCCCACGTTCAAATAAATAGGATACATGGCAAATGAGATTGTATCAAAATCTTTTTTGAAAATATCATTCATCCCCCACGTTAAGTCAGCGTATACATTTAGATGTTTAAATGCTCTCCATTCGCCGCCTAGTTGTAGTCCCCATTGAAATTTTCGGAGATTTTCGGAAAAATCATAGGTAGCTATGCTTTCCCCAGAGAAAACAACTCGTGAACCTGTTTGGTCCGGGGTACGTAAATGACCGTTGTATACATGTCCGGAGAATCCTCCTTCGATGAGGTATGATATGTATGGACCTGCAGACAATTTCCAACGCTTGCTTATCTTATAGTTAGCAACCACCGGAATTGTCAGATATGAGTTTTTAACTTTGGTCTTTACTCCTCCTGTCCATAATCCTTGTAATTCTCCACCATTGGTGTTGATAATTTTCATACCGTAATTTTTTACGGTAGCTTCGGTGGTCATATTCTTATTTTCAAGTCGCACTCCTACAGTCATCCCCCATTTGGGATCGAACCACTTCGTCGCATTACCTTCAATTGAAATTGCGATTCCTGGTGCATAACTATCAATTTTACGGATTTCTTTTGGTAGAGGTAATGGTGAAGTTCCACCAATATTGAAACCGGCTTTTATTCCATATTCCCATCCATGTAAATAAGACCAGATGATACCTTGGTTTCTTTCTTCCTGTGCTTGAGCTGTGAATATGCTTACAAATAGCAGCACAACTATGATATTGATTGATTGATATTTTTTCATTGTGTTAGTTTTATTTATTCTTTACAAATAAGTTCTAGCTCATCAACGTATAGAGTGCTACCGACAGCTCCTCTAAAATAGGCGCCATCTACGCTGGATGATAGTACAATACCTAATTTATATTTACCGTTTTGTAGTTTCGTATCGTCAATTTCTCGTCCTTTTACTGATTCGAAATGTATAGTAAACTCATTCCATTCATCTGATTCAACAATATCTTCAGGTTCTATTCGTGCTAATAATACCAATTTATCAGAGTTAAATACGTTATCACCATTAAGCATGATAGAATTATTTTCTGCCTCATACATAACAGCATAAATATCACATTTGTCCCTTTTTCCGGTTTGTGGCTGTCCTTCTACAGAATAAACTTCCCCAGCTTTAAATTTATAATATCCTTTAAGTGCTATGGGATGTTTATAAAATTGAAAACCAAAGTTCGTTGCTTTTCTAGGATTTGTCAGTGCATTTTCTACTTCAAATGTCCCGATAAATAAATTTCCAGCAGCAATATACATTTTTACCATTGCACCAAAATCTCCAGTATTACGAGTTTCTAGCTTTACAGCCTTACCTTTAAAACCATTTGCAACTTGTACTGTTGGGTAATCTATTCTAGAATTAGCCATACCCGTTAATTTAAAACCGGGATTACCGCTTGACCATTGTAATACTTTAGATATTTCTTGTGAGGTTGCAGGTGTAAATTCGTAAAATGTATCGTATTCACTGGAGGTTGTCAGTAATTCTTCAAATTTGAAAAGGGTAGGTAATTCCGCTAAAATCACATTAACGGTATAAACAGGCTGCCATTGACCGTCTTCTGATGTAACAGTAAATTTACGGGAGTGCGGTTCTTCGCTGAAATCATAGGTAGATTCAGTATCTCCAGTTATTGGAGTATTTACTTTAATTGTAGCTCCTTGTGGAAGTGTAAATTCTAATTTTTGTTTGGAAAGGTCGGCTCCTTTATTTACATATACATTGATTACTTTAGAATCTGCATCGATATTTGCCAATTGCACATCATCGCCTGAACAAACATCAATGGCTGCTTCTGAATTTAATGCTTCATCCTGTATGCAGGAAGATATTGCACATGTAAAGATGAAATAGGCTATTAAAGTCTTAATTTTCATTTGATTTTCCTTTTTAGTTTACTAATTCAGTCTCTTTTATAAAACTTGGTTGCAAAGTTAAGTTTCTTTTTTGAAATGCAGTACTTCATCACTTAAGTAATTCAATAAAATTAGCGCCTTTTTAAAATTAATGTTATAAATGAATTATTCCTTTTTAAATCCCCGCACTGTTTTTATAATAAATCTAACTTCCTTGTTATAATCAACTTGTACTGTTGCTTCATTTCTTTGGGCAAGAAAGAAATATCTATGAACTCTAACCATTTTTCGGCAACTTTGGTAAATTTAGAAAATAGGTTGTCTATGATCTTTTTCTCTAAACTGCAACTATTCATGGCAACTTCAAAATCAGAACGCTTGATTTTGCGTCTTTTTCCATAAAGTGTCAAAGCCAATTTTTCAGTGTCCTCCGGCATGAGGAGTGCCGTAGAGATCATGTCATATCCCGGGGTCAGTGAATAATAGCCTTTACGCTGACTATAAAGTGAAAAGTTTTTCAGATGCATATCCGCATTTCCGGTCAGCCATGAGAAAACGACTTGTTCCCAGAAATTTATTACGTCAAGTTTTGGCACAGAGGAATATTGCATAATTATCTTTGCTATCTTTTCATAAGAACCCTTATATTTATACTCTGTGAGGCGTTCCGAGAGCTGGCACATATCCTCCATTGGCAACTTTTCACCCTTTGCGGTTCTATCTATGCGTTTAGTGATATAGGCCAATTCGCCATCGGCAAAACGAATCAATGAATGAGGGACAACGTTCACTTTAGCCAATTCGGCAAGATGCATCGTTAAATCCTCAACTTCAGGCATGTATTTAAATTGTTCCGTTTGCGGTTTGAGAATATAACGTCCCCATAAACCAACGATAGTAAAGCGTTGCGGTTGGTTGGGGGACGATGATATATCGAGAGACAATTTTGCTTGCACTCCTGTAAGTGTGGTTTGTGAGCGTATGACTTGTTCGGCAAGTTGCTTAATATCCGCTTTTGTATAAGGTAGGAGAGGAACTGTTTTGCTCCCAAATATTTTCTTTCCGCATTGAGGGTGAAAATCAGTTTCTCCCTCGCCAAGTTCCTGATAACAATATAGGCATCTGCTCATCATTATTCTTTATTTAAGATGGGAATCACACTAACTGCACCGATACAATCTTTGCAACAGGCAAGCAGTAGTGACATACGGTCACGTCGATTTATCTTCCAACTTTTTTCAGCAATATCTAAAAGCCAGCCTTCAGGAATAAGACCGTCAAAGAATGGGAATAATATTAGACTTGTATATGGCTTTTCCGAGATTGGCAGTGTGAGGCTGATAGATTCCGCATCGCTGGATTTAATGTAGGCTGTATCATATTGAAAGGTATAGCCATTTTCATCTTCTGTAAGCAATCCTGCCAACTGGTCTTGGTTGTATATGAGTGCTTGTCTCATAGCTTGTTGAATTTACTTATTGGTACAACACCCACTTCCGTTCCAAAGAGACTAAGCACTTGATTTACTTTATCAAGACGCAAAGTCTGTTTCCCCTGTTCGAGTTCGCGTACAAAACGTAACCCGACTCCTGATTTTTCGGACAGCTCTACTTGGGTCAAGTTATGTTCTTTACGCATTTGCTTGACGTATTCTGATAATGATTTATCGTTCATATTATACCCTTTTGGGTACAAAGATAATGTAAATTTTCTATTTTACACCCTTTAGGGTATAAATTTAGTTGTAGATTTATGAATTATACCTTATGGGGTATAAGAAAACAGGTACTCTTTCTTTGGGAAGAAGGAGTACCTGTAGAGGAAAGTGATAGCAGATTATTCTTTCAAAGCCTCTTGTAAGTCAATACCCAGCGCTTTGGCAACTCCTGTTCCATATGCAGGATCGGCTTTGTAGCAGTTGCGCACATGACGTTGTTTGATAAACAATTCGGAGTCTCCCATGGCGCGAGCTGTATTTTCGAACAATAATTGTTGTTCTTCAGCTGGCATCAGTCGGAATAAGTCACCCGGTTGGCTATAATAGTCGTCATCATATTCCCGTTCATTGTAGTTGTAAACTTCACCGGTAACTTTAAGAGGCGGTTCTTTCATAGTAGGAGAATCCTGCCATTCGCCGTAACTGTTCGGTTCATATCCTTTGGTAGCACCGTAATTACCGTCTACGCGCATAGCACCGTCACGATGATAGGCGTGGAAAGGACAACGAGGTTTGTTGACCGGAATTTGTTCTGCATTCACCCCTAGACGATAACGTTGTGCGTCGCCATAAGAGAATAAACGACCTTGTAACATTTTGTCGGGAGACAGACCGATACCGTCTACAATATTCATCGGGTTGAAAGCAGCTTGTTCCACTTCAGCGAAATAATTTTCCGGGTTGCGGTTCAGTTCAAGGACACCAACATCTTGTAGAGGGAAATCTTTGTGCGGCCATACTTTAGTCAGGTCAAACGGGTTGATACGATAGTTGTCCGCTTCTTCCTCCGTCATTAACTGAATCTGGAATAACCATTTCGGATAATCGCCCTTTTCGATGCTCTCGAAGAGATCACGTTGATGAGATTCGCGATCTTTAGCAACTATTGCTTCTGCTTCCTGGTCTGTCAGATTCTTGATACCCTGCAAGGTACGCAGATGGAATTTAACCCAAATACGTTGATTTTCTGCATTGATAAAACTATAAGTATGACTGCCGAATCCGTGCATGTGGCGATATGAATAAGGAATACCACGCGGACTCATAGTGATAGTAACTTGATGTAATGCTTCCGGTAAAAGCGTCCAGAAGTCCCAGTTACTGTTCGGGCTACGCATATTTGTTTTCGGATCTCGTTTGATGGCATGATTCAGATCCGGAAATTTAAGCGGATCACGTAAGAAGAATACAGGAGTGTTGTTACCCACCAAATCCCAGTTACCTTCTTCCGTATAGAATTTCATAGCAAAACCACGGATGTCACGTTCTGCATCAGCAGCTCCACGTTCTCCGGCTACGGTGGAGAAACGGACAAAACATTCTGTTTGTTTTCCGACTTTACTGAAAATAGCAGCACGGGTGTACTTTGTAATGTCATGGGTGACAGTAAACGTACCGTAAGCTCCCGAACCTTTAGCGTGCATACGTCTTTCAGGAATTACTTCACGATCAAAATGGGCAAGTTTCTCTATAAGCCAGGGATCTTGTAACATTACAGGTCCGCGTTGACCTGCGGTTTGCGAGTTTTGATTGTCAGCGATAGGACGACCGTTCGCTGCAGTAAGTTTTTTCTTTTCCATAAATAGATTTTTTAGTCGGATACAAGTATAAGCAGACTGTTTCCTTTTATTCTTTCATCCGGGGTTTATAATATATAACAAAGATAGGCTTCTTTTGCTCGCTTGTCAAACAGATAATTTCTATCTAAAGATAGAGAATAACTATGAATTGTGTGTGTATTGTCTGCTATTTATTTTTCTACAAAGATTATTGTGCTGACACCCGGGGGGCGTACATCTTTTTATTGCATAAAAAAACTCCCGCACTTCCTTCACGGAAGACGGGAGCTTTTAAATAAACTATAGCTTATATATCTTTTGCTGATTATACGATACCTTGTGCCATCATTGCTTTAGCAACCTTCATGAATCCGGCTACGTTAGCACCCTTCACATAGTTTACGTATCCGTCAGCTTCTGTACCGTACTGAACGCAAGCTTCGTGGATATTCTTCATGATACTCTTCAGCTTTTCGTCTACTTCTTCAGCGCTCCAGCTTAATTTGATAGAGTTTTGAGTCATTTCAAGACCTGATACTGATACACCACCGGCGTTAGCAGCTTTACCCGGAGCATAAAGGATTTTTGCATCCTGGAATACTTTGATAGCTTCTGGAGTAGAAGGCATGTTAGCTCCTTCAGATACAGCGATACAACCGTTTGCTACCAACTGACGAGCGTGGTCACCGTTCAATTCATTTTGAGTAGCAGAAGGAAGAGCGATATCACATTTTTCACCCCAAGGTTTAGCTCCTTCTACATATTTGCAACCATATTTTTCTGCGTATTCACGGATACGGCCACGGTACAGATTCTTCAGTTCCATGATATAATCCAGTTTTTCGCGGTCGATACCGTCCGGATCGTAGATATAACCGTCAGAGTCAGAGCAAGTAACTACTTTACCACCCAGTTCGATTACTTTTTCGATTGTATATTGAGCAACGTTACCAGAACCAGAAACCAGACAAACTTTACCTTTCAAGTCAGTTCCTTTTCTCTTCAACATTTCCATCAGGAAGTAGATGTTACCGTAACCTGTAGCTTCCGGACGAATCAGTGAACCACCGAATTCGCGGCCTTTACCTGTAAATGTTCCGGTAAATTCATGAGCCAGTTTTTTATACATACCGAACATGAAACCTACTTCGCGGCCACCAACACCGATGTCACCAGCAGGAACGTCAGTTTCAGGACCGATGTGACGCCACAGTTCCAGCATGAATGCCTGTACGAAACGCATTACTTCGGCATTTGACTTTCCACGAGGAGAGAAGTCGGAACCACCTTTACCACCACCCATTGGCAGAGTAGTCAGTGAGTTTTTGAATGTTTGTTCAAAGGCAAGGAACTTCAAGATAGAAAGGTTCACAGATGCGTGGAAACGGATACCGCCTTTGTAAGGGCCGATTGCGTTGTTATGCTGAACACGGTAACCCATATTGGTCTGAATATTACCTTTATCGTCCATCCAAGTCACACGGAACTGATATACTCTATCAGGAATACACAAACGTTCGATCAAGTTTACTTTATCAAACTCCGGATGTTTGTTGTATTCTTCTTCAATAGTAGAAAGTACTTCTTCTACTGCTTGATGATACTCCGGTTCATTGGGAAATCTTCTTTTCAGATCGTCTAATACCTTTGCTGCATTCATAATCTTTTTTTTCTTTAATTGGTTGATATAAATAAAGTGCTAATTTGACAATTTGCTAATATACCGTTTGACTATGTGCTTTTGTGCTATATAGCAGATTTGCACATCTGCGTATGGGTACATCGGATATTTATTTTCGGTTGCAAAAGTAAAGATAAAAATTGAACTAGCAAACATTTTATAAAGAAAAATGCGATAAAACATCAAATTTGATATTTTATCGCATTAAAAATAGGAAAAAAGATATTTATTTGTTCTTTTTGATCGACTTATAGACAGGAATAAACACTAATGCTGCCGAAATGCCAAGCATTACCACCGTCATCCCGTCAATTCGTTCGGCTTTTGTCAGAACTAGATAGCAAAGCGCCAACCAAAGCAGGCTGATGCAAACTATTTGTGATTTGGATAACGGACGTTTCATTTACCTCCTCTTTTCTTTTTGTCAACGATGGCGTCGATCACGGCTACAGCTGTGATATTGACAATGTCGCGGACAGAGCTTTCGAAATCGGTGAAATGAATAGGTTTGTTCAATCCCATCTGGATAGGGCCGATGAATTCCGTATCCGGGTCCATTGCCTGCAACAGTTTGTAACCGGCGTTTGCTGAACTCAAGTTCGGGAAAATCAATGTATTTACATCTTTTCCTTTCAGGCGGGTAAACGGATATTTGGTATCACGCAATTCGCGGTTCATGGCAAAGTTTACCTGCATTTCACCGTCAATAGCCAGTTCCGGATATTCTTCCTGCATGTGGGCAACAGCTTCGTGCACTTTCACAGGGCTACCTGCAGTATCAGCACCGAAGTTGGAGTATGACAACATTGAGATAACCGGCGTGTGATTGAAGAAGCGAACTGTTTTATCAGACAATTTAGCGATGTCAATCAATGTTTCCGTATCCGGGTGGCGGTTAATCAGTGTGTCTGCCAGGAAGTAAGTACCTTTCTTGGAGTTCAGGATATGCATTGTTCCGAAGTGTTTGAAGCCCGGTTGGATACCGATTACTTCTTTGGCCACTTTGATCGTATTGCTATATCTTGTATAAAGTCCGGTGATGAAAGCATCCGCATCTCCTGTCTCCACCATCATCATACCGAAGTAGTTGCGTTCGAACATTTTATCGTTGGCTTCTTCATAAGTAAAGCCTTCGCGTGCACGTTTTTCTGCAAGAATGCGTGAGTAACGTTCGCGGCGTTCCGATTCGTCCGGGTGACGGAGATTGACGATTTCAATACCTTCCAGGCTAAGATCCATTTCTTCTGCCAGTTTTCCGATAGCTTCGTCGTTTCCTAATAAGATAGGATGACAGATACCTTCGGCTTTCGCTTCAACGGCAGCTTTCAGCATATTCGGATGGATACCTTCGGCAAATACGACACGTTGCGGTGAACGGCGGGCTGTATCATACAGTTGGCGGGTCAGTTTGGATTCATAACCCATCAATTCGCGCAGGTGAACACAGTAAGCATCCCAGTCTTTAATTTCAGTGCGGGCCACTCCGCTTTCCATAGCAGCTTTTGCCACTGCGCAGGAAACTTCGGTGATGAGGCGTGGATCTACCGGTTTCGGGATAAAGTATTCCGCGCCGAAAGAGAGGTTGTTCACGTGGTATGCCGCATTAACTACATCGGGTACCGGCTGTTTTGCCAGATTAGCGATAGCGTGTACGGCTGCAATCTTCATCTCTTCGTTGATAGCTTTAGCGTGAGTATCCAAAGCACCGCGGAAGATATACGGGAAACCGATTACATTATTAATCTGGTTCGGATAGTCGGAACGTCCGGTAGCCATCAGTACGTCAGGACGTGCTGCCATGGCATCTTCGTAAGAGATTTCTGGTGTCGGGTTAGCCAATGCGAACACAATCGGCATCGGAGCCATGCTGCGCACCATATCCTGGCTTAACACATTTCCTTTCGACAGGCCGAGGAATACATCTGCACCTTTGATTGCTTCTTCCAGCGTGTGAATATCCGTGCGGTCGGTTGCAAAAAATCTTTTCTGTTCGTTCAGATCCGTGCGCGCCTTGCTGATAACGCCTTTACTATCCAGCATGACGATGTTTTCGAGACGTGCACCCAGTGACACATACAATTTAGTACAAGATACGGCAGATGCACCTGCACCGTTCACAACGATTTTTACATCTTCGATTTTCTTTCCGGCCACTTGCAGGGCATTCACCAAACCGGCACTGGAGATAATAGCAGTACCGTGCTGATCGTCGTGCATGACAGGTATATCCAGTTCTTCTTTCAGGCGACGTTCGATTTCAAAACATTCGGGAGCTTTGATGTCTTCCAGGTTGATACCTCCGAAAGTAGGAGCAATAGCCTTTACTGCAGCAATAAATTTCTCCGGATCTTTTTCATCCACTTCGATGTCGAAAACGTCGATGCCCGCGTAAATTTTGAAAAGCAGACCTTTACCTTCCATTACAGGTTTACCGCTCAATGCACCTATATCACCCAGTCCGAGTACGGCTGTACCGTTGGAAATAACGGCTACCAGATTACCTTTAGCCGTATATTTATACGCATCTTGCGGATTCTTCTCAATTTCGAGACAAGGTTCTGCTACACCGGGAGAATATGCGAGTGATAAGTCGGTTTGTGTACTGTAAGGTTTGGTAGGCACTACCTCAATCTTACCGGGTTTGCCCTGTGAATGATAGAGCAAAGCGGCTTCTTTCGTTATTTTAGCCATGGTATTTATGAAATTTGTTAATAAGTTATCATTTGACCGCAAATGTAGGAATAAAAGTTCGAAATTGTAGCTGTTGATTAATAATTTCTATTAATTTTATAGCAAAATGGCTGAATTTATGATATGATATGTCAAGGATGTGTTTTTGTATTCTATTCCCTTTTAAATGCTATGATATTGATTTATTGAAATTTTAACAAGTGCTTTGGTTGTCGGCTTTAGTTATTTCGCTATTTTTGAATCGATATATGATTTAACCTTATTTTATAATGATTACCACCCAGCAACTTCAATTATTGAAAGAAGGAAATAAAAATGCTTTTGAGGCATTGTATCGTGGATACAATGCTCGCATTTATAATTTTGTCCTTTCTATGGTGAGCAATGCCGGGGTGGCGAAAGATATCACACAAGATATTTTTCTCCATATCTGGGAGAAGCGGCTTAATATCGATCTGGAAGGGAATTTTGACGGCTATCTTTTTAAAATATCCCAAAACATGGTATATCATTATGTAAGACGCGAACTCCTGCTTCAAAATTATGTAGACAGGCTTGCGAATGAGTCATCTGACGAATCCGTAGAGATAGATGAAGAACTGGATTATTTGTTTTTGGAAGAATATATCCTGAAACTTTTAGAAGAACTGCCTCCAGCGCGCCGGGAAGTTTTTATGCTTTACTGGAAATCAGGGTTGAACTATCGTGAGATAGCCGACCAATTGAATATCTCGGAAAAGACTGTTGCCACACAGGTACATCGTTCTTTGGATTTCTTGCGTGACAAACTGGGAATAATTGCCTTTTCAGTCTCTCTCTTCTTACATGATATCTAATATAGAAGTTTTAATAAAAGTTAATATCTGAACTATTTCGATTTCTCTGTAGTCCTTTTCTGTCTCTCAAGACTAGTATAAATAGAACAGGAAAATTATGGAGCAACACGATTACATAGTACTATTGGAAAAATTCTTCAAAAAGGAGGCCTCTTCTGAAGAAAGAAGGATACTTATTGAATGGATTCGTAAACCCGGAATTCGTAATGAGTTTAATCTGCTTTGCGAGCAAATGTGGAAAGAAGCAGCCGTCGAAATCGATAAGACAGTGGAAGAAGAAATGTGGAACCATCTGCAGAGGAATCTGGATGAGCCCAAGATACTATCTCCGAAGAAACGGCGCTGGCAACCTATTATATATAAGGTGGCAGCCACTATCTTATTACCGGTTTGTTTGGGACTGGCCACTTACTTTGGGGTAGAACACATGAATAAGGTGTCACAGGACCCTTTCATGGTGGCTGTCGATTATGGACAGAAAGCGAATCTGACTTTGCCCGATGGAACGAAAGTCTGGTTAAATTCGGCTACTCATCTTTCTTATGATGCGGAGTACAACAAATCCGACCGGAAAATCTATTTGGACGGAGAAGCCTATTTCGAAGTGGCGAAAAACAAAGATAAACGTTTTATCGTCTGCTGCAATGATCTGGAGATAGAAGCGTTGGGAACCACCTTTGATGTGAAAGGCTATTGTGACGATCATTCTGTCACAACACTGCTGGCAGAAGGAAGCGTCAAGGTTTCTAATAAAACGGACGTAACCTTGTTGAAACCCGGGGAAAAGGTAGAATACCATAAGAGCAAGCAGACATTTACTAAATCTGTAATCTCGGATATGCGTGAAATCGACTTTTGGCGGAACAATATGTTGATTTTTAATTCATCCTCTTTAGCGGAGATCGCGACTACGCTGGAGCGGATGTACGGAGTGAAAGTCGTGTTTGACTCCGAGAAACTGAAGAACGTGCTATTTTCCGGAACCATCCGGAACAGTAGCTTGCATAATGTATTTTACATTATAGGCCTTACTTATCCTTTAACCTATGAGTTAGAAGGAGATACGGTGAGAATAGGAAGTAGTATTAACTAAAAAGGACAATTTATGGAAGACACCTCATAATAAAATAAAGAGGGTAGAATTATGTAGCAGCATAATTCCACCCCGAAATCAAATACGGTTTATACATGATAGTAAAAAAGAAATTTTCCTTATGCGGATAAGGGAAAGGGAATCCTTTTTGCTTCACGATTTTACAAAGATAATAAAAAGTCTAATTTTCAGACTTATATTTTAAAGAATTTAAAGCTAATTACTAATGAGAAAACAATTACATATCATATTCAGGCTTGTTATGTTCAGTTGTATCTTGTTGTTTGTGTCTCAAGAGGCAAGTGCGCAGATCACTTTCTCTGTGAAGAATCAGACGATACGCCAGACGATACGAGTGATTGAAAAGAAGGCTGATTACAGCTTTTTTTATACGGATAAGCTTCCCGGATTAGATCAAAAAATTTCATTGACAGTGAGTAATGAAAGTATTGATGCGGTTTTAGAAAAAGTTTTCAAAGGATCATCTATTAGTTATAAAATAGAATCGGGTAAGCAAGTGGTGCTTACTCTGAAAAGTGAACAGAACGCCCCCCAGAAAGGCGATAAGAAAACAATCACCGGTGTTGTGGCCGACCGGAGGGGAGAACCCTTGATTGGTGTCACAGTGAGAGTGGAGGGAGAGAATATTGGAACCGCTACCGATATAGACGGTCGTTTCTCTTTGGAAGCTCCTGTGGGGGCAAAAATCAGTTTCTCCTATATCGGTTATGTTTCCCAATCTCATACGGTCAATAAGCAGAACATATACAATGTGTCATTGAGCGAAGATTCGCAGGTACTGGAAGAGGTAGTCGTAGTGGGATACGGTTTTATGAAACGGAAAGATATTACGACTGCGGTATCTGTCGTTTCCACGGCAGATATTGAAGAACGTCCGATTATGACAGCCGCACAGGCTATTCAGGGAAAGGCAGCCGGTATTCAGGTTGTACAGCCGTCGGGTATGCCGGGTTCCGGAGTGACAATCCGGGTGAGAGGAGCCACTTCGGTACAGGCATCCAATGAACCGTTGTATGTGGTGGACGGTTTGCCGTCGGATGACATTTCGAATATCAGTCCGAATGATATTGAAAGCATGCAAATTCTGAAAGATGCCTCATCGGCAGCTATTTACGGAGCACGTGCGGCAAACGGAGTAGTGTTGATTACGACTAAAAGAGGAAAGATCGGTGCACCACAAGTGAAAATGAGTGCTTATGTGGGTTTCTCTAAATTAGGGAAAAAAATAGATGCGTTGAATACAGAACAATATAAAGACTTGATGAAAGATTTGAAAGCAGTTTCGGATGTTGCCCCCAATATCCCCGAAAGTGAAACGCGCTATGTGGACTGGACTGATTTATTCTTCGGTACGGGTGTCAATCAGAACTATCAGTTGTCTGTGGCAAATGGGACCGAGAAACTGCAATATTTTGTTTCCGGAGGTTATTCCGATGAACAGGGTATCGTGGAGAAAGCACATTTCAATCGGTATAATTTCCGTGCAAACCTGGATAGTGAGCAGACCAAATGGCTAAAGATGGCACTCAATTTTGCATATTCGCATACAGGCGGACAATGGGTGAACGAAAGCCGTAGTTCTTTGCGTGCCGGTTCCATCTTATCCGTTGTGAATACTCCTCCGTTTATGCAGAAGCGGAATCCGTATGATCCGAACGAATATGATGAACAGGCTTACGGTGCACGTATTCTGAATCCGCTGGCTGCCAATGCCGCAGACAGTAACACGAATACAGACCATATAAATGGCTCACTCGGCTTCACGGTTGACATACTCAAAGGACTGAAGTTTAAAACCACTTTTGGCATTGAACTGACCAATGAACATTGGGACTACTATCTGGACCCGATTTCAACTTCGGACGGACGGGGTACAAAAGGGCGTGTGGAAGAGAGTTTCTCACGAAACTTCGAATGGCTTTTTGAAAATTTGCTGACCTATGATTGTTCATTCAACAAACATAACCTTTCTATTTTGGGAGGGGCTACCCAGCAGCGTGCACAATATAACGGTTCGTGGATGGCAGGTTTCGACCTGGCAGAGTCTTATCCCGATATTCATTCCATCAGTGCCGCCAATCAACTGGATAAGGATGCTTGCGGTTCTTCTGCTTCCGCATGGACGCTGGCCTCTTTTCTGGGTCGTGTAGCCTACAATTACGACAGCCGTTATTTGCTGACGGTTAACTTCCGTGCAGACGGTTCTTCTCGTTTTGCCCCGGGACATCGTTGGGGTACTTTCCCTTCTGTTTCTGCAGGTTGGAGAATTTCAGGCGAAAAGTTCATGCAACCTTTACAAGACATTGTTACCGACCTGAAATTACGTGCCGGATGGGGTATGAATGGTAACCAAGGCGGTTTTGGAAACTACGCTTACATGGCTTCCATGAGCGTCAGTAAACTGCCCGTTTCGGAGGGAAACTTATATCCGGGACTTGCCATTAAACCCGGCTCGGCAGCCAATAAAGAACTGACCTGGGAAAAAACAAGCCAATGGAATCTGGGACTCGACCTGACCATGTTTGATTCCCGCTTATCCTTCTCGGTTGATGCTTACTACAAAAAGACCACCGATTTACTATTGACAGTCAGCCTGCCGGAGAATGTGGTGCCGAGCAGTGTGACAAGAAACGACGGTGAGATGGTGAATAAAGGTATGGAGTTCACTCTCTCTTCCCAGAATTTTAAAGGTAACTTTCAGTGGAATACCGATTTCAATATATCTTTCAACCGGAATAAGCTGACGAAGCTCGGTTTGAATAAAGTTTATTATTATGCTGAAATGTACGAATCCAAGGAGAAAGCCGTCATCCTGAAAGAAGGTCTTCCGTTAGGCACATTCTTTGGTTACATATCAGAAGGCGTTGATCCGGAAACCGGAGATATTATCTATCGTGACTTGAATGGTAACGGTTTTATCGATCCGGAAGATCGCACTACTTTGGGAAATGCCCAGCCCAAGTTCATTTACGGTATGACGAATACATTTTCGTATGCCGGTTTCGACCTGTCTGTATTCTTGCAGGGAAGTCAGGGCAATAAGATTTTTAATGCATCGCGTATTGATATGGAAGGCATGACAGACTTTAGAAACCAGTCGGTTCGTGTGTTGGATCGTTGGAAACGACCGGGTATGATTACCAATGTCCCCCGCGTTGGTAATACAGAGAATAATCATAACTCCTCCCGTTTTGTAGAAGATGGATCTTATCTGCGCCTGAAAACAGTCACTTTATCCTATAATTTTCCTAAGAAATGGTTGAATAAGATACATCTGTCCAGATTGCAGGCTTACGTCACCGGACAGAATCTCTTCACACTGACAAAATACAAAGGATACGATCCTGAAGTAAATGCTTTTGGCGGAGACTCCGTTGCTCAAGGAGTGGACTATGGTACTTATCCTCAATCGAGGGCGGTAATTTTTGGTTTGAATATTGAATTTTAATAGCTGCGAAAATGAAAAACATAATAAAGTTAGCGTATGTCGTACTCTGTACATTAGTCGTTTCATGCAGTAGTTTCCTAGATGAGAAACCGCAATCGGATTTTATGCAGGAAGGTACCGGAACGGAAGATCAGGAGTCTAAATATGGAAGTCTGGCAGATGCACAGGCCGAGTTGCAGGGTGCGTATGAGAGTTTTAAAGCAGATATATTCCAGTCGGAAAATTATACTATTGGAGATGTGCAGTCCGATAATTGTTATATCGGCGGAGATGGTGTGGCCGAACAGGAGTTTGATTTGTTGAAACTGACCTCTACCAATTATAAAGTAGAACTGGTCTGGTCACAGTATTATTCGATGGCGGGCACTGCAACCAGTGTGATTGAAAATACGAAGATGATGGATCCTACTTCTACCGTAGCAGAAGAACGTAATCGTGTTATTGCAGAAGCCAAGTTCTTGCGGGCATGGGCGTATTTTGATATTGTCCGTTTATGGGGTGATGCCCCGATGGTGCTGGATTTGATTCCGACCATTACAGCCGAAAACCTCGATAAATGGTATCCGGTGATGTATCCGGAACGTTCTGCCACAGATAAAATATATGACCAGATCCTGGACGACCTGAATGAAGAAAATACCATTCGTTACCTGGTAAGCAAGAATAAAGGAATTTTCCAGGCAACCAAGGGAGCAGCCTATGCTTTACGTGCCAAAGTGTTAGCAACGAGAGGGGAGAAATCAACACGCGACTATACCAAAGTGGTTGAGGCTTGTGACAAAGTAATAGCAGAAGGCTATACGCTGGTCAGCAATTTTGACGAGTTGTGGCAACCCGATAAGAAATTTTCTTCAGAAAGCATCTTTGAAGTCTATTACACCTCCGATGCACCCAACTGGGCTTACTGGGTATTGCTGAAAGAAGATGACGGATCAGTAACCTGGCGACGTTATTGTACACCTACTCATGATCTGGTTGCTAAATTTGACAAAGAGAAAGATACCCGTTATGCATCCAGTATTCTTTGGAAATCAGTGCCTTATGATACCTATTGGCCGGCAGACAGTTACCCGTTGTCTTATAAGATTCGCGAGAAGACTTCCAATATCATTTTGATGCGGTTGGCAGATATACTGCTGTTGAAAGCCGAAGCACTGGTAGAGTTGGACCGCACCCCGGAAGCCATCCGGATTGTAAACAGCATTAGAGAGCGTGCCGGTTTTGCTCCTTCTTCTTTAGATGAAAATATGGGGCAGGCCAGAGGACGCCTGGCGGTAGAGAACGAACGCCAATTAGAGTTGTATATGGAAGGTCAGCGCTGGTTCGACCTGGTACGCAATAATCGTTTGCTGGAAGTGATGCAGAAGCATAAAGACAAAGACGGCAGATTGCTGTTTGCAGGTTTGCAGGCTTTTCGGCAGTTGTGGCCGATTCCTCAAGGAGAGAAAGATAAGAACACCAATCTGACTCAAAATGAAGGCTATTAATGAAAAGAGGAACGTAAAACTTTAAAAGAAAAAATGATGAAACACAATAATCTGTTTTTATGGCTGCTGGGGCTGACTGTTTGTTGGCTGGCTTCATGCAGCGAAGAAGATGGCCGGGTGACGTATCCATATTCGTGTCCCGAAATATCGGAACTGCAATTCTCAACTACCGATCAGACACCTGCTGCCGATTCTCTTTATTTTTCTGTGAAGATTCACGATCCGCAGACTCCTTTGTCTACGCTGGAAGTGAAATTGATGACAGGTGAAACTTTGGTCAGTTCGCAGTCGATCCGTACGAAAGGCACTGATGTCTCGATTGTTGAAAAAGGGATTTATATCCCGTTTGAAGCCGGACTTGAAGAGAATCAGGAAGCGAAGGTGATTCTGACAGCCATTAATGTGGAAGGTAGTGAAGTCACTCAAACATTTGATTTCCATATCACCCGTCCGCAGATTCCCGAAGTGCTTTATCTTCACTATAACGGTGAGGTGGTAGAAATGAACCGGAGTGAGGACAATCCTTACCTGTACCTCACGGAAGTTTCCGATTCGGAAGAGGGTTATCCGATGGAACTATCCGGAAAGATCTCTACCGCAGCATCATTGGACGATGCAAAACTGATTTGGGGAGCTGCCGAAGCAAGCAATACGGCAGTCCTTATTGAAGCGTCGGGCCCTAGCTTTGCTTTTGATTACCGGGATTGGTTTGTCGAACAAATCACTTTCAATGTGATGACTTTTGAACTGGGAGTAGTCGGCTACCAAAAGAACCTGAAAATTAAAGAAACCGAGTTGATAGCCAGTGAGGGATTTTTCCGTGCACAGATTAGCTTTACGCAGGGGGAAGAGTTCGAAATGAGTGGATTTGAAGATGTGGAACACGCTTACAATCGCGACTTCTTTAGCTATAATCCGGATAATGGCAAGTTTACCTTCTTGCGCAAATCAGGAACCTGGGAGATCTATTATTCTTCTAAGTATAATTATATCTGGGTGGCACGGATGGGTGATACGGCTCCCACTTGCTTCTGGCTGGTAGGACACGGATTTACATGCGCACCCGTCTGGAATGAAGCATATAATAGTGGAGGCTGGAATTTGGAAGACATATCACAGTTAGGATATATTGTGCCAATCGGTGAACAGAAATACCAGACCACCGTGTATTTGAGTAACACTCATGAATGGGAATCCTTCGAAATTGAAATTTACAGCGATTTGCAATGGAATAAAGATAAAGGCATGCTACTGCAAGAGGGTTCATTGTCCGGCGATACGGATGGAATTGAACTATCTGGTTCCAATGGAATAACGAGTGGCGACGGTTTCGTTCCCGGCTATTATCGTCTGACTTTCGACGCCTCGCAGGGAGTAGGCAAAGAAACTTTGCACATCGAACGATTGAGTGATTAATACCTAAAAGAATGATATATAGAAAAACAGGAAAGCCTATGAGAAATATGCTATATATAATATGGGGAAGTCTGTGCCTCCTGCTGGTCATTTCCGGTTGTAAATCGACTGACGGGGCGAAAGCCCCCGTGTCATTGACTTGGAAGATGGGAGCTGTGGAAGTACAGCCCGGTTACTATGAGAATTCATTTGTCCTGAAGAACATCTCAGATGTTCCTTTAGGAAAGGATTGGATCATCTATTATTCGCAGCTGCCTCGTGAGATTCTGCAGGAAGAGTCTGCTCCGGTCAAAGTGGAAGTGGTGAATGCGAACTTCTTCCGGATGTATCCGGCAGAAAATTTTCAACCACTGGCTCCGGGAGATTCGTTGACCGTCAAATTCTGTTGTACCAACGGATTGAAAAAAATGTCACATGCTCCCGAAGGCACTTACTGGGTGAGTCAGTCAGGCAGTAAGCAAGGTATCCCCTTGCCTGTCGGACTGACCATACAGCCGCTGAAAGGAATGGAGACAGAAGACTGGTATCCCGCACCTGATAAGATATATGCTTCGAATTTGGCGTTGGAGACTACAGCCCAGTTGCAGCAAACTGATATTTTTCCGTCAGTGAAAGAAGCGGTGCCGGCTACCGGCAAAGAGGGTTTTGCTATAGAAAATAAAGTAAAACTGACTTTCCATCCCGATTTTGCCAACGAAGCTGAATTACTGAAAGAAAAGCTGGCAACCATCCATGGCCTGGAAGTTGTATCCGAAGCACCGGTAACAGTTCATCTGGATTATTTGCCGGAACGGGAAACAGCAGTGAACGGCGAATATTATCGGATTGATACGGGAAACGGGCTGATAAATATTTCAGCTTCCACTTCACATGGCATATTCAATGGGACGCAAACCTTGCTCTCCCTGTTGAAAGGTCAGGAAAAGCCGTTTCGTTTGGAAGCTCTCTCCATCCGCGATTATCCCGACTTGCCGTATCGCGGGCAAATGCTCGATATTGCCAGGAACTTTACGACTGTTGAACATCTGAAAAAGCTGGTAGATGTAATATCTTCTTATAAACTGAACGTACTGCATTTCCATTTTTCGGATGATGAAGGCTGGCGTCTGGAGATTCCCGGCTTGGAAGAATTGACCTCGGTTGGCGCACGCCGGGGACATACCACGGATGAACTGGAATGTTTATATCCGGGCTACGATGGCAACTATGATCCGTCTGCAGCTACCTCCGGCAACGGATATTACACCCGTGAAGAATTTATCGATTTATTGCGTTATGCAGCTCAAAGACATGTGCGTGTGATTCCGGAGATTGAGTCTCCGGGACATGCCCGTGCGGCAATCGTGTCCATGAAAGCGCGCTATCATAAGTATGTGAATACTGCCCCTGAAAAGGCCAACGAATATTTATTAAGTGACGCACAAGACACTTCCCGTTATGTTTCCGCGCAGTCTTATACGGATAATGTCATGAATGTAGCATTGCCTTCTACATACCGGTTTATGGAAAAAGTGATTCGTGAGTTGATAGCCATGTATGAGGAAGCGGAGGTACCTTTGACTACGATTCATTTAGGTGGCGATGAAGTACCCGAAGGAGCCTGGATGGGTTCTCCTGTCTGCCGGACGTTTATGGATGAAAACGGGATGACAAGTGCCCACGAACTGTCTGAATACTATATTACGAAGATGGCAGACTATCTGCAACAATATCATTTGCAATTCAGCGGCTGGCAGGAAGTAGCGTTGGGACATCCGGAAACAACCGATCGTCATTTGAACCAACTTGCAGCAGGAGTGTATTGCTGGAATACGGTTCCTGAATGGGAAGCGGATGAAATACCTTACCAGATAGCCAACAAAGGATATCCGGTGATTCTCTGCAACGTGAACAATTTCTATCTGGATTTGGCCTATGACGCTCATCCCGACGAAAGAGGTCTCTCGTGGGCGGGATATGTTGACGAGTCCAAAGGCTTCTCCATGCTTCCATATAGCATTTATCGTTCTTCGCGTACCGATATGGCAGGCAATCCGGTCGATCCGGACATCGCGGGAAAGGGAAAAACGACTTTGACCGCTTTCGGAAAGGAATATATCCAGGGAGTGCAGGCACAATTATTTGCTGAAACCATCCGTGATTTTGAATGGGTGGAATATTACACCTTCCCTAAAATTCTCGGATTGGTGGAACGCGGTTGGAATGCTTTTCCCGCCTGGAGCACTTTAGCAGGAGAGAAAGAACGTCAGGCTTTCAATAAAGAACTGGGCCTGTTCTACTCCAAAGTGAGTGAGAAAGAAATGCCTCACTGGGCGTCCCGAAGTATCAATTTCCGTTTACCTCATCCCGGACTTTGCATCAAAGAAGGGCAACTCCACGCCAGTACTCCTATCCGGGGAGGCGAAATACGCTATACGACCGATGGTACGGAACCGACCCTTCATTCGGAACTTTGGAAAGCTCCCGTAGCCTGTGATGCTTCCGTTGTGAAAGCGAAACTGTTTTATTTAAATAAAGAGAGTGTGACAAGCACTCTCAAAGTAGATTAATCCACAAAAGTAGATAAGTTATGAATTATGATAAGATAAAAAGAACCGGAATATTATTCTTGTTGGGAATAGGTGCGATCACATCGTTGTCGTGCAATGATAATGATAACGGGAACTACCCGGAGCGAGTGCCCACCCGTCTGTCGGTGATGCCTTTGCCGGAAAGAGTCGATTATAAAGAATCGGTTGTCTCTCTTTCGCAGAATGTGACTGTCAGCCAGAACATTCCGGCTTCCACGTCGCAACTGTTGAAATCCACCCTGGAAGAGAAACTTTCTCTTTCCGTCAGTGATGCCTCCAACGATCGTGCCTTTATCCGTGTGAAACAGGAATCGGATTTGGCAAAAGAGGCTTACCGGCTCACCGTTACCAAAGAGGGAGCCTGCGTTTATTATTCAACGGAAACCGGACTTCTCTGGGGAATCCAGACATTGAGACAAGCGCTCGAACAAGCAAATTTCTTCACTTCCGGAAGTGCTAAATATCTTCCGATGGTCGATATAAAAGATGCTCCCAAATATGATTGGCGCGGATTTCATATCGATGTAGTCCGCCACATGTTTACGGTTGATTATCTGAAAAAGGTGATAGACTGTTTGTCTTTCTACAAGATAAACAAGCTTCACTTGCATCTGACGGACGATCAGGGTTGGCGCATTGAAGTGAAAAAATATCCGTTGCTGACGCAGGAAGGCAGCTGGCGCGACTTTGACGAATATGACAAGAGATGCGTAGAACTTTCCCAACAGGATTATAACTATGAGATAGATCCCCGTTTCGTGAGAAACGGTTCTCAATATGGTGGTCATTATACGCAGGAAGAGATGAAAGGTTTGGTAAGTTATGCGTTGGAAAGAGGGATCGATATTGTACCCGAAATTGACATGCCAGGTCATTTCTCGGCGGCTATCAAAGTCTATCCCGAGTTGTCGTGCACGGGAGAAGCCGGATGGGGAGAAGAATTCTCTTATCCTATCTGTCCCTCGCGTCCGGAGAACTATCAGTTCGTGCAGTCCATCATTGATGAGATGGTCGAGATTTTCCCTTCGGAATATTTCCATATCGGAGCAGATGAAGTGGAGAAAGATAACTGGGAACAGTGTGAAGTTTGTCAGCGATTGATGCAGCAGGAAGGTTATCAGAAAGTGGATGAACTGCAAAACCGTTTTGTGAAGATTATGACGAACTATGTGAAGGGTAAAGGCAAGAAAGTGATGGGATGGGACGATGCTTTTCTTGAAAAAGAGCCACAGGATTTGATTTATACTTATTGGCGTGACTGGCTGCCCGATCAGCCGGGAAAGATTACCCAGAAAGGTTATCCGATTATATTCATGGAATGGTCCCGTTTCTATTTGAGTGCAACGCCTTCAGACGAAGGATTAAGCTCTTTGTATAACTTCGAGTTCGAACCCCAGTTTCCCGGCATCGTGAAGCAAAATGTATTAGGCTTCCAGGCTTGTGTCTGGACGGAGATGATTCCTAATGAACGGAAGTTTGGCCAGCACGTGTTTCCCTCTCTTCAAGCATTTTCGGAGTTGGCGTGGGGAAGTAGCCGTAACTGGATTGATTTTACCAATCGCCTGAAATGGCATGTTAAATGGTTGAATGCGAATGGATTCTATTTCACCAAACCGGGATTTCTTTAATCCCGGTACACTAAGAACAATATGAAATCAGAACGTTTACTTTCATTAGATATACTCCGGGGAATCACCATTGTCGGAATGATTTTGGTGAACAACCCCGGAACATGGGAATCCATTTACGCACCCTTGCGACATGCCGAATGGAACGGACTGACTCCGACTGATTTGGTCTTCCCGTTCTTCATGTTTATAATGGGCGTTTCCATGAGTTTTGCCTTATCCCGGTTCGATCATCATTTCAGTCGCGGTTTTATCATCAAACTGGTACGGCGCACGGTGATCTTGTTTTTGTTGGGACTTTTTCTTTCCTGGTTCTCGTTGGTGTGCACAGGAGTAGAACAACCTTTCTCGCACATACGTATTCTGGGAGTGTTGCAGCGGTTGGCATTGGCTTATTTCTTTGGTTCCTTGCTGATTGTGGGTGTCCGGCGTCCGGCAAATCTGGCATGGATCTCCGGGATCATTCTGGCAGGTTATTCCATCTTGCTGGCTTTGGGACACGGATTTGAACTTTCCGAACAGAATATTGTTGCCGTTACAGATCGCACACTATTCGGAGAAGCCCATTTGTATCGGGAGTGGTTGCCGGATGGCGGGCGTATCTTTTTCGACCCGGAAGGCCTGTTGAGTACCTTGCCGTGCATTGCGCAAGTGATTATCGGTTATTTCTGCGGAAATATTTTGCGGGAGAAGACTGAAATCCATCACCGGCTGTTGCAGATCTCCATACTGGGTATTGCTCTTTTGTTTGCAGGATGGTTGTTGAGTTACGGCTGTCCGTTGAATAAGAAAGTATGGAGTCCGACTTTTGTGCTGGTGACTTGTGGTTTTGCTTCCTTGTTGCTTGTGTTTCTCACCTGGCTGATTGATATTCGTAAAAAGCAGAAATGGGGATATCCTTTCCATGTTTTTGGTACGAATCCATTGTTTATTTATATAGTGGCCGGTGTGTTAGCTACTTTGCTGGAGGTAATTACAGTTGGGGAGAGTAGCTTGCAGGAGAAGATTTACACTTCCATTTGGAGCGTTCTTCCCGATGCTCATCTGGCCTCTCTGATTTACGGCCTTCTGTTTATCGGATTCAATTATCTGATTGTATGGGGGCTGTACAAAAAGCAACTATTTATAAAGATATAGAAGGTAAGTGACTAGTTAGAAAAAGGTAGAGTTTATGCCGGATAGCTACGGCAGTTTGTTTTCGTAGCCGGATGGCATAAACTCTATTGATTATCAGTTCAATAAATATACAGGTAAACAGTCTTCCTATTTTTCTTTCTCCGACGGCGTGTGTGTTGTCCGCCAGAACGTATTTTTCACCTCCCTTGCCACCTCTTTCCAGCTTGGTATACTTTTTAGTGAGCGTCGAGCCGGGAAATCGTAGAGCAATAACAATAGGAAGAGGAAAATGCAGGCATAAGCCACCCAGCCGTAAATCTGCTTGATGCTTATCTCCATCATCTGACTGATAAACTCTTCCATATAGTGACCCAGATTGAACGGACTACTGCTGAAAGCTACATGATCGATGGCTGAACCGTAACGGGCCAGATTGTCGGGAACATAATACGCCAATCCCTGTGCATAGACTGCGGCTCCCACTACGCCGCCTACTACCATGTGCAGCATATTGAACACACTTAATCCCTGGAAGAAATGCTGGAAAGTCATGATTTCCTCCAGACACACCATAAAAGTAGCACTCAATACGGCATAAGCGAAGCCCCGACATACGGTCGGCAGGTAAAGCTGTGAAATATGGATGTCGGTGGATAAAGTCAGGTAGAAACCGATCAGGTAACCGATCAACCCGATAAAGCCGACAATGACCAGGCGTACATAATTATACTGCTTGACGTGCATCCACCAATACGAAAACACACAACCGCATACGATACCGACAATGGCAAGCCAATCGAGTTGGGAACTGACCAGTTCTTCATATTTCATTACTTCCTCGTAAAAGACTTCCTCCAGCACGTGCTCCGTGGCGAGGAACGCTTCCACTAAAGTGACTAATCCCAATAAAGGCAAAAAATGGCGGTACGTCCACATCTTTGGTTCGAGAAATGGGTGTCGAATGGTCATCATGCGCCAAATACAAATTCCTAAAGTGATGAAAATCACGATGGTAAGTTGGCGGATGACCGGGCTGTTCCACCAGTCGTACCAGTCTCCGTAGTTGAAGAGGAAGGCGATTTCCGCTAATAAGGCAGCCCATAGTATCCCCCCCAGCCAGTCGATACCAAACAGAGGAAATTTGCGCATGAACCGGAAATGCTTCACACAAGTGAACTGTATCAATAAGACAATCAGCATCAGACCGGCAACGAACAGGTTCATGTATGTCCAGTGATAATGATACATCAAACGGGTCGTAATCAGGTCGGATAGCTGGATGCTTCCCAAAATAACAATATGAAGCCAGGGAAAGAAAACGGTGAAATCCCGTTTAGGAGTCATCCACAGCTGAATGTTTGACATACACTCGAAAGTTCCCTGTATTTTGCACATACCTTCGATGAAGCAGACCAACCACAATAGAGGGAGAAAGGTGATATGCGGTGCTATCAGGTTGCAGAGTAATACTCCCAGTGCGGCCGATGTAAGCAGGGTCTTATTGGTAAAACGGAACTTCATGCGGAACAGTAACGGAAAGTAGATCGCCATACCGGCCAGGTTGGCGTACATGCACATTAAAATATCCTCCCGCATCAGTGACATGCTGCCGATCATCTGATTCAATGCACCCAAATAGACACCTCCCGAAAGTTGGAAGGTGACGGCTATGAAAAGATAAATCCACGGTTGCATCTTCCGCGGCACGAAACTGCGGAACATCGGCAAAACAAAAGGACCGTTCAGAACAGGAGCACTCATAAGAATTGAAAATTAAGAATTGAAAATTAAAAAATTAAAGCGATTGAGAATTGGAGTGTTAATATTTCACTTCACATTCCACGTTAAAACCGGCACGCATGCGTTTCAAATCTTCTGGTTTGTTTCCTTTCAGACTGATACGTACGGGAATACGTTGCTCCACTTTCACGAAGTTTCCGGTGGCGTTGTCTTGCGGAATCATTGAGAAGGCGGCTCCTGTTGCATCGGAGATGGATTCTACTACTCCTTTGAATGTGACGTTCGGCACGGCGTCTGCGGTTATTTCCACTTCTGCACCTTCTTTGATATTCGGAAGCTGGGTTTCGCGGTAATTGGCGATTACCCACAAATCACTGCTGTCTACGATATCAACCATAGTCTGTCCCGGTTGCACCAGTTGCCCTTCCAGGATTTCTTTCTTTCCTGTCGTGCCGTCACACGGAGCAATGATGACTGTATAAGAGAGATTCAGACGGGCAAGTTCCAACGCAGCTTCTGCCAGGCGGACACCTGCTTCATTCTGTCCCAGGCGATGAGTCTGCTCACTTTTCACTAAAGAAGTAGACATTTTAGCCCGTGACACCTGTTCATAACGGGCTTTGGCAGCTTCGTATGCTGTATGTACGTTGTCATATTGCTGTTTCGTCACTGCGTCTTCCTGCAACAGTTTCTCAAAACGGTTCAGTTCACGTTTGGCATTTTCCATCTGTACACGTACTTCTTCAATACTTGCGTCGCTCACACTTAAATTGTTTTGCGTAGTGGCGATACCGATGGTAGTGGCCTGGCGTCCTGCGGTGGCATTCGCCAAATCTGCTTCTGCCTGTGCCACACGGAGACGGAATTCCGCATCTTCGATGATAAGAAGCGTGTCGCCTTTGCGCACTTGCTGATACTCGTCAAAGTAGATTTTCTTGATGAATCCCGGTACACGGGTATTGATCGGCGTGATATGTTGTTTCACCTGTGCATTATCCGTATATTCGATATTTCCCAAGTGGATAAACCGGGAACAAACATAAGTGACACCACCGATAAGTAAACAGATAATTACAATGTTGTATATTATCTTCTGGGTTTTTCTAGCTATCATAATCTGTTCTATTTTAAGAGAGATGAGAATTTGATTCTGTTATAAGTTGGATTCTTTTTGATAAGTCATTACTTCTCTGTCAGAGAGTGTGTGTGATATATTTCATTTTATAATAACTGTATATCAAGTTAATACGTGCATTGACCAGACCGAGGTCGGCACTTAGTTTCATATTGCTGGCATCGAGCATATCGGTGAGCAGGGCAAGGTCGTTTTTATAACGGTTGCTGGTTACGTTATAGTTCTGGTCGGCAAGTTCCACGCTTTTCTCCTGTGTACGCAGGTCTGTGAAAGAGGTGAGAAAGTTGACGTAGTTCGCTTGTACACCGTTTTCTATTTGTTCCTGTGCCAGTGAATATTCCTCCTGTGCTCTGCGGACGTTTAGTTTTGCCTGGCGCACTTTCTTGTTGTTTTTAAATAAAGAAGAAAGATTGTATTTGATACCGACCCCCACATACCAGTAATTGAAGTTATTGTCGAGCACCGGGACTTCGATGGTGATAGGACCATCTAAATGTTCACCGGCCACAAGTGCAATTTTCGGAAGCAGTTCCGAGCGTTCCAATTTCACTTTCTGCTCGTTCATTTTCATAGCCAGCTGGGCTTGTTGCAGTCCTACATTGCTTTGACTGGCCATCATTTGCCAGTCGTTTTCGGCTAATGCTGTCACTTCCTCGTTCAGCAAGGTAGAATCGGGAACGATTTCTGTTCCGGCAGGCAGATGTAAGGTAGTCACCAGTTGATGATTCATTATTTTGCGGGCATCCTGCACCTTTGCCAGTTGCAGTTTCAGCGTCTCTTTCTGTAGCTCATAGCGGGTGATGTCATTTTTTAAGGCCGTTCCCTGTGTGCGGCGTGATTCCATGTTGCGGATCACCTGTTCCGTCAAATCCAGATTCTTCTGTAACACTTGCAGCTGGTTATTCAACTTGTATAAATCCAGGTAATAGCCGGTCAGGAGAAAGCGGATTTCCTGACGGTTCTTCTGCCAGTCCAATGCAGCCATTTGCTGACTGAGTTCAGCCAGAGTAATACTGCTGTTGATGGCTCCTCCGGCGTAAATCACTTGTTGCGCTTCCAACGCAAAGTTATTGCCGAAGTGTGGCATAGGGATATTCTGCCCGTTTTTGAAGTCACGGTCCCATATATATCCGTCGCCCAGGTAACTAAATGAGAGTGAGGCACCTATGTCCGGCAAACGTTGTGACTTGGCAGCCTTCAAAGCTTCATCGGCTGCTTCCTTTCCGGTTTTATACGTTTGAATACTCTGACTGTTCTCGTCTGCCAGACGGAACATTTCGTCAATGCCCAACACTCTCCTGTCAAGCGTCTGGGCAAACAGTCCCTGACTGCATAGCACGGCACATAGCGGCACTATGAGCCATCTTTTTTTGCTCATAAAGTGAAAAGAAATTTAATTAATAGTAGAATTTTGAATTTTCTTCACCACGGAATAATACAGAGTAACACAGAGTTTTTTCTTTTGAAATATGTCAGTTGACACAAGTTAATGAAGATTATTTGAACGCTGTGTCCTCTGGCGTTCTCTGTAGTGAAAATAGGAGGGTTATCAAATCTGCGCTGCTACACCCCAACCGTGAAAGTCATGCATTTTGTTCTTGTAACGAATGGCGATTTGATAATATCTTAGTTTCATTTTGATACCTATTTTTCTATTTTTGGTTTGCAAAATTATGAAAAAAAACAAGTAAGTTGTAACCCTATATAGGCTCAAATATAATGTTTTTTAACGAATGGCAGCTAGCATATCAAATAGGAGAAAGAATAGAAAGAAGCACAACCACTCCTGAAGTAAAGATGCGATATAATATGTACCGTAAGGTGAAGCTTGCTTCGCGGTGAATGCGGTAGCTATCGGGGTGGCAGCAGCTATCTCCGTGAAATTCCGCCAACCTGAAACTGGGACGCTGACCGGATGCATCGGTATGTTGTGCCTGTCCGTCTGTGTGATGATTGCCTTGTATAACGGATGCGGCTTCTGGACCTATGAACTGCTGATGTTCGCATTACTTTTCACAATGGGACTGACCTTTACTTCCTCCACCACCTTGGCGATGGATAGCGAACGCCGTTACGCCGGAGCAGCTTCCGCCCTGCTGGGAGCACTCTGTTTTGCTTCCGGAGGTATTGTTTCTCCGTTGGTCGGCTTGGGAAATATCCTTGTATCTACCGGAGTTACATTTGTGGTCTGCGCCATCTGTTCCCTGCTTTGTGCACTATGGGCGATGAGGAAAGTACCGATGAAAGTAGCAATGTGCCGGATTTTCCGTTAAAGTGAGATTGTTTCAAAAATAAAAGTCATGGGGAAGTTAAAGCTTAAACTCCCTCATGACTTTTATAATTTACTACCAGTATAATTATAATTACTACCAGTATAAACAGACCGAAATAAAACTAGAGTTTTATCTCTTCCGTGAATATCTCCCCGAAACGATTCTTAACCACCACCTTGACAGATTTTGCATCTTTAGAAGGCTGTGCACGGAAAAGATGACGTGTGCGATAACCCGTTTTCTTTCCCTTTACCATATTGATATAATCCTGATCCTCATCGTCAAAAGCCTGCATAGCACCTTTCAACACTCCATCCTCGTACCAGTTTACCGTATACGTCCAGTCCCAATCCCAGATATTGGCTACCACATAGTCTTTCTGGCTTTCAAACTCTCCCGGTTGGTAAAGCCGGAACTGATAGTCCGGCGAACACCCTGTTGCCTTGTAACGCCATTTCACATCATCACCTTTCACTTGTACCACCAGATAACCGTTTGGTGCTCCGCAACGATTCACGTGTCCTGCCCACCATGCGCCGCAGGCCGCTCCGATATTATGTTCGTAAATGGTAGGAGCGGGCAACTGATTTTCATAAAAGTGCGTGTGTCCGGAGAAAATATGTACTTGGTAAGGCCTCAACAGTTGGAAAAGCGCATTGGCGTTGCGCGCATTTCCCCCCGCAGCTACCGTGTTATTAGCTACTGGAGCGTGAACGTTCAGGAACACGATATTTCCTTTAGGCACATAACTTAAATCTTTTCTCAACCAGTCCAAATCTTCCAGCGTGAAGCGTTCCGTGTATTTCTTGTTGCCGTCGTAATCAATATCCTTCATTGCTATCACATGAACTTTACCGATATTGAATGAATAGTTGGCCGGGCCGAATGACTGATAATAATTCTGTTCCCCATAACCGTCCGCCGGATGATCCGTCTGCGTTATAGATTTGTAGAGCAGGTTGAAGTCGTGGTTTCCCATCAGTTGGAACATCGTCATTCCCAAGTTGGACACCGCTTGCCGGTAAGGAGCGTACAGATTCATGGCATCCCACACCAGATCCCCCAGTCCCATGCCGACGATTTCGAAGTTCTTTAGTGAGTCGGCAGTCTGTTTCAGGTCGGGCACTGTTTCCGTGCGGAAGCGGTCCAGTTGCTTTTCGTTTCTCACTTGCGGGTCGGAAAGGACGATGTAGACAAATTCATCCACCGGCTTCTGCCGTTTAGTCAATACGAAGTCACATTGGTTTTCGCTTTTCCCGGCATCCAGATATTGATAGAAACCATCGGCTATCCCCTCTTTGGAAGGAAGCTCATACGTTGCCGGAGTAGAGATGTAAACCATTGGATAACGTGTCGGATCAGTGTTCAGAACATAATTTCCTTCTGCATCAGTCGTATTGAAATGTGCCCCGTCTGTCACCACTACACCGCTGATGGGTTTACCTGTATTATCTTTCACACTACCTTTCACCACCGTCTGACCAAAGGCGGCAATAGCGTTCAGCTGGAAAAGCAAAACCGCTGCAAACAGCGTTTTTCTAAAATTGATCTTTTTCATTGCTTATAACTTTCTTAAAGTAACCTGATTGAATAATGCGATAATTTCTTCCGGTTCATCTGCCGACTTGAGAGCCTCCTCAAAAGACTTGCTGTTATCATCGAAACACATCACATTGGCGCAATCTAGAATATGACCCATGTTGAATGTAGCAACTTCCCGGCTCACCTCTTCTTTCTTCAATGCCTTCTTATAATATTTATTCACCTTATTGACCGCCTTGTAAATAGAAGGCTTCAAAATTTCGACCGAAGAATCCGTAAATCCGATTGTTACATCATACTCGTGCGTATAATTCTGGATGAAAGTATTCCATTTTCCGGTAATGTCACTCCCCAGATAATGTTCCGCTTCAAACACTGGTTTGGTAGTCGGGATTTCTCCATACACGTCGAATATAAACGCCGCTTTCGGCTTTTTGCCTACGGGAGTAGCTTCTTTTTCGTTTTTGGAAACATGGTCTTTTCCGGAGATATTCTCGTTCATGGCGAGCTCTCCTTTTTGCGCTGTTGCTGCCATCGTTATAACTAACACAACAGCCATACTGATTATTCTTTTCATATTCATTGAATTTTAAAGATTGATTGAAATGATAATTATTGCCGCAATCTTGGTGACCGATACATTCATTTATTGTTGCCACATCAGTCGGATATGGAAGTCATCGCCTCCCATGTTCGCTTTAGCCGCCTGATAATTTTTCAGGTTAGTACGCTGCAGAGCAGATGGATATTTAAAGCGTTTCGGCATTTTGTTATTAGCATTTGCGATGCCGGGCCCCACAGGTAACACAGGAAAACCGGTACGGTTATATTCAAACCACTGCTGATAATCGCAGAAGAACAGTGCGACAAACTTCTGGTTCATGATTCGTTCCAGCGTATCATCATAAGCAGCTTCCGGATTTTCAAAATAATGGTCAGGCATTTTCTGTCCCCACTGTTCGATAGCCGCCTGCACTCCCTTCTGATAAGCCTCTTTGGCAGCGCTACTTCCTCCGTCGATCACTCCTTTTTTCAGTAATTCCGCTTTGATGAATTCCACTTCGGCATAAGGCATCATGGCAAGTTTCATAGGTGCCTTCGCCATTTCCTGATTCAGTCCCGAAGCAGTGATTGAAGGCAACGTCTGATAACCGCTGGGCAAACCCACATAATCTTTAGTCTGGTCGGGGAGAGTGACCTGTGTTGCATACATCTGCAGACGGGGATCGTTCCAACCTTTCAGCAGATTAACAAAGAACTCTGAAATCTGAACATAAGAAGTGAAATCCTGTGGACGGGTGAGCGGAGCTTCCTCCGGATAAGTTCCGCTGATGGCAAGCAGGGCAGCATCATCGTTCGATTCGAATACCGGATAAGTGGCGGGATCGGTCAGCATGGTACGCAGCTCCTGTTTCGCGTTGAATTCCGGCACGTCGATCACCCGGAGCAGTGCACGCAGACGGAGCGAGTTGCAGAACTTCTTCCATTTCAAAATACCGGTTGCATCCCCTTTGGACGTCTTGTACAACATTTCGCCCGATTGGTTGTAGATCAACCCGTTAGCTTTGTCGAACAACTCGTTAGCTGTTTTCAGATTGTCGATAATCTGTTGGTACACCTGCTGCTGGGTGTCGAACTTCGGTGCAAGTATTCCCTCGTCGGCGGAGCAGGCTTCGCTCATCGGAATATCACCGAAGGCATCCGTCAGAATCTGGTATAACCAACATTGCAAAGTCAGCGATATAGCATCGTAGTTGGGTTGTTTGGAGGCTTCCGGCAATTTTCCGGTGAGGCGCATCATCTCTTTGGCGTTGTTGATCCATCTATAATAAGTAGTCCATGTGCCGTCTCCTTCGCTGTCCGTCATATACCACCATCCCACACCGTTGGTGCTGCTGGTAGATACGGCACATTGCATCAGGTCGTAGGTATAGCTGTTGTAGCGTTTCCAGTTGTAGACCGATGTTTCGTATAAAATCGGGTTGAGCAGAGTGCCGGGATTCACCTCATCCATGCGGGTGGGGTCTGTATTGAGTTCGTCGAAGCTGGTGCAGGAAGTCGTGCAGAGAGCTCCGCACAAAGTCATTCCCCATACTATATTTTTGAAAAGTTTATTGGTTTTCATAAGTCAGTGTTTAAAAAGATACGTTAATATTCAGTCCGAAAGTACGTGCCGTAGGCAGTGAGCCCGTCTCCACACCGGTCACCATCGAACTTCCGTTGAGGGCGGCAGATTCGGGGTCGAACAGAGGATAGTCAGTGATACAGAACAGGTTGCGTGCGTAGAGTGCCACCGATGCTTTGCTGAACGGTGTTTTCTTCAGTGTGCTGTTCGGCAACTTGTACTCCAGTCTCATTTCGCGCAACTTGAGGAATGAAGTGTCGAACGTGTTAGTTTCCACATTGGCCATCCGGTAATATTCCTTATAATAACTTTCCACGGTCACCACTTTGGTGTTTGGCGAGTAAGTTCCGTCATCGTTCTTCACTGTTCCCGGAGCAATCATGTACATCCCGTCTTGTGGTGAAAGTCCGGCGGCAGCGATGCGCGGGTCGTCTTTCGACATATAAAATTCCGTTCCCGGCAGACGTCCGTTCAGGGTATGTTGCAGTTTTCCCTGTTCCGTCATTTTGTGGTGCGAGTGCGAGTACATTTTACCTCCCACCTGTCCGTCGAGCAGGACGCTAAGCGTGAAGTTCTTGTAAGAAAATTCATTGTACAGTCCGGCTTTCCATTTCGGATAGGCCGTGCCGACGTATTCGATCTCTCCCGAACGTTCGGGCAATCCGTTGTCGTTGATGACCACATTTCCTTCCGGGTCGCGTACCAGTTTATATCCCCAGAGATCGCCCGTAGTTCCACCCACACGTCCGATGATAGACACACTACCGATACTGCTGATTAACTGGTTCTCATCCGCCCCTTCCGCCAGTGAGAGAATCCGGTTCTCGTTCTTAGACCAGGTGAAAGTAGCATTCCATCGGAAATCCCTGCTGACTACCGGAGTAACGTCCAACTGGATTTCGTAACCGCGGTTGCGGACGCATCCCGAATTGATGGTAGCTTTGCTGTAACCTGTGGTCGGGTCCATCGGAGCATCCAGAATCTGGTTTTTGGTGCGGTTATAATAGAATGTGAAATCGAGTCCGATGCGGTTGTGAAACATACGGAAGTCGAATCCCGTTTCGTAATTGGTCGAAATCTCCGGTTTGAAATCCTGATTATAGAGCGTAGAAGATACGATGACCGATCCGGGGAAATCGCTCGTGCCATAATAGGGCGATGTCTTGTAAGGGTCTGTGTCATTGCCCACCTGTGCCAGCGAACCTCTCACTTTCAACAGACTGATCTGTTCCGGCAACGTGAACCACTCGTTCATCACTGCACTGACGCTGACCGACGGATAGAAGAAAGAACGGTTACTTTTCGGCAGGGTAGACGACCAGTCATTGCGCCCGGTGACATCGAGAAACAGTTTATCCTTATACGAGAAATTGGCCGTGAAATAAAGACTGTTCAGCGCTTTCTTTTTGATAACCGTCTGCACGTTCGGGTTGGAAACACCGTTTGCCAGTTTGTATACTCCCGGCGTAATCAATCCTACCACCGAGGCAGCCAACATATCGTAGCTTTGTTGCATCATGTTTCCACCTGCCGAAGCGTTGACACGCAATCCGTTGGCGAATGAATCATGGTAAGTAAATAAAGCATCGCTGTTTAATTCATAATCGAACACATTCTGTTTCTTGAAAAACCCGTTTCCGAAAACCACGTCACTGATAGGACGATGCTGTTCGCGTTGGTCGGCTGACAACTGGATACCGGACCGGATCATGAAATCGAATTTACTGTTGATGCGCAGATTGGCAGAAATGGATGATACATTACTGTGTTTCTCCGAAGGATTTTCAGATTCGTATAGAATGACATACGGGTTTCCGATAAAGGAACTGTACGGTTGGAGCTGTTTCACATTTTCCTGTCCGGTACGCCACATCGGACGCAACCAGTCGAGGTTGACATTCGGATTCTGGAAGATAAGGAAGTAGGAGATAGAGTTACTGTTATATCCCAGTGCAGGCGTGTTGTTGAGCTTGCGGTACGTATAACTCGACTTGAAATTAATGCGCAGTGCCCTCGAAATCTGCTGTTGGGCGGAAACCATGGCGGTGATACGCTGGAAACCTGTATTGGGGAGAATCCATTCGTTCTTAGTGTGGGTGATGGACGCCCGTACGCTGCCCCGGTCGGATTTTCCGGTCAAGGCTACCGAGTTGGTCAGGGTGTATCCTGTCTGGAACAAATCTTTGCGGTTGTTTTTGTACGCTACCCAAGGGGTGGCAACAGAAGCGCGTCCCTGCGTTACGGGGTCATATTGGTAGAACAACCTGTTGGCGTCGAAACGTGCTCCGTAGGCGCTACTGGTTCCGCTAGTGCTTGCGTAACTGCCGTCTTCCGCTTTCCCGTAAGAGTAATAGGGCTGGCCTTCGTAGATAGAACCTGCCGGACCGATATTGCTCGGCAATCCCTGTCCGAATTCATACTGGTAATCGGGCCATCTCATCACATCGTCAATACTGAAGTTACCGCTGTAAGACACACCGATACCTTTGGGTGCACCCGCTCCCGATTTGGTAGTCACCATAATCACGCCATTGGCTGCACGCGTACCGTACAAGGCTGTCGCACTGGCCCCTTTTAATACTTGGATGCTTTCGATATCATCCGGATTGATGTCGGAGAATCCGTTACCATAGTCCACGGAAAGTTCGCTGTTTGAACCTGCACCGTAGGCAACACCCGGATTGGTCATCGGACTACTCATCGGTACACCGTCCACTACCACCAATGCGTCGTTTCCGTTCTGGTTCAGCGAGACGTCCCCCCGCAGCGAGATACGGCTCGAATTAAGCGGACCACCGGAAGAGATAACACTCAATCCGGCTACCTTGCCGTTCAGTGCCGTCGACCAGTTGGTGGGCAGGGCACTCGTAATCATATCCCCTTTCACGGTTTCCGTGGCATATCCCAATCCTTTTTCTTCACGTTTGATCCCCAGGGCAGTCACCACCACATCATTCAGTTGTTGCGACTCTTCCGCCAGTTTTACGTTCATCGTATTGCCTGCATAGTTCTTCTGTAGCGTTTTATATCCCACATAACTGAATACAAGCAAATCCTTTTGAGTCAATGTTTTCTTAGTCTTCAGGGAGTAGTTTCCGTCGATGTCGGTCACCGTGCCGTCTGTCGAGTTTTTCACAGCTACGGTAGCCCCGATTAACGGTTCCCCGCCTTCACTTGTGATTTTTCCTTTCACTGTTGTCTGTGCGTATGCAGAGCCACAGCACAAGAGCCCAATCGACAGAGAAAGCAGCCATTTGTTTCTTTTCATAATCTTTTACCTTGCTTCTTTTAATTTATTAAATGAAATAAAGTTATTCACACCCGTGTTTTTGTTTCACGGTGCAAAGGAATGCAAGGCAGATTAAGATAGTATTACAGATCTGTTAACAATCTGTGTTGTGCGATAAATACAAATTAATAAAATAAATGGAGGCACGGATTACACGGTTTTAGTTAATAAAAGAACCGCGTAATCCGTGCCTAATAATCTAATAATAAAAGATTATTTTACTTGATTAGATAGAATACTTACTCTGATACTCTTTCGGCGACATTCCCTCGTGCCGTTTGAAGTACCTTCCTAAATACGACTGATCGGGAAAACCAAGTCGGTCGGCTATTTCCTGAATCGTCAGTCCGGTGGATTGAAGCAACACTTTTATCTCCAGGATGGCAAAGTCGTCGATAATCTTTTTGGCAGCCTCGCCCGTCACGCTTTTGCAAATACCTGTCAGGTATTTGGTGGAGATACACAGTTTGCTGGCGTAGAAAGTCACTTCCCGTTGTGAGATACAGTTTTCATGTACCAGTGCGATGAAATTCTTAAAGATTTCATCCTGCCGGCTTCCTCCTTCGATTTCCTGTCGGTCGAAGTAGCGGTAACACTTATCATAAATATCCAGCATAAACGACTGGAGATGATTTTTGGCGATCTGGTTGCGGAAACGGTTTTCACGATCGTTGTATATAGCTGTTGTGGCACGCATTAACCCGTTGATTGCTCCTGTGCTTTCATCCTTGAGTGTATAGCACGGTTTTTCTTTGATGAACCGGAAGAAGATCGGCTCGAAACGGAGGCAGGCTTCGCGAAACATTTCTTTGGGAAATCCGAAGAAAGAAGCTGTGAAATCGCTGCTGTTGCCATTGATGCGGATAATCGTTCCCGGCAAGAGCACGATTTGAGTGTTTTCTACTATTTCATAGTCTTTCAGGTCGATTGTGACGTGTGCCCATCCGCTTCTGCAAAAATAGATGGCACCCCCTTCCAGTTTCCACAGGCGTTGCATAATTGGAGACAGGTTTTCGTCCATTCCGGCAACGAACGGTTCATGAAGTATGGCTAGGCTAGAGTTTTTTGATTCCATTGTTGTTCTTATTTTGGGTACAAAAATAGGACTTTTTCACTAAATATCGGTTTTAATGTTCCTAAAATGAACAAAACTGAAGATACTAAGTCCAGTTTCCTATGAAGAAAACAGTCTACCTTTGCCGCGTTCAAAAATAGTTAAATAGGTAACAGAAAATGAGTAAAAAGGTATGTAAAGTGAAGCAAGGGCTATTGTTGCTCTGCTGTATGGTAGCTGCTACGGGCTGTAAACAAGCTCCTCCGGCACAAATGGAAACAGAATACGAAGTGATGACCGTTTCTCCGGCCGACCGGATGATTTCAAGCGCCTACTCGGCGACCATCCGCGGACGTCAGGATATTGATATTTACCCCCAGGTAAGTGGTACGCTGACTAAAGTCTGTGTAACGGAAGGGCAGCGTGTAAAGAACGGACAGACATTGTTCATCATCGACCAAGTGCCGTATGAAGCTGCTTTGCAGACGGCAGTGGCAAACGTTGAATCGGCCAAGGCCTCTCTGGCTACAGCGCAACTGACGTATGACAGTAAAGAGGAACTGTATAAAGAGAACGTAATTTCCTCTTTCGATTTGAGTACGGCAAAAAACTCCCTGTTGGCTGCCAAAGCACAGTTGGCACAGGCCAAGGCGCAGGAAGTGAGTGCCCGCAATAATCTTTCTTATACGGTTGTGAAAAGTCCGGCCGACGGAGTGGTAGGCACGTTGCCTTACCGTGTAGGAGCTTTGGTTAGTTCCGCTCTTGCCCAGCCGTTGACTACCGTTTCCGACAATTCGGATATGTACGTCTACTTCTCCATGACGGAAAACCAATTACTGGGACTGATCCGCCAATACGGTTCTAAAGAGGAAGCATTGAAAAATATGCCTGCCATCGACCTGCAACTGAACGATAAGTCAGCCTACTCCGAACGGGGACAGATTGAATCTATCAGCGGAGTGATCGACCGTTCGACGGGTACGGTCAGCCTGCGTGCAGTTTTCCCGAACAAGGAAGGATTGCTGCATAGCGGTGGTGCGGGTAATGTGATTGTTCCTGTTCAAAAAACAGCTGCGCTGACCATTCCACAGGCTGCCACTTTCGAAATACAAGATAAGAGATATGTCTATAAGGTAGTGGACGGCAAGGCTCAATCCAGCCAGGTACAAGTGACCCGTGTCAATGGCGGTCGGGAATTTATTGTAGATGAAGGATTGGCACCGGGAGATGTGATCGTGGCAGAAGGAGTAGGTTTGCTTCGTGAAGGTACTCCGGTCAAGGCAAAGGCTGCTCAAACTCCAGTGGCAGGAGTGACAAATGCTAATCAATCCTCATCAACAGAGACAACAACGAAGTCTCCGGCAACTACTACTGAAAATTAAACCAAGGAGGAATCATTCATGAATTTAAGAACCTTTATAGAACGCCCCGTATTATCGGCAGTCATCTCTATCACGATTGTCGTAGTGGGTATCATCGGGCTGTTCAGCTTGCCCGTTGAGCAGTATCCCGATATTGCTCCGCCTACCATTATGGTGAGTACCACCTATTATGGCGCCAGTGCGGAAACATTGCAGAAGAGTGTTATTGCGCCTTTGGAAGAGGCGATCAACGGAGTGGAAGACATGACCTACATGACTTCCTCCGCCACCAATTCCGGTTCGGTGAGCATCACCGTCTATTTTAAGCAGGGCACAGACCCCGATATGGCGGCTGTCAACGTGCAGAACCGTGTATCACGTGCTACGGGACAACTTCCGGCGGAGGTAACCCAGGTCGGTGTGACCACTTCCAAGCGTCAGACGAGTATTCTGCAGATGTTCTCATTGTATAGTCCGGACGACAGTTACGACGAGAACTTCCTGTCCAACTATATCAGCATCAACCTGAAACCGCAGATTCTTCGTATCTCCGGTGTGGGCGACCTGATGATTATGGGCGGTGAATATAGTATGCGTGTATGGATGAAACCGGACGTGATGGCACAGTACAAACTGATTCCGTCCGATATCACCGGTGTGCTTGCCGAGCAGAATATCGAATCGGCTACCGGTTCGTTCGGTGAAAATTCCGATGAGACTTATCAGTATACGATGAAGTACACCGGACGTCTCATTACTCCCGAAGAATTCGGGGATATCGTCATCCGTTCCACCGACAATGGCGAAGTCTTGAAACTGAAAGACGTTGCCGATATCCAACTGGGACAGGACAGCTACGCTTACCACGGTGGTATGGACGGTCATCCGGGTGTATCCTGTATGGTGTTCCAGACGGCAGGTTCCAATGCGACCGAAGTAAACCAGAATATCGACAAACTCCTCGAAGAGGCAAGTAAAGACCTTCCGAAAGGCGTGGAACTGACGCAGATGATGAGCTCCAACGACTTCCTGTTCGCTTCCATTCATGAGGTGGTGAAAACGTTGATCGAGGCTATCATCCTGGTTATCCTTGTGGTGTACGTCTTCTTGCAGGACTTCCGTTCTACATTGATTCCGCTGGTCGGAATTGTGGTTTCCCTGGTGGGTACGTTTGCTTTCATGGCGATAGCCGGATTCAGTATCAACCTGCTGACCCTGTTTGCGCTAGTGCTCGTTATCGGTACGGTGGTGGATGATGCCATTATTGTCGTCGAGGCGGTGCAGGCGCGGTTCGATGTGGGCTACAGGTCGTCATATATGGCAAGTATCGACGCTATGAAAGGTATCAGTAATGCCGTTATCACCTCTTCGCTGGTGTTTATGGCGGTGTTCATTCCGGTGTCCTTCATGGGCGGCACTTCCGGTACGTTCTATACCCAGTTCGGTTTGACGATGGCGGTTGCGGTAGGTATCTCCGCTATTAACGCGTTGACTTTGAGTCCGGCTTTGTGTGCATTGCTGCTGAAACCTTATATTAATGAAGACGGAACGCAGAAGAACAACTTTGCGGCACGCTTCCGTAAGGCTTTCAATTCGGCTTTCGATATGATGGTGGATAAATATAAGACGATTGTATTGTTCTTTATCAAGCGCAGATGGTTGACATGGTCGTTGCTGGCTTGTTCCGTGGTATTGCTTGTGTTACTGATGAATAACACGAAGACCAGTCTGGTACCCGACGAGGATCAGGGTGTTATTTTCGTCAATGTGAGTACAGCGGCAGGCAGTTCGCTGACAACGACGGATAAGGTGATGGAACGTATCGAAAAACGCCTGATAGAAATACCTCAACTGAAACACGTGCAGAAAGTGGCCGGTTACGGATTGTTGGCAGGACAGGGTAGTTCGTTCGGTATGTTGATTCTCAAACTGAAACCGTGGGACGAACGTCCGGGTGATGAGGACAATGTGCAGTCGGTGATCGGTCAGGTATATGCGCGTACGGCTGATATCAAGGATGCCAGTGTGTTCGCCATCTCTCCGGGTATGATTCCGGGTTACGGTATGGGTAATGCGCTCGAACTCCACATGCAGGATAAGATGGGCGGTGATATGAACGAGTTCTTCACCACCACCCAGCAATACTTGGGAGCTTTGAACCAGCGGCCTGAAATATCGATGGCTTATTCGACGTTCGACGTTCGCTATCCGCAGTGGACGGTAGAGGTGGATGCGGCTAAATGTAAGCGTGCAGGTATCACGCCCGACGCTGTGTTGAGTACGCTGTCCGGTTATTACGGTGGGCAGTATGTGTCCAATTTCAACCGTTTCTCTAAAGTGTACCGTGTCATGATTCAGGCCGATCCGGTGTTCCGTTTGGACGAAACTTCCCTCGATAATGCTTTTGTGCGTATGTCGAATGGAGAGATGGCGCCATTGAGCCAGTTCGTTACGCTGACCCGTAGCTACGGTGCGGAATCGTTGAGCCGTTTCAATATGTATAACTCCATTGCGGTAAATGCGATGCCGGCCGACGGATATAGTACGGGAGACGCCATCAAGGCTGTGCAGGAAACTGCCGAACAGTCTCTTCCGAAAGGCTATGGCTATGATTACGGAGGTATCACCCGTGAGGAAAACCAGCAGAGCGGTACGACGATCATTATTTTCGGTATCTGCTTCCTGATGATTTACCTTATTTTGAGTGCGCTTTATGAGAGCTTCATTATTCCGTTCGCTGTGCTTTTGAGTGTGCCTTGCGGATTGATGGGTAGCTTCCTTTTCGCCTGGATGTTCGGACTGGAGAATAATATTTATCTGCAAACAGGTTTGATTATGTTGATCGGTCTGCTGGCGAAGACGGCTATTTTGCTGACGGAATATGCTGCCGAACGTCGTAAAGCAGGTATGGGGCTGATTGCTTCTGCGGTCAGTGCGGCTAAAGCCCGTCTGCGTCCGATTCTGATGACGGCATTGACGATGATTTTCGGTCTGTTCCCGTTGATGATGTCAAGTGGAGTGGGAGCCAACGGTAACCGTTCATTGGGTACGGGTGTAGTAGGTGGTATGACCATCGGTACGTTGGCGTTGCTCTTCATCGTGCCTACTTTGTTTATTGCTTTCCAGTGGTTGCAGGAACGTTTGCGTCCCGTGCAGAGCGTCCCGACGCATGACTGGCAGATTGAAGAAGAAATCAAAGTGAGCGAGGAAGAAAAATCTAAAGCTGGAAAAGAATAATTGATGATTAAAGGTTTTAGACCTGAATTAAAATAAGAACTAATGAGAAAAATAATCATTCTGTCCGCAGCAACGCTTATATTGAGTAGTTGCGGTATCTACAATAAATACAAACCGGTATCGGAAGTTCCCGAAGGACTTTACGGCAGCGAGTCTGTTGCTGCCACCGATACGGCAAACTTCGGTAACCTCTCGTGGCGGGAGGTCTTTACCGACCCTTATCTGCAGAATTTGGTGGATTCGGCACTCTTGCGCAACACCGATATGCAGACTGCCCATTTGCGTGTGAAAGAAGCGGAAGCCACGCTGTTGACGTCCAAACTGTCTTATCTGCCTTCTTTGTTTCTGGCACCGGAAGGAGCTGCCAGCAGCTTCGACCGTGGAAAGGCTACACAAACTTATTCGCTGCCCGTGACTGCTTCGTGGGAACTGGATATTTTTGGAAAGGTGACAACAGCAAAGCGTCGTGCGAAAGCTGCCTACGAACAGAGCAAGGAATATGAACAGGCTGTCAAGACGCAGTTGGTAGCATCCGTTGCCAATACGTATTACACCTTGCTGATGCTCGATTCGCAGTATGAGATAGCTGTGGCTACCGAAGCTGCCTGGAAAGAAAGTGTGAATGCCACCCGTGCCATGAAAAAGGCCGGGATGGTGAATGAGGCCGGACTGGCGCAGACGGAGGCTACCTACTTCAATATATGTACCACCGTACTCGACCTGAAAGAGCAAATCAATCAGGCGGAAAATTCACTGGCACTTTTACTGGCAGAAACTCCCCACCAAATACAGCGTGGCAAACTGGGAAATCAACAGTTGCCGGAAAACTTCTCCGTGGGTGTTCCCTTACAGATGCTTGCCAACCGTCCTGACGTGCGTAGCGCAGAATTTTCGTTGGCACAGGCTTTCTATACAACGAATGCCGCACGTGCCGCTTTCTATCCTTCCATCACGTTGAGCGGCAGCGCAGGGTGGACCAACAGTGCAGGGAGCATGATTGTCAACCCGGGTAAGTTCCTGGCCTCCGCCGTGGCTTCCCTGACGCAGCCTTTGTTTAATAAAGGAGCGAACATCGCCCAACTGAAAATAGCGAAAGCCCAACAGGAGGAAGCCCGCCTTAGTTTCGAACAGACCTTGCTGAACGCAGGCGTGGAAGTGAACGAGGCACTGGTGCAGTACCAGACTGCCCGCGAGAAAGCCGACTACTACAACAAGCAGGTGGCTTCTCTGCAAACAGCAGCCAAGAGCACAAGCCTGTTGATGAAACATGGCAACACCACTTATCTGGAAGTATTGACCGCCCAACAGACGTTGCTCAACGCGCAACTGTCACAAGTGGCGAACCGCTTTACCGAAATCCAAGGCGTAATCACTTTGTATCAGGCATTGGGTGGCGGCCGTATGTAGGGAGGTATGTATGAATCCAGAAACACTGCGTTGCCGGATACTCGACTACACCAAGCGGGAAATGTACCAGCATGGTGCCGACGGGTTGACGATGGATGATATAGCCAGGGGAATGAAGATGTCGAAGCGGACACTCTACAAGCTCTTTCCCAGCAAAACGAGTCTGTTCCGTGTCTGTCTTTCTGATTTTGCCAACGGAATCAGAAGCCGGATCCAGCAAAAACAGATACGGATGGACAGCTCGTGCATGGAGGCACTTTTTATCACAGTGGATGGCTATCTCACCCTGCTTCATTCGCTGGGGAAGAAGTTGCTGATGGATATTGCTGCCGACAGGGAATACCGTGCTGCTTTCGAGCGGGAGGAAGCTTTCTGGTTGCAGCAGTTGATTGATGTTTTGACGCATTGTAAGATTTGCGGTTATCTGCTTCCCGGAGTCGATCCCGACCGTTTTGCACCGGATTTGCAGGAGGTCATCTACCAGAGCAGCTTGCAAGGCACCCCGTACCTGGTGCAGCGTATGTTGAACTATACGCTTCTGCGGGGGCTTTTTAAGATGGACGGTATCCGTTATATTGACGAACACCTGAAACCTGATAATTTGAATGTTTGTGTATGAAGAGAAAGAGGTGGACTACCCTGCAAAGGGAGCTCACCTCTTTTTATTTTCTTCGTTCGTAAACGGTTGGTTACAAGATAGTGCCTTTATGAATCCGATTACTTTATAATCCTTCGATTATGCTTAAAGGTAAATCGGTACATTCGGCGATAGACTCATTGTCTATCCCTTTGGCTTTCATGTTCCGGGCTATTTTCAGCTGGGTTTCTTGTGCACCTTTTTGTTCAGCTGCATCCATTGTCACCAAATAATCTCGGTACACTTTGACGCTATTGTCGTATCGCTCCCTGTCTTCCGGAGACATAGAAGCCACATCAGCGATATCTTCCAATTTCTCGAAGACAGCTTTTCGTGCCTTGAACGGCATGCGTTTTAAAGTTTCCATATTATTTAATATATAAATCCAACGTTCAAAATTCGTTTCGCATTCCTCTTCGTTTTTGTTGAAGAGAGGGAGAGCGATAAAGATTTCCCGGAACTTATCCGAGAAGAGTTCTCCTGTTTCCCTGTCACTTAGAATAACATCCGTGCGGAGTTTTATGTTCTTGTCGATAATGAAATTCATCAAGAAAACTCCGTATACGGCTTTTATTTCAAACTTCCATTCATTGCCTACCCTTCCTTGATTGACGATGGCACGCGATAAATAATAAATCGAGCGTTCTTTGAAGTTGCTTTGCATACAGTTCTGCATTTCAACGATGATTTTTTCGCCTGTGTCCGTGGTGCAATATACATCATAGATAATACCTCGTCCTTCCGGATAGAGCGGCAATTGCTCATTATTCAAAAACTGTAAGTCCGTTATCACTCGTTCACCTTCGAGCAGGTCGTTCAGAAATTCGATTAGTAAATCCTTAGACACTTCTCTGCCGAATATTAGTTTGAATCCGTAGTCGGTGAACGGATTGATAAATTTACTCATTGTTTTGGGTCGCTTCTTTTTATGTTTTGCAAAGAGACGTTTCTCTTTATACATAAAAAAGAGGCTTTTTCTTCGTACTACAAAGGTACGATAATTCTTGGTTTTCCATCCCTTTTGCAGTAAAAATAAAAAGGTTCCTTGTTTATAGGCAGACTTTTCCGCTTTATCTTCCCCTGATTAGCTTTTTCAGTGTCCCGTTGTAGGTGTTTTCAAATTCCGTCGGATGATTGAGTGCCCAAAGAATGTAATCACCCGGTTCATTCTTTTTGAGTAGGGTAGGGCGGTATTGGGAACTAAGAATTTTCCATAAAATACCGCCGGGGCCTCCCAATTCTTTACGTCGGGCAAGGGCGACAATCGCTTTTACGGTCTGTTCGTTCCGGATGCCGATAGTTTGCATATTAAGTAGAAGTATAGCTTCCGAGCCTCCTCCCGCTTGCATCCCTTCCGAAACCGTTTCTTTTCCAATCGATTTATCCAAAGACAAACCCTCTACAACGACAGGCGAAGCCTGAAAAACGCTGTTTGACGGAACGGGCGGCATGCTCCTCTCATTCTCCTTTCCGTCTTTTCTTTCCCTCTCTGTCTCTATGTCTTTTTTTATTTCAGATTTGATTTCATTTTCCATATTCCTTTCCTGTTTACCTTTGATATCTGTATCCGTTTCTTCTTTTGTTTGTGGCATTGTTGTAGCAAATTCATGGGGTTTTGTAACATCTTTGCCGGAGTTGGCACTGGAGTCATCCGTATTTTCCGGTTCTATTTCACTACTCTCCTCCTTGATAATCCAGAAATGTTCCAGAGGTAATTTATATTTTCTCCGACTGTCGGTGATGATTTTATGATATTGTTCCTGAATCGCTTGTGAAGTCAGTACGCCATACTCCTTATATATAAGATCATCGAACAGCCCCACTGACAGGCAATCATCAATGATGGCCTGCATTTCCTCCTCCCCGCAACACGCTTCCTGGGCGATGTCGAAAAGAGTGTCTTTGTTCCACAAAATATAATAACCTTTTTCTTTATAGATGAGGCAGAGCAGCGAAGTGAGTGCGGCAATCCCTGCCGCGTGGTGGCGACAGGAGATGCGGCGTACTTTTCTGTCCTGCAGAAAATTGACATCGAGGGGGAAATAATCTAATCCGGGTTTGGAAATGCGGGCCATGATGATAAAATGCTGGTTGTAAATGGTTGATTATTACTGAATAAATTCTGCTTTTACATCGAAGCAGGGGCAGGATTTTATATACTCGTCAGGTGAGATAATGCCGTCTCCATTGAGGTCAGGACTGGTGTCCCGATGCCCTATCACCTGCTTCAGAGAAGGGAAGACAAGGCGCAAATCTTCTACCAGCCGGACGAGTGCTTCACGTTGCGCTTCCGTCCGTGTGTCAGCAGGCCGGCCGTTCCTGTCCAATCCGCCAATGTAGCAGATGCCGATAGACCGATGGTTCCAACCCGTGCAATGCGCTCCGTCGAGAGCAACATCTCTTCCCGGTTCTATCGTACCGTCGAGACGGATGACGAAATGATAACCGATAGAACGAAAACCACGTTGACGATGCCAGCGGTCGATGTCGGTAGCGGTAAAATCCTGTCCCGCACGAGTGGCGGAACAGTGGATGATGATCGTGTCTTTCATGGCAGAATCCTCCTTTCCTGTTTGCAGACGGCACGTGAGATAACCCCGAACGCAATAGCCTCCTCTTTGGACAGTTGGCGGTAATATTGCTTTGTTACTGAATGGAGCACCGGAGAGAAGGGAGCATCCATCGGCGGCGTTGTCGTTTGATTAGGCATGGTGGGCCGATTAGGTATTGTCGTCCGATTAAGCACTGTGGTCTGGTTAGGCCTTGTCTGAACCATAATAAAAGCATCTCCCCGATGATGTTGCACACGCAAGGCGTGTTGTTTCACGCGGTCCGGATGCTTTAGTTGGAGGATAAGCCAGTTTCGGTGCGCAGGCTTCAGACGTTCCTCTCTGACCATTTCTTTCATAGACGGGTAGGCACGCAATACTTTCCCCGTTGCATCCGTAACGGCGAAAGGTGTTTGATGAGATCCCACTCCCGTACGTCGTAATCCCGTCCGGATGGCGTGCATCATATTGGTGTATGCATCGCACCATTCGAGGTTTGACACGTGGTTGTTCATCGTATTGCCATCGAGGTGGTTAATCTGTGGCAGCTGCTCCGGGTTGGGGATGAATGCTTTGGCAACCAAACGATGAATTTTGTATTCGATACAAACACCTTTATTCGGCAGTATGACAGTTTCGTAACCGGTCCCCATGATTTTGGCACAAAGGATCAACTTTGATCTGCCCTTGAAACTCAATACCCGTCCGTGATCTGAAATCATATAGTCGGGGTTTTCTTCAATAAATCTCCAATTTTCCATACTTGATATTGATAATGTTAATAAAATTATACTCTGTTAAAAAATAATCGTTTTTCTGAATCATGCGGGGAGAAACGGCGTTTCCTCCATCTGTTAAACGGCGCTTTCTGGTGCGGAGAAACGCTGTGGTCTGTATGTGTTAAACGGCGTTTCTTCCTCCTCCTCTGTATGAGGTTCGAGCCGTTCGGCACAATGAATCAGAAACTCCAGTTCTTCCCGGCAGCCTTGAATGGCCTCGTATAGCGAATCTACGTTATACTGTCTGCAAAGCGCCTCCCATTCTTTTCGTTCCTGCCCGTTCATTCCGTTCTTTTGCAGATTCATTTTTACTTGTTGCTGTCTTGCCCGTCCGTTTCGATATCCAGAAAATTTTCAGCGTGAAAGGTGCGCCAGCCTTTGGCTTCGATATCATAGTAGACAACGAACGTATTTTCCGGTTTGGGTAGATACGGACGGTGGAAACTATGTTCATATCCGGTGAGGGTGCCGGTGGCGTGTCGGATGGTTCCATCCTGTTTGGTGTAGCGGAAACAGACATTTCCGTGATGCATCTGCCGGATGAGAGCCCCTATCCGGTGAGCCGTGACGAGTGCATCGTGCCGGTTCATACCGTTGTTTTGCCGGATGACGGCAGCTTGCTTCATTAGCTGTACCCGTTGGAAGGAATGATTTTTTTCAGTTTCAGTCATTTTGATTCGTTTTAATGATTTGATTATGGGGACAAAGGTAGAGAGCAGGTAATGCAAAGGCTGTCCAAGCTTGAACCATAATGAAACGTTGAAACGATTGAGTCATGATTGAGTGCTATGTGAGAAAAAGTAAATGGCGGAAGATTAAACTTATCTGTGGCAAAACTTGTTTATTATTTATTTTAGAATTACTTTTGCCACAGAATAAAGGAGGTGACTAATGAAAACCATGAATCAGATTGTCGGAGAGAACTTGAAGAAAACCAGAGAATTATCCGGTTTTACGCAGGAGCAGGTAGCGAAATCTATCGGTGTGGAGCGGTCGGCTTATAGTAACTATGAAAGCGGTGTTCGTGAAGTGCCTTTTCATTTGTTAGAGAAGATTGCTGATTTGTTTGGCTGTGAAGCGTTTCTTCTGTTTGAAGATAATGTAGAAGCCGACAATGAGATTCTGGCTACTGCTTTTCGTATCTCCGATGTTGAAGAAGGGGATTTGAAAGAAATAGCCCATTTTAAAGATCTCGTGAAGTCTTACCTTAAAATGGAACGGATTGGAAATGGCTCCAAATAAATTCATCATAGAAAGACAAGTGGCGGAATTTCGCGCGGATAACGGATTGAGTGCTTCGGAAGCCATTAATCTGAAAAGTCTGTTGCTGAAATTGAATGTCTTGACCATTTTCCGCCCTCTTTCCGATAACTTTTCGGGAATGTGCCTCAAAGACGGTTCCGGACATCGGTTCATGCTCGTGAATTCTTCCCATTCAAGAGGCAGGCAACATTTCACGATTGCCCACGAACTCTATCACTTGTATATTGAAAGTAAACCAACTCCGCACAAATGCAACCCTTGTAGTGGAAGTAAAGACCCCGTAGAACAGAGCGCCGATATGTTTGCCTCTTCTTTGCTGATGCCGGAGACAGGACTTTGTCAACTTATCCCGGAAAATGAACTGAAAACAAAAAAGATCTCATTGGCAACAGTGTTGAAATTGGAACATTACTTTTCTGTTTCCCGCTCTGCACTGCTTTACAGATTGCTGAATGTTGGTTTACTGACCAATGCTGCACGTCTTGCGCTGGCAGATGAACCGGTGAAACACTCGGCTTTGTGTTTCGGTTATGACACTGCATTATATGATCCGGCAAACGAAGGACTGGTAATCGGAGACTTCGGCGAAAAAGCCCGCTCACTTTTTGAACAGGAAAAAATATCAGAGGGGCACTATTGGGAGTTACTCCGCAAAATAAACACACATGCAACAGAAGAAGACGAAAATAATACTGGATGCTGACGTTATCATCCATTTTGTGAAAGCGGAAGCATTTTCTTTGTTGCCGGACATCTTTCCCGAATACGAATATGTTATTTTGGTTTCTCCCCTACGGGAGCATCGTTGAAAGATTATTTCCAATTACTTAAAACGTTTGGACACGGTGAGAGTGCCTGCATGATTTATTGCAGAGAGCACCGTGATGTGCTGGGTAGCAGTAATTTGAAGGATATAAAGGACTATTGTTTGCAGAACGGTATAACTTTTCTGACTACTCTTGATTTTCTATATTATGCTTTTTGCCGGAAGAAGCTTTCGGCAGAGGAATGTAACGAGTTTATTGCTAAGGTAATTGCTTCAGGGAGCAAGTTGCCGGAAGTTGATATTACCCGCTATAAATGTACAGTCGCGATTTGACATCGCTTTTCTATTCTCTTAATTTATTATTTTTAGTAATAGTTCCGGTATCTTTTCTTAGCGCAAATCACAGCTTTTGGAACGAGTGATTTCTTTCCTCTTTGGCAGATTTTATTTCATCTATTTTCTTGATAATACCGGTAAGGTAGAAAATGGGTACCCCAAACCCTCTTTCTTTGTGAAAATATGGATGAAAAATATAGAATGTGTCATGCTTGAACATATATGTTAAAATAAGCATTGTACTTTTGTCGTGAATTTTATATGTAAATATTAAATAAAATGTAAAAAAATGACTAAGGTAGAAAGAGAAGTGGTTTTTAACAGTGAAAATGGTCAGAAAGAAATGACCGGTGTACGTCACAGCGACGATGATGTTAAGAAGAAAGTAATTGATTGTGTTTTTAAGTTGGGGCAACTGAATAATATTCCAGAAAAATATGTTGAAAAGAATTCGGATTGTTCGCGTTCGTCCGTGGGGCGTGTGTACAGGTGTAATTTCGACGGTCGGAGTCCTATACCAAATTGGACAACTATCTTTAATTTTTTCTCTTGTGTGATTGGAAAGGCAACGATTATTGTCAATATTCCGGAGGTGTTGTGCTGGATTCTGAAGCTTTTTCTAGGAGATTCTGCGGATGTAGGCTATACAGTTGATGATAGTCATCATATTCGTATAGATATTCAGTTTCATGACGATAAAACACTGTTCCTGGAGACTGGTGAAAAGGAAGGAAAGGTGAAGAAAAAAGATGGAAAATAGAAGAAAGCGGGAGGGGAGTTACCAAGTTCTTGATGAACTTGGTACATTATTGATAACGAACTTTCCATCGAGGTCGGTGGTGGTTCCTATAGATGTACCTTTAACTAAAACGGATGCTCCTATGACGGGCTGGTTGTCTTCCTCGGAGAAGACAACGCCCATTACCTTTCTGGAGGTTTGAGCGATTGCCAGGCTAATGCCTGCTAGCAGGCAGGTTAATAACAGCGTTAGTTTTCTTTTCATATAGTTTTTATATAGTAGAATAGTCTGTTTTGCTATCTTACGATTCGCAAAAGTAACCACTTTTTTAGAAAAACAAAGAAAAATATGAAAAAAAATATGAATTTGTGCTGTCGATACAAAATACTTGTAGCAAAAGGACTTAAATACAAGATAAGTACATGAAAGGCGGTTTCTTATTTCTTTTTGGTGATTAATAAACGAAAATAAGTATCTTTTTGATAAATAAATGTGGATAAATTCGTAGATAAGATGTTTAATAACACATAATAATCTGCAAATAAATAATTGCAGGTAGAAAAAAGATAGTTTATTGGACAAAGAAAGAAATTCTATCCATAGTCTCTTATATTAATACCCTAATTGGGGAGACGAGAGTTGCTGCCGGACTTGAAGTTTGCTACATGAAAGATATTTTCTACCTTTTCAGTAAGTAGATAAAAAGCAAAAAAGGACGATTTATTTTGCGTTTCACTTCCTTTTTTGCTTTTTTTATTCCCCTTTCGGTATTTTCTTTTTTATATTTATTAAATATTTTGTGCTCAAGCACTTATGGAAGGAGGGGCAGAAAATGCATGAGTTCATCAAGAACTTTGCAAATCACCTATGTCGGCATGAAGTCGCAGGATGTTCCCATCAAGTCCGGGACCATCAAGGTAATGATGAAATCCGATTCCGAAGTATTACAGGAAGTGGTAGTGACCGGTATGCAGAAAATGGATAAACGTCTTTTTACCGGAGCCACCAAACAATTAAATGCCGATAATGTGAAGCTGGACGGTTTGCCCGACATTAGTCGCGGACTGGAAGGTCGTGCGGCAGGAGTTTCCGTTCAGAATGTTTCGGGCACTTTTGGAACTGCCCCCAAGATTCGTGTGCGTGGAGCTACTTCCATTTACGGAAGTTCCAAACCGTTGTGGGTTGTTGACGGCGTGATTCTGGAAGACGCCATCGACGTAGGTCCCGATGACCTTTCCTCCGGTGATGCCGAGACACTGATTAGTTCCGCCATAGCCGGACTGAATTCCGACGATATCGAGAGTTTCCAAATTTTGAAAGACGGTTCGGCAACCTCCATTTACGGTGCACGTGCGATGGCAGGCGTTATCGTAGTCACCACTAAGAAAGGACGTGCCGGAGTCAGCAAGATCAGTTATATGGGCGAGTTCACCACCCGTGCTATCCCCAGCTACAAAGAATTCAATATCATGAATTCGCAGGAACAGATGGGAATCTACAAAGAAATGGAACAGAAAGGCTGGTTGAACAGTGCCGACCTTTTCCGCACCAGAGACACCGGAGTGTACGGTCGTATGTACCGCCTCATCGACGAATACAACAACAGTAACGGCCAACGCGGACTGCTCAACACCACCGAAGCCCGTAACGCTTACCTCCGCGAAGCGGAAATGCGCAACACTGACTGGTTCGACGTGCTTTTCACCAATGCCGTTTCGCAGAACCATTCCGTCAGCATCACCGCCGGAACGGAAAAATCCTCTTTCTACGCCTCCTTGAGTGCCATGCTCGATCCTGGTTGGTACAAGCAGAGCAAGGTGAAACGCTATACGGCCAATGTGAACACAACCTATAATATATATAAAAATCTGTCGCTCAACCTCATATCCAACGCCTCCTACCGCCAGCAGAACGCGCCGGGAACGATGAACTCCACCCTCGACATCGCATCAGGAAAGATGTCCCGCGGATTCGACATCAACCCTTATTCATACGCGCTCAACACAAGCCGCACACTCGACCCCTCTGTGGACTATATCAGCAACTACGCCCCATTCAATATTCTCCACGAACTCGACAATAACTACATCGAAATCAATATGGTCGATGTGAAATTTCAAGGCGAGATGAAGTGGAAAGTGATTCAGGGACTCGAATTGAGTGCCCTCGGAGCCGTTAGATACCAGACTTCATCGCAGGAACACAACGTGCTCGACGACGCCAATCAGGCAATCGCCTACCGCACCGGTATGGACGACGCCACCATCCGCGAGCAAAACAAACTGCTCTATACCGACCCCGACAACCCATACGCCCTGCCTATTACCCTGCTGCCCGAAGGCGGTATCTACCAGCGTCAGGACCGCCGTATGCTGGGACTCGATTTCCGTGGAACACTCTCATGGAATCATCTTTTCGCCGAAAAGCACATCACCAACTTCTTTGCCGGAATGGAAGTGAACAGCCTTCAAAAAACATATTCCTCTTTCCAAGGCTGGGGAATGCAATATTCGATGGGGGAAATTCCGTCCTACATCTACCAGTTCTTCAAGAACGGTATCGAATCCGGTTCGCGCTATTACAGCCTGGGACACTCCGAAACCCGGAGTATAGCCAGCTTCTTCAACGCCACGTATTCTTACGACGGACGCTACACCCTCAACGGCACTTTCCGCTATGAAGGAACCAACCGCATGGGACGCAGCCGTTCATCCCGCTGGCTACCCACATGGAACCTGTCCGGTGCCTGGAACGTGCATGAAGAATCTTTCTTCAAAGCGCTGCAACCCACCCTTTCCAACCTGACACTGAAAGCCTCATACTCCCTCACCGCCGACCGCGGCCCGGCGGAAGTGACCAACTCGCAAGCCATCATCCGCAGCTTCTCGCCCTACCGCCCCTTTACCGACATTCAGGAAACGGGACTTTATATCGATGACATCGAGAACAGCGAACTCACTTACGAGAAAAAGCATGAGCTGAACATCGGCATCGACCTCGGCCTGCTCGAAAATCGCATCAACTTCTCCGCCGACTGGTACCAGCGTAACAACTACGACCTGATCGGTGTAGTCCCCACACAGGGAGTAGGCGGCGTCATCAACAAATATGCCAACGTAGCCACCATGAAATCTCACGGTGTGGAATTTACGCTCTCCACCCGCAACATCCGCACGAATGATTTTTCATGGAACACAGACTTTATCTTCTCCTATGCCAAGAACGAAGTCACCCAGCTGAAAGGACTCACAAGTATGATGGAACTCGTTTCCGGCAACGGCTTTGCCCGCGAAGGATACCCCGTGCGCGGACTCTTCTCCATCCCTTTTGCGGGACTTGATGAAGACGGTATTCCGCAATACCTCATCGACGGAAAAGTGACTAGCACCAGCATCAACTTCCAGGAACGCGAAAAACTGGATTACCTGAAATACGAAGGTCCTACCGATCCCACCGTCACGGGAAGTTTCGGTAATGTATTCACCTATAAAGGCTTCAAACTAAATGTCTTTATGACTTACTCTTTCGGCAACGTAGTCCGCCTCAACCCGGTGTTCAACTACAAATATTCCGACCTTACCGCCATGCCGCGTGAATTCAAAAACCGCTGGACTGTTTCCGGCGACGAAGCGAGAACGAATATCCCGGTGATACTTAGCGACCCGCAATATAGGACGAATACATCGCTTTATCTTGCCTACAACGCCTACAACTATTCTACGGAGCGCATCGCCAAAGGCGATTTTATCCGCATGAAAGAAATATCACTGATGTATGAGTTCCCGAGAAGCTGGATCGCTCCTGCCAAAATATCCAACCTGTCGCTCAAGTTGCAGGCTACCAACCTCTTCCTGATCTACGCCGACAAGAAGTTGAACGGGCAGGACCCCGAATTTGTGAACACCGGAGGGGTAGCATCCCCCGTTCCGCGTCAGTTTACCCTCACCCTGCGTCTGGGACTGTGATTGTAACCCCCAATAGAGAACCCGAAAAAATATACGATAGATGAAGACGAAAATAAACCATATACTCCCTGTGCTGCTGCTCACCGCAGCTTCCGGTCTGACTACCGTTTCCTGCAATGATTTTCTGGACAAAACACCGGACAACCGCACGGAACTGAACACCGACCAGAAAATAGCCAAACTGCTTGTATCGGCCTATCCCGACGTATCACCCAACGAACTGTTCGAACTCTACAGCGACAACTCCGATGATAGCGGCCCCACCTACGGTTACTACCAGCTTTCCGAAAAGGAATGTTACAACTGGGAAGATACCAAAGAGGAATATCAGGACACACCCAATTCCCTTTGGGGAGGTTATTACGGTGCAATTTCAGCCGCCAACATGGCACTCAAGGCGATAGAGGAGAAAGGAAATCCGGCATCGCTCAACCCGCAGCGCGGTGAAGCACTGGTGTGCCGTGCCTACTGCCATTTCATGCTGGCAACTATCTTCTGCAATGCTTATGACACTCATGCCTCCGAATCGTTGGGAATCCCCTATATGGAAGACGTGGAAACCACCGTGTCTCCCCGTTACGAGCGCAGCACGCTGGAAGAAGTGTACCGGAAAGTGGAGCGTGACCTCCTGGAGGGAGTGGAACTGATTTCGGACGACGGATATTCCGTCCCCAAATACCATTTCACCCGCAAGGCCGCCTATGCCTTTGCCGCCCGTTTCTACCTTTATTATATGAAACCCGATTTCTCCAACTGCGACCGGGTGATTGACTTTGCCACCCGTGTGTTGGGCAGCAACCCCGACGACCTGCTCCGCGACTGGGAAGCATTGAGCAATCTTTCCGTGAACGGAAATGTGCAGGCAGATGCGTATATTGCTTCTTCCAATGAGGCCAACCTGCTGATAAGCAGCACCGTCTCCAACTGGGGCGCACTCGGAAGCGACTACCTGGTAGGCCCGCGTTACTTCCACAACCAAACGCTCGCCACCAGCGAAACCTGTCTTTCTGCAGGACTGTGGGGCAGCTCGGATTATTTGTATCTGAAACCTTTCTCTACCACCGGATTTGTAGCCAGCATCCTGCGCAAGAGCGGACTTTATGATGGCGGCTACCTTTATTATATGCCGGTATTGTTCTCAACGGACGAAACCCTGCTTTGCCGTGCCGAAGCATACGCGTTGAAGAAAATGTACCCCCAGTCGGCTGCCGACATCACGAGCTGGCAACGTGCCTACACCCGCAACAAATCGACCCTGACACCCGACCAGATCAATGCGTATTATGATAAAATGAATTTCTACACGCCTTTCACGCAACAGACGCCCAAGAAACAGCTAGCTCCCGATTTCACTATCGAAGAAGGGATGCAGGAAAATATTCTTCACTGTATTCTGCACATACGCCGTGTCACTACCCTGCACGAGGGGATGCGCTGGCCCGATATCAAACGGTACGGTATTATGATTTACCGTCGTAACATGGCTACTCAACGTGTCACCGACGAAATGCCGCCGAACGACCTGCGCCGTGCCATCCAGATTCCGCGAAACGTGATCGTGGCGGGAATGCAACCTAACCCGAGAAGAAACTAACAGAGAAAAAAGTGAAAATTATGAAGAAACAGATCATTTACTCTTTGCTTGCTCTCACCACAGTCTGCCTGGGGGCTTGCAACAATAACGACGAGATAGACACTGCGAACAGCATCTTCTCTACCGAACCGCTGGAGAGAAATGCTTTCGACTACTGGCTGCTCGACAACTACACCTATCCTTATAACATCGACTTCATGTACCGCATGAAGGATATCGAGAGCGATCATAAATACAACCTCGTGCCCGCCGACTATGACAAAGCAGTGGCACTGTCGAAAATCATCAAACACGTCTGGATGGACGCTTACGTCGAACTGGCAGGAATGGATTTTCTCCGTGTCTACGTACCCAAGACATTCCACCTCATCGGATCGCCCGCCTACGAAAGTAGCGGTAACATGGTGCTCGGCACGGCAGAAGGCGGGAAGAAAATCACCCTCTACAACGTGAACGACCTCAACATAAAGAAGATCAATATCGAAAAGCTCAACGAGTATTATTTTGAAACGATGCATCATGAATTTGCCCATATCCTGCATCAGAAACGGAATTTCGACCCTTCTTTCAACCGCATCTCGGAAGGAAAATACGTGGGAGCCGACTGGTATTACTACATGACCGCCCAGGGTGCCATGCCCCGCACGGACGATGTGGCCTGGTCCGACGGTTTCGTGACGGCTTATGCCATGAGCCAGTCCAACGAGGATTTTGTGGAAAATATAGCCATGTACGTCACGCATACGCAGGCCTACTGGGACAATATGATGACGGCAGCCGGAGAATCGGGCGCTGCCATCATCAACAAGAAATTCACGATTGTCTATAACTATATGCGCGACACATGGGGGATCGACCTCAACGAACTTCGTAAAATCGTGCTGCGCCGCCAGCAGGAGATTACCGAAATTGACTTGAGCACTATTCAATAAGTGCCGGTCACCTCTTGTTTTTTTGATTGACGATTGGATGATTATTTAATTACACATTATTATGATGAAGAAAAATAGAACGATATATTTCCTGTTGGCCCTTGTCTGCCTGGGTTTGCAGTCGTGCCTCTTTCAGGAAGAAGATTATTTTGACGATTCGTCTGCCAACCGTGCCACGGCCGATGTGAAGCGTTGCAGCGAACTGCTGGAAGCAGCACCCAACGGATGGGTGATGGAATATTACGTCGGTAAGGACTACTCGCTGGGAGGTATTACCCTGCTTTGCAAGTTCGACGGCCAGCGGGTGACGATGGCTTCGCAGATAGCGGGAGCGGATGAGACGGTCAGTTCGCTTTATAGCGTCAAGTCCGAGCAGGCGACGATGTTGTCTTTCGATACCTACAATTACCTGGTGCATTATTTCGGGCAACCGCAGGGAAGTATGGCCGACGACCCGAACGGAACGCTCGGAGGCGACTACGAATTTGTGATCTCCGATGCCACCGCCGACCGTATCGAACTGAAAGGCAAGAAATATGGCAACCGCATCGTGATGAAGGCTTTTTCTGCCGACCAGACGTGGAAGCAATATCTCACCCGGATAAAGAAAGTGGAAGACGATGCTTTCTTTTATGAATACGACCTGCGGATGGACGGACTCTACACCGGGCAAATGCTACGCAGCAACTATACGTTCATTGTGACCTATTATGACGAAGTTGGAAAGGTGTATCAGAAAACCGTACCTTTTATGTTTACCACCGACGGAATGCGTTTTCACGAACCGGTGACGATAGACGGACAAACCATGCAGAATTTTGTCTGGAAGAACGAGGAAATCAGCTTTGTCTGTACCGACGAAGGAGCTACAGGAGTGAAGATGAAAGGCATCTACATTGACGGATATCAGAGCTACGACTATTATCCGGGCACTTATTTGATGGATTTCTACCGCCTGAACGGTGCGACGAACCAACTGGAAGTGGCTTCGCAGGAGATTCAACTGGTGAAGAACGAGGACGGCAAGAGCTACTGGCTTAAAGGACTCGAATATGACATTCTGGTAACTTACGACAAGCCGCGTGGCGGACTTTCCATCCTGCCGCAATTCTTGAAGAAAGTACAGGGAGGTTACGTATATCTGGCTATGTGGGATTTGATGAATGATTATGTTTTGCGCAGTTCGGCAATCGGTCTTATCAGTTATCCTACCACCGACGGCATTTATCTGGTGGACAATGGAGTGTGGATGGGTGAAATCTCCGGATTTATCTTCGGTGTGTACGACTCGCAGGATGAGGAGGCCTCTTTCATGGGATACACGGATGCAGTTGCAGCAATCAGGTTGATTAAAAAAACAATAGAAGAATGATATGATGAATAAGTTAGTTATACTGTTATTATCTGCGTGCTGTTTGCTGATGACAGCGTGCGACAAGGAAAACGATGAAACGGCACAAGGCTTTCGCGTCATGAAGGCGGACGTCGATCTGGTAGCCGGAGGCGGAACAGTGGAAGTGGCTTTGCAGGCTACCGGAGAACTAACTGCCGTTTCGGGTGCGGACTGGTGCAGGGTAATCGAAGTGACAAACGAAAAGATAACTTTGCTTGTCAGAGCCAATTATGAATATACGTCACGTGCCACGCAGGTGACCGTGAGCGATGGCAATAGCGAACAGAAAATTGTAGTGACGCAGGAGGGAAATATTTTTGCTCCCGACTCCGACCAGCAGGTGATACGCCTCGGAAATGCTCCTTCACAGACGATTGTACGGGTGAATAGTTCGTTTGATTTCAAAGTGAGCGTGCAGCGGGGAATCGACTGGGTGGAGGTGCCGGCTGCTTCAAAAGAAGATGGTTTCTTGCTTGTGTTGAAAGAGAACAAAACCGGTAATCCCCGTGCCTGCCAGTTGTTGGTCAGCACCAATGAAGGGCGGAAGTTCTTTTACTACGTCTACCAGTATGAAGCGACGGACCTGCTTGGAGTGTGGGGAAATAGCCGGATTTATGTGAAATGGGATACGAAGAATATCGAAAACGCCTATCCCTTGTCGGCTACTGAAATTTCGAAGAATGTCGATGGCGAGGGATATACCATTAAGATGTCGTTGGCAAATACTCCGGCAGCGCAATATCTGAAAGACCCCGCAAAGGCTACGATTTCATTGCAGGCTACCTATGAAAATGGATCGTTTGTGGTTCCTATCGGTGCGGCACAGAAAGACTTTACGGTCGTGGAAGAAGTTGCGGATGAGGTGGCAGAAGGCGCTTCGGACGGAACGTCAGGTGGAGTATCGGACGGAACATCGGATGATGGGGCAGGTGTTGTTTTGCAAACCCTGTACGGCTTTTCTGTAGCGGCTTCTTCCAATATTTATTCGAAAGGAAATTTCGGTTTCGCTCCTGTGCTTTATCAGGACGGTTCTGTCGGAGTCAGTTTTCAGGACGTGACCGGAGCACCGGAAAGCGGATGCTACCTGGCGATAGCATTGTTTGACGGACAGCAGTTCCTGACCGGGACACTGAAAGATTGTATCCTTTTCCCGGATATTGCACTTTTCAGATAAAACGAACATAACATTGATGAATAAAGAAAAGAACTACCGTTGTGAAACGGAATGAGAATTTACTAATTCTCTCTTAATTTAACTTTACTATATGACAGGCGGGGATACTCGTGCGAAGAATGGGAATCCTTTTCCCGAGCTTACTCCGCCTTTTTTATGATTCCCGGTCGCTACGGAAGTTCTTTTCAATGATGTAAAATATATAAATCAGTCTGATATGGATAAGAAAATAATGAAGTTATTGGGTGTCTGCCTGTTCGCTGTTGCGTCTGTGGGGGTGTTGACCGCTTGCAGTGACAATGACGCCGAAAATCCGGAGGGAGGAAAACCCGGTGGAGAAGACGTAAACCCGGCGCCGGAAGTGGTGGAGTTTGTCAACTCCAACCTGGTGTACTGGGGAGATAAAGACGGAGTGGGCACAGATCATTTTGTATTGACGCTTTATACGGATATGGAAGTAGATGCTACTGGTAATCCGATAGGACCGGGCAAGATCATGGCGTTCAGCCTGAATGTCCCGCCATTTGCTTCGGAAGCTACGGAATTTCCGCTCCCTGAAGGCACTTTTGATGCAGCATTGAACGGATACACGTTTGATGAATGGACATTCAACCTCGGATATATGAATCAAATCGATCTCCCGACCGGAAAGGTGGATATTCCTGCCGGAACTTTCTACGGTGATGTGAAATCTTACTCTACGAGTGTCGATGCCGATTTGCTTTCCGGTGGTAAAATGACGGTGAAACGGCTGTCCGGTGGTGAATATTCGATTAGCGGAACATTGGTGGGCGATCTTTCCTTGAAACGTTATTTCACCTATACGGGAAAAGTAATCACCATCGACCGTCACGAAAGCAAGGATGAAACTCCTAATTCTACGCTGACCACCGATATTGCACTGAATGGATGGACGCAAGCCCGCCTGCAGGATAAGGGCGATTCTTATTATCTGCAAGATGAGTCGTGCCGGGTAGTCGAGCTTTATCTGGCGGAAGAGAGTATAAGTCTTGTCGACACTTGGCCGGCCGGTAATGGAAGAGTATTGAAGGTGGAATTTTTCGTGGAATGGGCTACGGATGTAACACAGGGTATTCCGGCAGGTACTTATACGGTGGTGGCGCGTGATAAGGAATCATATGGTATCCCGCGCGAGTTGCTGAAACCGGGAAACATAGCTTCGGGCTATCCTAACGGCTTTACTTATCCGGGAGGAACCTGGTATGAGAAACTTCAGAACGGAGCCATGAAAGAATATGCACGCATAGACGGCGGAACCATGACTGTGGCACGCGACGGTGACAAACACACGCTGACGATAGATTTTATTGACTGTGATAAGGAACACCCGAATCATGTACGTACCACTTATTCGCAGGATGCTCCTATTACCGTATTTGATTATCGTCCGCAGTAAACACGGGTGGATGGCATCATTTTACTAATAACGCGATTTTATAATTAACCCAAAAAACGAGAAATATGAAAACTAGATTTATTTCCTTTTTCTTATTCATGTTGGCAATGAGTTGTTTTGTGGCATGTAGTGACGATGATCCGGCCACTGATCCCGAACCGGAGCCGGAACTGGAACCTGTGGAAACAGTGAATACGTATACGTATAAGGATAAGACGATACAAGCTAAATCGGTGTCTTGTTTTGAACAGGATGGCATTGTGTATGTGTGTATGAGTCCGTTGCAGAGTTTGGAAACGCTTGAAGACTTTATGAATAGCGGAAAGGAATATGTGATGCTGGGAGTGGATAAGAGTCTGGTGGGCAGTCCGGTTACGGTAGGCAGCTCTGAAGGTGACGATTATGTGCTTTATTACATGGATGCCGATGGTGAGGCTATTGTAGCCGTGGACCCTTACGAATGGGAAGAGGTGCTGACGCAAGGCAAGATCACTTTGACGATGACTCCGGGTGAGAATGAGATATCGGCTGTGAAAGCTACTTTTGATTGTACGCTGAAAAGTGGCGGTAAGTTTACAGGGGAGGCTGGTTGTAGCTACAAGGCTCCTGCAAAGTTGCCCAGTGAATTTTCTTTCGGAAGTGAAGTGCGTCCGTTGAAATCGGTGGTGGCTACTGTCATCGGGGGAATTCAATATTTTTATCTTAGTCCGTACGCAGGACTGACAACGGTGGAAGATATGTCGGATACGGAGTTCCTGATGATCGGAATCAATCCCGCTATGTTGGGACAGGTATTGGATATCACGTCTTATGACGGTATGGATTATGCTTTCTATAATATGACAGAATTGGGAGCTGACGACCTGACTGCGGTAGATCCTTATGGATGGTCTGAAATATGTTCGGCAGGTAAGTTCAAAGTGGAAAAGACGGATAATCGGGTGAAAATAACTTTCAGCTTTACTTTGCTTTCGGGTGGAAAGTTCGAAGGTTCTTACGAGGGTGCTTATTCTGAAATTAAACAGAGTACGACGAATATATTAACGTTGAACGGAGAAAACACGCGTGACATCAAAGCTACTTTCTATGAAAAGACGGATGAAGGAGTGGCATTGTATCTCACTCCGTCGAGAATTTCGTCTGCTGCGGACTTGGAGAATGTAAACACATATTATGTGCGTCTCTTTGTCCCGAACGCAGGACTTAACGGGCAGGAAGTGGATATAACAAATACCAATCTGGCTTTTGAATTTACTTATTATAGCCCGTATGACGAAGAAAGAATACAAATATCCAAAGGTCACCTGGAGGATGCGGCAGGTACGTTCAGTGTATCGAAATCAGCGGATAATGAATATTCATTGACGCTTAACCTCAAATATTTGGGTGATAATAGCCTTAAAATATCAGGTAACTATAACGGTGCTTTCGTGGTGTATGATACGACGATCCCGAATGAATATCGCTTAGGGGCGGACGGTACTCCGGTCACTATCCAGTCTGTGGTGATAGATAAGACGGATGCGGATATTTGTGTTATTTACCTTTCACGACAGCCAGGTATCACTACTGTGGCGGGAATGTCGGCAGCGGATGCAGTGGTGCGTCTTTCGAAAACAATGCTGGATGGAGTGCTCCGCGGATTCTCCGGTGATGATGAAAATGTGAAAATCTCGATTACGTATGAAGGAGTGACTTACAGTCGGGCTAATACCACATTGGGCAATCTGGCTCTGGGAGGCCGGACTTCGGTGTCTCTTCAGGGCAATGAAGTTGAAATGACTTTTGAAGTGGTAGGTATTAAGAAATATGGCGATGCCAGTTTGTCCGGCTACTATAAAGGTGCGGTGACAGTAATAGAGTGACGATTTAATGAAGTGTATTCATGAAGAAAATCTTATTGAAATATTTAAATTTATATGTTTTATCGGGATTGCTTCTGGTGGGTTTTGCCGGATGTAGTGACGATAAAGATAATGATCCGGTAAATCCCGGTCCGGATGTGGAGGAATTGCCTTCCATCGGTACTTATTCATTCCGGGGGGAAGCGAACAGGATCGTGTCCGGTGAGGCTACTATAGACGGTGGTTATTTTACTTGTATCTTTTCTCCGGAAAAGATACAGGACGGGAAAACTAGTACTTATTTTTTGTTTTCTCTGGGTATGTATTGGGAGGGGCAAGTGGTGGATGCATCGACCTTGTACCAAAACGACCAGTATTTCTTTATTTACGAAGATCCGTTCTATTATTATTCCCAATATAAAAGGGTGACGGGAACGTTTTATGTGAAGCGTAACAACGATGAGAATGTTACTGTCAAATTGAATCTGCGGCTTCACGACGGTGTCCGTTTTAAAGCGGAGGTTACAGCCGATTTGATGAAGCCGTCGGGAGAAGGTACTCCGGAATGATATAATCCTTTTTTTATATAATGAGCGGACAGTTCGTTACAGATTATCTTGGACTCTTTATAACAGCAATCAGCAAGTTATAATTTGATTCGCGTGATCTGTGATGAAATGTCCGCTTTGCTTTGGCTTGCCTTTTTTCTTGCCTTGTTTGGCTTTGTCTTTCTCCGAATGATATTTCCCTTGTAAAAGAGTCGTTTCAGGGCTCTCCTAAAAACTTGAAGAACAGCCTTACTTGTGCCGGAGTGAGCAGGATGGCTTTTTCACTATATCCGGTTTGAGCGAGTGCGGCTTGCAGTGCAGTGTTCTTGGCAATCCAACTACGGAGGGTGCGTCGTGCCGAGGCGGACTGTATGTGAGGTAGGTAAAGTCCGGCCAACTGGCTTTTGCTATAGGCTTGTATGCGGGTACGGCTCTCTGTTTCTGCTTTTGGGGTTGTTTCTGTTTTCATATTGACTGTTTTTTAGAGGTTTATTTATGAACTCATGCAAAGGTACGCCTTTTTATGCTGGTTGGTTCTGTGTTGTACAGAAGCCTTTGCAGGCATGAATCGTGTCAATTTGTGCTTGTCTGTTCTCTCTTGCGACGGGTTGTAACATCGTGTTTCCCTGCTTTTTTCTCTTCGTGTACTTTTGTCTTCGTAATCGGTTACAAACAGTAGTTATTTATTCATCAATCAAAAAAGAAAGGAAAACAGTATGCCATTAATTTACAAACCTTATCAGGCAACACTTGCCAACAAGGAAGGACAGAAACTTTATTATCCCCGTCTGGTGAAATTCGGGAAAATGGTCAATACGCAGAAAATGGCGGAATTGATTGCAGAAAAAGCCTCGCTGACGGCGGGTGATGTTCATAACGTGATTCGTAACCTGATGTCGGTGATGCGCGAACAGTTGCTCAACAGCCGCACGGTGCGTCTCGAAGGCTTGGGAACATTTACAATGATTGCCAAAGCAGGAGGAAAAGGAGTGGAGTTGGAGAGTAAAGTCAGCAGTTCGCAGATCACTTCATTGCGTTGTCAGTTTACCCCTGAATACACCCGTGCCGCTAACGGAAGTGCTACCCGCGCATTGACCACCGGAGTGGAGTTTGTGCACATCAAGGATGTAGCGGGTTCGTTTGTGGCCGACGATGTCGTTGACAAAGACCCGGATGACGGCGACGAACCCGGTGGCGGAGGAGGAGAAGCGCCGGACCCGGCCGCTTGACCGGAAGTGCAGCTGGCAGCTGAATCCGTAGGGATTAACTGATAAGTTTGTCAGGCAAACTAAAGCTTATTGATAGACTTATCAGTAGCCGCGAATCGGGTATAGCTGATGGTTGCACTTCGACCGATATAAAATAGATTATCAACCTTAATAGAAAAGCGAATGAAATTATTACTGGAAAAGTTGTTAGACATTCTTGAGGCTGTTCTGCGGTTCCGTCATCGGAGAAGCAGTAAGACGGAAAAAGATTAGTGTACGTGTAAAAAAATGATCCTGAAAAAAAACGAAACGTGCCGCCCGCACATAGCTCACGGAACCGGTAACAAACGTGGAGCAACTCATAAAGTGAAAGTAAAGTAAGGCTCAAGGTTCAAATGAAGAAGCTGTCTCCCGATGAATGAGGCAGCTTCTTTTTTTGTACCCATTTATTTTTTTCTATTCTTGACCGTATTCAACAAAAAAACTCTATCTTTGTTTTGTAATTGAGACACAGCATATAATGGGAAGATTTATCAATCCCTTTACCGATTTTGGCTTTAAGTTTTTATTCGGCAGAGAGGTAGAAAAGGAGTTGTTAATCGACTTCTTGAACGATTTGCTCGTAGGAGAGCATGTGATTACCGACATTCAGTTCCTTAACAGTGAACAGCAGCCGGAAGTAAAAACAGAACGAGGTCTTATCTACGACATCTATTGCGTAACCGATACCGGTGAACGTATTATCGTAGAAATGCAGAACCGGGAACAGCCTTACTTTAAAGATCGTGCCCTCTTCTATCTTTCTAGGGCCATTACGCAGCAGGCGAAAAGGGGAGTTTGGAACTTTCAATTGGATGCCGTGTACGGAGTGTTCTTCATGAATTTCGTGATGGACAAGGATATGCCCTCTAAAATCAGAACGGATATCGTTCTTTCTGACAGGGATACGGGGAAGCTCTTCAGCAACAAGTTCCGGCAGATTTTTATCGAACTGCCGAACTTCAACAAAGAGGAGGATGAATGTGAAAATGATTTTGAACGCTGGATTTATATACTAAAGCATATGGATACACTTGACCGGATGCCTTTCAAGGCTCGCAAGGCCGTCTTCGAGCGACTTGAAAAGTTGGCTTCCAAAGCAAATATGACCCAGGAGGAAAGAGCCCGGTATGAAGAAGAATGGAAAGTTTATAACGATTATTTTAATACATTGGACTTTGCTGAACAGAAAGGCTTGCAAAAAGGTTTGCAGAAAGGTAAAGAAGAAACAGCTCGTAATTTGAAAGAATTAGGAGTGGCTGACGATATTATCATAAAATCTACCGGGCTTTCGAAAGAAGAAATCGAAAAATTATAATTTCTTTCATTTTATCGGAAAGAAAGGTTTGGTCGAAAGTGAAAAATAGTCTGTAACTTATGAAGCAAAAGATAGTTGTGGAGACTTTTAACACATTCTTTTTTCGCTAAGAGTGAAGTAGCTAAAAACTATATATGTCTTTTGGGTGAAATAAACGAAATTGGAATATTATCCACGTTAAAATCAGAAAAAAGTTTTCCGTTTTGGAAAACTTTCTGTATCAGCGAGAAAGAAATGTTTCCCGAAATTTAATGTTAAAAGCTAACCAAGCTATTAGATTATCTTCTATCTTTGTATCCGGTTTCGGAGCTAAAAGAGGTTTAGTCAATGAGGGAACGCTGTGTAAATCGGCGACAGTACCCGCTGCTGTAATTCTCTAAGAATCCGCACAATAAGCCACTGCATCGATGTCGGTGTGGGAAGGTGTTGCGAGGGAGGGATAAGTCAGAAGACCTGCCGGAACTTTTTCTTTTAGTTATCAATATTTTAAATTTAAACTTTCGGGAGTTAAAGTTATGAACTACGCGGAAATTTGTATCATCAAACGTGATGGTAAGAGAGAAGATTTCTCTATCAGTAAGATCAAGAATGCAATTAGTAAAGCATTCAGTGCAACAGGTATTCAGGATGAGCAGCAGTTGGTGGCTGACATCACTATGAACGTAATCAGTCAGTTTACTACTCCTACTATTACCGTAGAAGAGATTCAGGATTTAGTAGAAAAGTCGTTGATGAAAGTACGCCCGGAAGTAGCGAAGAAATATATTATTTATCGCGAATGGCGGAATACAGAGCGCGATAAGAAAACCCAGATGAAGCAAGTGATGGACGGCATCGTTGCTATCGACAAGAACGATGTCAACTTGAGCAATGCCAACATGAGCAGTCACACGCCTGCCGGACAGATGATGACGTTCGCTTCCGAAGTAACCAAAGATTATACGTATAAATATCTGTTGCCGAAACGTTTTGCCGAAGCACACCAGTTGGGAGATATTCACATTCACGACTTGGATTATTATCCGACAAAGACGACGACCTGTATCCAATATGATATGGATGACCTCTTTGAACGTGGTTTTCGCACCAAGAACGGTAGTATCCGTACCCCGCAAAGCATCCAGAGTTATGCTACGTTGGCTACCATTATTTTCCAGACGAATCAGAATGAGCAGCATGGCGGACAGGCAATTCCTGCTTTCGATTTCTTCATGGCAAAAGGTGTGGCCAAATCTTTCCGCAAGCATCTGGCATCGTTCATCAATTTCTATGTCGCCATGGAAAACGGAAATCAGGCCGATGAGAAATCCATCCGCACATTGATTAATGAATATCTTCCGTCTATCAAGACTACTGAAGCCGAACGCGAAACATTGCGCATTGCTTTGGTGGCTTTACAGATTATTATAGATAAGGAACACCTTGCCCGTATCGTTGAGAAAGCTTATCAGCAGACTCGCAAAGATACCCATCAGGCCATGGAAGGATTTATCCACAACCTGAACACGATGCATTCACGTGGCGGTAATCAGGTGGTATTCAGCTCCATCAATTACGGTACGGACACTTCTGCCGAAGGCCGCATGGTGATCGAAGAATTGCTGAAAGCTACCATTGAAGGATTGGGTACAAGAGGTGAGGTGCCTGTATTCCCGATCCAGATTTTCAAGGTGAAAGACGGAGTTTCTTACTCGGAAAAAGACTTTGAGAAAGCAATGAAAGCGGAAAATATCGAAGAGGCAATGACCGACCGTTACGAGGCGCCTAATTTCGACTTGTTATTAAAGGCTTGCCAGACTACGGCGAAAGCATTGTTCCCGAACTTCATGTTCCTCGACGCACCTTTCAATCAGAACGAGAAATGGAGAGCGGACGATCCGAAACGTTACATCTACGAATTGGCGACGATGGGTTGTCGCACCCGTGTCTTTGAAAACGTGGCAGGAGAAAAATCTTCTTTAGGTCGTGGCAATCTTTCATTCACTACGCTGAATATGCCGAGACTGGCGATTGAAGCCCGCATCAAGGCGGAAAACCTGATAGAGGATGAACGCAACAAGGATGCCATTGAACAGAAGGCAAAAGAAATTTTCATCGAATCCGTACACCAAATGTCCGTGCTTGTAGCCGATCAGCTTTACGAGCGTTATCAGTATCAGCGTACGGCCCTGGCACGTCAGTTCCCGTTCATGATGGGAAATAATGTGTGGAAAGGCGGCGGTGAGCTGAACCCGAATGAACAGGTGGGTGATGCATTGCGCAGCGGTACGCTGGGTATCGGATTTATCGGCGGACACAACGCGATGGTGGCTCTCTACGGACAAGGTCACGGCCACAACCAGAAAGCATGGGACACGCTGTATGAAGCGGTGATGGAAATGAATAAAGTGGTAAACGAATATAAAGAGAAATATAACCTGAACTACTCCGTTCTGGCTACTCCTGCCGAAGGACTTTCGGGACGTTTCACTAAAATGGATCGTCGGAAATATGGAAAAATCCCCGGAGTGACAGACCGCGACTATTATGTCAACTCTTTTCACGTAGACGTGAAAGAACCGATCAGCATCGTTGAGAAAATCAAGCGTGAAGCTCCGTTCCACGCTATTACGCGCGGCGGACATATCACGTATGTAGAACTGGACGGTGAAGCACAGAAGAATGTACGTGCCATCGCCAAGATTGTGAAAGTGATGCACGACGAGGGGATTGGCTACGGCTCTATCAATCACCCGGTAGATACTTGTCATAACTGTGGTTACAAAGGGGTTATCTTCGATAAATGTCCGGTGTGCCAGAGTGAAAGCATCCTTCGTATGCGCCGTATAACCGGTTACCTGACAGGCGATTTGAGTTCCTGGAACTCTGCTAAACGGGCAGAAGAACAAGACCGCGTAAAACACCTGTAGAAGTGAATTTATTAGGAACTTATCCTGAAACGATTGTCGATGGTGAAGGCATCCGGTACTCTATTTATCTTGCCGGATGTTCCCATCACTGTCCTGGTTGCCACAACCCGGAGAGCTGGAATCCGAGGGCGGGGGAAGAGTTGACGGAAGAAAAAATACAGTCCATCATCCGTGAAATCAAGGCAAATCCTTTGCTGGACGGTGTTACTTTTTCCGGTGGTGATCCGTTCTTCCATCCGGAGGAGTTTCTGCTTTTACTGAAACGGGTGAAAGAGGAGACGGGGATGAATGTGTGGTGCTATACAGGATATAGCTACGAAGAAATCAAGGCACAGCCCCGCTTGAGTGCTGCTCTTGATTATATAGATGTGTTGGTGGACGGACGCTTCGAGCAGGCTCTTTTCTCTCCGTATCTGGAGTTCAGGGGAAGCAGTAATCAACGGATCTTGAAGTTGAAGTAACGACTTTTCTCCACTAAAAAAACTTATTTTTCAAAGGAAACAAAAACACCTGTACCATTGTTTTGTTTACCTTTACGAAACCAAGTGAATCATTTTTCATCACGGAGTAACGCGGTGCTTTTTTTGTAGTCGGTGGTGTTTGTGTTTGCATCCCTGCGTTGCTTTATGGTGAAAAAAGAATGACTACTTACAAGAATAAGTTTTTATGGTACAATCGATAAATTCAACTCAAAAAATAGAGGAAACCGACGGATTGCCGATGCCTAAGCGTATTTGGGCGGTGGTGTCCGTTGGATTCGCTCTTTGTATGTCGGTATTGGATATTAACATCGTCAATATCGTACTACCCACGCTTTCGCATGATTTTGGGACTTCTCCCGCTGTAACCACCTGGATTATCAACGGCTATCAGCTGGCCATCGTCATATCGCTACTGTCTTTTTCCGCTTTGGGTGAAATCATCGGTTACCGGAAAGTCTTTCTTTCGGGTATCGGCCTGTTTTGCATCACTTCATTGATCTGTGCCTTGTCCGATTCGTTTTGGACGCTAACCGTCGCCCGTATTTTTCAGGGGTTCAGTGCCTCTGCCATCACCAGCGTGAATACGGCACAGCTACGTTACATCTATCCGAAGAGCCAGATTGGGCGGGGAATGGGGATTAATGCGATGGTCGTTGCCATATCGGCTGCCGCCGGGCCTTCTGTGGCGAGCGGTATTCTTTCTATTGCCAGCTGGCACTGGTTATTTGCTATTAATGTTCCGTTAGGACTTACCGCATTGTTTCTCGGCATCAAACATCTGCCAAGGCAGGAGGAACGCTCGAAACGCAAATTCGATTATATCAGTGCCATAGCGAATGCGGTTACCTTCGGCCTGCTTATATATACGCTGGACGGATTCGCCCATCACGAGGAAATGGATTTCCTTTTCATCCAACTGGTTGTATTGGCAGTGGTAGGCACGTACTATGTGCGCCGGCAACTCACGCAGACTACTCCTCTATTGCCGCTCGACCTGTTGCGGATTCCGATTTTCCGGTTATCCATCCTGACTTCCATTTGTTCCTTTATCGCTCAAATGTCGGCAATGGTTTCCCTGCCTTTTTTCCTGCAGAACACTTTAGGACACAGTGAGGTGATGACCGGACTTTTGCTTACTCCGTGGCCGTTGGCTACGCTGGTCACGGCTCCATTGGCAGGGTATCTCGTGGAGCGTATTCACCCCGGTATACTGGGAAGTATCGGGATGGTTTTGTTTGCCATCGGGCTTTTCTCGCTTTCCAGTCTGACTGCCGAATCATCTGATATAAGTATCATCCTGCGTTTGATGTTGTGTGGTGCGGGCTTCGGATTGTTTCAGACGCCGAACAATAGCACGATTATCTCTTCCGCTCCTACGCAGCGTTCGGGAGGGGCCAGTGGGATGCTGGGAATGGCCCGCCTGTTGGGACAGACCACCGGAACAACATTGGTTGCCTTGCTTTTCAGCTTTGTCACTCATAGCCGGAGCACGGCTGTTTGCCTGATGGTGGGGAGTGGGTTTGCCGTTGTGGCAGCTATCGTCAGTAGCTTGAGGCTATCACAGCCTTCCACCCTGAAAAGAAAATAATGAAGTCCTGAAAGAGGATTAAGTCTTTCAGAACTTCACAGGAACATCATACAACATATCAGTAAGCAATCATTCAAGATGAACTTGAAAGATTTGACTTTCTAGTATTTCGTTTCCCGTATGACTTCTACCAGACGGCGGAAGTCTTCCGGATGCACATCACCGATGTTTCCGATACGGAAGGTATCTGCTTTTGAAATCTTTCCCGGGTAAATCACGAATCCTTTATTTTTCAGTGCATAATAGAATGTTTTGAAGTCGAATCCTTCATGCGGATAAAGGAAAGAAGTGATGATAGGCGACTGGATGTCATCTTCGAGCAGTGTTTTGAATCCGAGTGCACGCATTCCTTCCACCAAAATACGGTGATTTTCGCAATAACGTTGGTAACGTGCTTCTACACCTCCTTCTTCAATCAATTCGGTCAGGGCTTGTTTGAAAGCACGGACAACGTGTGTCGGTGAAGTGAAGCGCCATTTTCCGTGTCCTTTTTCCATTGTTTCCCATTGGTCGTAGATGTCCAGGGAAAGAGAGCGTGCCACTCCTTTGCAATATTTTAATTCCGAACGGCGGGCGATGATGAATCCGAATCCCGGTACACCCTGAATACACTTGTTGGAACTGCTGATTAGGAAGTCGATACCGAGTTCGTTTACATCTAAGGGGATACCTCCGAAGCTGCTCATACAGTCTACAATCAGCTTTTTACCATGCATCTTGACGATGTGGGACAGTTCTTTGATCGGATTCAGGATACCGGTCGTTGTTTCGCAATGAACGAAAGCGACATGTGTGATATCGGAGTTATTGCTAAGATAATCGTCTACATATTCAACTGATACCTGCTCTGTTTCTTCAAAAGCCAGCATGTCGTAGTCGAGATGGTAATATTCTGCAATGTTGCCCATACGGTCGCCATAGGCTCCGTTGCTACAAATCAGGAGTTTGTCTTTCGGGGTGATGGTGGCGCCTAAAACGGCCTCCACGCAATAGGTTCCGCTTCCCTGTAAAAGGATGGAAGTGTATTCTTCCGGTTTTTTAGTGGCGATGTTAACCAGGTCTTTGCGGAGTTCCTGAACAATGCCGAGGTTGTAGTCTTCGTCCCATGTACACCAGTCGGTCATCATGGCTTCTTTTACTGTTTCAGAGGTGGTTAGAGGTCCCGGAGTTAATAACAAATATGGTTTCATAATGATGTTTTCTTTAGAAATGAATAAATAAATGATTTTGTTTCTTTTCTGATTGTTGGGTGCGGGCTTGAATGTTAGTTGCCGGCGTTGATCGTTTCAATCAGTGCGGGAAGTTCTTCGATAGTGCGTATCACGTAAGAAGCTCCTGCGGCAAGCATGCGCTCTTTGACATCGGCGATGCGGGCTTCGAGTTCGGAGGCAGGCATTGATTTTGTTTCTGCTTCGGTAAGTGCCATTTCATTGCTGCCGAGAATCACGCCTACACTATACACTTTCGCGTTCACTCCTTCGAGAATATCGGCAATCGTATCACCCACTTTTATAACGGCGTCGAGGCTGGGGACTGCTAATTTCGTCAGGTTCTCAAAAATCATGTAAGGAGCGGGACGTCCGGCGGGAAGTAGGTTGGGAGTGGCGCAATAATCCACGTGGTATCCTTTTGCCTGTGCGGCGGGGAGAACTACATCCATCATTTCGCGGGTATAGCCGGTGGTCGATCCTATTTTAATACCTGCGGCACGCAATTTTTCCAAAGTTGGGATTACTCCCGGAATAGGGTCTGTGTAGTTTTCGAGAGAGGCGAAGAGATGCTTCTCGAAAAGGCGGTTTAGTTCTACCACGTCTTCTTCCGTCCAGGCGCGTTGGTAACGGGCGGTGAACTGTTCGTTCACGTCAGGCATGGAAAGTAGTTCGCGGATGTGTTGAATCTTGGGTAGTCCCATTGGTTTGCGGGTCTGTACAACATCGATTACCAGTCCTTTTTCGGCAAATGCTTCGATAAAAGCAGCCACGGGGGCAAAACATCCATAGTCAACGGCTGTACCAGCCCAGTCCATAATAATACATTCAATCTTTTTCATTCTTGTTTCTATATAATATTGGTTTATTCGTCAGAAATTAGTAAGAAGCGAGGGAGGGGACGGGGCAAGATTCGTTCCCGCGTATTTCACCCTGTTTCCCTTTTCTGTATTTTTGTGTCAGATAAATCATTGCTAAGGTGAACGCAAAGGTGCAGACGATTCCTACTGTCCCTGCCATCGTATTGTAGAATTCCAGCCAATTCAAATCCGGGTTGAAACATTCTTTCACTACCAATACCACCACTGTGCCTGTGTAGCCGATGGAATCGACCATCGCTATGAAGAAACCTACATTTCCCTTGATGCGGAAACAGGCGATGAAGCGGTCGAAGAAAATGGTTTGAAAGCTCAAGTAGGAAAAATAGAGGCAGAGGCTCTGGATAAATAACCACACGAGCGGAGAAAGTTGCAGGGTATGGTAGTTGAATGCCACAGTGCTAAGTGTGATTGCTCCCGCAATGACAAGGGTCAATAGAACGGAAAGTACTTTGATGTGGCTTTTCATCACTGCCAGGGTGGCAAAAATAGCCAGGATAATCAGTGTGACTACACCGTCCACTTTGGCGAATACCCACGGGGAAAGTCCGGCGGCATTGACGTCTATGATTTTCACCAGAAAGTCTTCCTTGACATCTTGCAAAATGGTGAGAAAGAGGTTGGCGAAGAAAAGCAGTGTCAATATGGGAGCAAAGCTGCGGAACAGGTTCCAGCGTTGTTGTTTGTTGAGAGTGACACGTTCCACACGCAGTGCTTTGTCTTCGGCAGTCGGTTTGGGCAGGTGATCGAGGATATAGCCCAGTCCTGCCAGCAAGGGTAATGCTACCGCACCGATCAGAGCAGGCATCCAGAACTCACTGACGTGCAGGGTGTCGACAACGAAAAGTCCGATGGATTTGGCTGTGCCGCTACTGACTGCGATACTGAGTCCGAAAAGGGAAGCGAGCAGATCCGTCACCCGGCGTCCTTCGAGGAAGCTGAAGATGACTCCCCACATACAGCCAAGCGACAGTCCGTTGAAGAACAACGCCAACACATTGAACGGGCGGGGCAGGCATCCGAAAAGAACCAAAGAGAGTTCGGCCACTAAAATAGAAACAAGAATGAATTTCAGGCGGCCTTCTCTCTTCAGTTCGGAAATAAGTTTGATCCCGATAAACTTGGATACCATATATCCGAATATCTGGATGATGCTGGTGGCTATCTTATAGTCCATACCAAATAGTTCCATGCCGTCGAACGTGGCGGCGGTGAACGGTTTGCGTAGTGCGTAGACTAATGAATAGGATAGCAGTGCCGCTCCTCCCGCATAAAGGATAAAGAGTAAATCGGAAAGTTTCTTTTGGGCCGAAGGCGACAGTTTTTCTTTGAAATTCATAATGCTATTTTTTTGTTTCCGGTGCAAAAGTAGGGTGTCGGAGCGAACGAAAAAATGAATTTCAATGAATCATATTGTATATATGAGCCTTTAAGTGTACTGAAATATTAATGTAATATTCATGCAATACAAACATAATACCTTAGTCATTCCTTTGCAACGGAATCAATTAACAAACCGAAAAATCATGGACGAACTTACGGATATTTATAAAAGAATAGAGTACCTGCGCAACAACGGGGTGAAGATGAAAGAAATTGCCGACCGGGTGGATATGGCTCCGAGTGTGTTGTCTGCTTTGTATTCGAGTGTGCTTCCCGCTTATATCGACTTATTGAAAACACGCACACCGGACGAGGCGCTGGATGAAGCTTTGGCACTGGTGAATAATGTTTCCAAGAAACGCTTATTAAATAATGTGGGATCGGTGAGGCTGTTGCTTCAGGAGATGGAGCCGGACGTGCAGAGCGAGGCGGAGAATGGCAACTCTTTTATCAAGTTGCTGGGGAAAGAGGCGAAGGAGTCTATGCAGGAGGTGTATAATTATAGCGGTATGTATCTTAGTTACAGTTTGTCGTCTTCTACGGATAGCTTGAAGATCGAGCCGTACATGATTTGTGCTTCCGAGAATAATGAGTATGTGAAGGTGGGGATGATTAATGCGTATAAGTCGGTGCATTGGGGGAGCGGGATTATCAGTAATCATCAGAACTCTTACCTGATGTTCAACGAAAGGGATTTGCCACAGTTTGCGCTGGTGACTATTTACCTGCAACTTCCGCATTATGAGTTTCCGAATATGCTGAAAGGGCTTTATCTCTGTCTGGACTACAATCATAATCCGATTGCGCGTCGTATTGTACTGGTGAAACAGTCGGATAGTACGGATGTTAATCAGTTTCTGGAGATGGAAGGGTGTCTGGTTCCGCGGGTGGAATTGACTCCGGAATTGGAGGTGTACTATAATTATACGTGTCAGGAGGGAGATTATATCAAAACGTGCACGGTGCCTTCGCCTAAGTTGGATGAGACGGATTTGGAGAGAGAGAAGAAGATGTTGAAGATTTAAAGACAAACAACAATAAAAAAAGATCCCGGATGAAAATTGGTTTTTAAAACCTTTTTCATCCGGGATAATTCTTTTTATATGTTTTCTCTATCTTTCTATTGTTATATTCGCTAGAAGAAGAATCGCAAAATATCATTGAAGTTAGCCCATATCAACAGACCGAAGAGCAGAATCATACCGGTCATCTGGGCGTATTCCATAAACTTGTCGCTCGGTTTGCGGCGGGCTATCATCTCGTAGAAGAGGAAGAGCACGTGGCCACCGTCTAATGCGGGGATAGGGAGGATGTTCATGAAAGCCAGGATGATGGAAAGGAAGGCTGTCATATACCAGAACTGGTGCCAGTCCCAGGTAGCGGGGAAGATGCTGCCGATCGTTCCGAAGCCGCCCAGTTGTTTGGCTCCTTCTTTTGAGAAGAGGTATTTCATGTTTCCTACATAGCCTTTCAGGGTTTTCACACCGAGGGAGACACCTGCGGGGAAGGATTCAAAGAAAGCATATTCTTTTTTTACCATAGGGAGCAGACGGTCTGTGACGAGACAGGCGGTTACACCCATCAGGTAGGCGGAGTCTACACGCATACTTAGCGTGTCTGTTGCACCGTTACGCACATAAGTCAGCGTGATTAGACGCGGATCTATGCTGTCTTTGAGCAGGGTTGCTTCGTTTTTCTTACGTTCTGCCATCGCTTCTTTGAAGTCGGAGAAAGAGATCGGGGTTCCGTTCAGGGCGATGATGCTGTCACCTGCCTGGATTCCTGCTTGTGCGGCAGGAGAGTTCACCATTACGCTGTCTATAACATACGGGAAACGGTAGGAGGCGAAGCGGACGCTGTCTGCCAAGAGACGTTGCATCAGGTCTTCCGGGATATAGACGGAGGCTTTTGCCCCGTTACGGATGACGCTTACTTCGCGTGCATCGGCAATCTGGCTCAACATGTCGCCGTCATAACGTTCGAAAGGAACACCGTCGGCAGAAAGGAGGATATCACCGTCCTGGAAACCTACCGCTTTGGCAGTCTCGTTGAATTCCATACCAAGAGGGGCTTCCTGTACCTTTATATATTGGTCGCCCCATGCAAAAAGAATCATGGAGTAGATGAACAGTGCCAACAGGAAGTTGAACAGTACGCCACCCACCATTATCAGCAGACGTTGCCACGCCGGCTTGGAGCGGAACTCCCACGGTTGTTCGGGTTGTTTCATCTGTTCGGTATCCATCGACTCATCAATCATGCCGGCTATTTTGACATAACCGCCCAATGGCAACCAGCCTACTGCATACTCTGTGTCACTTTTCTTGGGTTTGAACTTAAAAAGGGTGAACCAAGGGTCAAAAAATAAGCAGAATTTTTCTACACGCACCTTAAACAAACGGGCAAAAAGAAAATGCCCGCCTTCATGAACGATAACGAGCAAGGATAAGCTCATAATCAATTGCAGGGCACGAATCAAAAATGTTTCCATATAGTCTATTTACAGTTTAAAGCCTTCAACTAATTCTCTACCGAAGAGAGGATATAAAGGCTATTTTCAATTTATATTAATACTAATCAATTTCTTTATTTTCTTTGTTCATCAATGGGATGAAGCGGATCATATCAGACTGGCTGCTATTTTCCTTGCTTCCGCATCCGTAGCTACATAATCGTCGTATGTCGGATTGGCGATGAAGGCAACCCGTTCCATTGTTTTCTCTATTACGTCGCTCATGCCGAGGAAGCTGATGCCGTCTTTCAGGAAAGAGGCTACCACTACTTCATTGGCAGCATTGACGATACAGGGCATATTCCCTCCGCGGTACATCGCTTCGTAGGCGAGTGCCAGGTTGCGGAACCGTTTCGTATCGGGTTGCTCAAACGTCAGATTCGTGCATTGGGAGAAATCGAGTCTGTCGAAAGAAGAGCTGATACGGTCGGGGTAGGAGAATGCGTACTGGATGGGCAGGCGCATATCTGGCATCCCAAGTTGTGCCTTGACAGCTCCGTCTTCAAACTGCACCATCGAGTGGATGACTGATTGCGGATGCACCACCACTTCGATCTGGCTGGGCTGAACACCGAACAACCATTTGGCTTCGATCACCTCAAAACCTTTATTCATCATGGAAGCGGAGTCGATTGTGATTTTTGCTCCCATTTCCCAGTTGGGATGTTTCAAGGCTTGCGTCTTTGTGACGGATTTCAGCTGTTCCAAGGTGCAAGTGCGGAACGGACCTCCGGAGGCTGTCAATATCACTTTCTCGATCGGGTTACCCACTTCTCCCGCTAAACACTGAAAAACAGCAGAGTGTTCAGAGTCTACCGGCAGAATCGGAGTGCGATATTGTTGTGCCAACTGATTAATCAGTTCGCCCGCTACTACCAATGTTTCTTTATTGGCCAACGCAATCGCTTTCTTGGCGCGGATGGCGTTGATGGTTGGTTTTAGTCCGGCATAACCGACCATGGCTGTCAACACCATGTCGATGGGGCCTGCTTCTACAATCTGACAGATAGCGTCTGTGCCTGCGTACACTTTGATGGGCAGGTCGCTCAATGCTTCTTTCAGTTCGGAATACTTTTCTTCGTTGGCTATCACTACCACTTCCGGCTGGAACTTCCGTGCCTGGGCAATCAGTAGTTCCACGCGGTTGTTGGCTGTCAGCGCATAGGCTTCGTACAGGTCGGGATGTTCTTCGATGACTTGCAGAGCCTGCGTCCCGATGGAGCCTGTTGAGCCTAGGATAGCTATTTGTTTTTTCTTTTTGTTAGTCTCTATATTCATTTTTCTATTATCACTTAAAATACGATGTATTTTTCGGGATTTACCGGATGACCTTTATACCAAAGTTCGAAATGGAGGTGCGGCCCTGTACTAAGTGTGCCGCTGTTTCCTACCAGAGCGATGGCTTCCCCTCCTTTCACGCGTTCACCTTCCTTTTTCAGGAGGGAGCCGCAGTGTTTATAGATTGAAATTAAATCCTGGTTATGTTGTACGCCAATCAGATAACCTGTCTCGGCGGTGTATGTACTTAGGATGACGGTCCCGTCCATGGTTGCCAATACACTTTCGTTGGGATTGGCGGCGATGTCGGTGCCGTAATGTTTCTTCTCGGCATTGAAGTGGTCGGACACCATACCTCGTGTCGGACGGTATAAAATGAGTCCGGTCACGTCCGGTTGGGAAGTGATGGAGGTCAGGTTATATTTTTCATTCTCTTCATACTGACGGCGGAATTCTTCTTCCCGTTTGGTACGTTCCATCAGTGTGTCTTCGCGGGCAGTGGTCAGTGAATCGAGTGTCTGCACGCTGTCGATGGATACTTTTCCACTGAAGATATCCTGAATGTTCATGATGTAAAGATTCTGCTTGTTGAGCACTTGTTGTAAAGAGTCTACACGCAGGGCATTGTCCACGATTTGTGTACGGACTTCACTATTCATGTATCCGGGGAGGTAGTTGCGCAGCGGGGTGAAAGTGATGATGCAGGAAGCGATCAGGAAAAGTACCGCCAGCACGCAAAGTAATACGGAAAGTCCATTGAGCTTGGATACGCGAAGTCCGACAATTTCTTCAAGTGTATTTTCATTAACGATCGTTAGTTTATACTTGAACTTGAAATTTTTCCAGAAAGCTTTACTTCGTCTTCTCTTTGGCATCTCGGGTATTTACTGTTTTTACGATTTACTATTTACTATTTTCAGTGGATGAGCGGCTCATCGTTTGATTCGTTCTCACCGGTCATCTTCCAATTCCTCCAGATTGAGCAACCCTTCGGGAAGTTCCACCGTGATGAGTTTCTGTTTCTGGTCTATTCCTACGATAAATTCCTCCTGGGCGGGAACGAGCAGTTCCTCTTCTTCCGCTCCTTCAACCACGAAAAGGGTGTTTACCGTAGTGGTATCTACATCTATGACTTCTCCCAGAAGTCCGTGATGGATGTCTTCCATCTGGAAACCGATAAAGAAGTTCCAGGATAATTCGCCATCTTCCGCTTCTTCGGCGTGTTTCACGGGGAAGTAGACTTCAATGTTGGTGAACATTCGGGCACGTTCGGCACTGTCGACTCCTTCCAGTTTCACCAAGGCGGTGGAGTCTGAACGGAAGCGGTATTCTTCGATGAAGAAAGGCACGAAAATGCCATCGAGCAGGCATATCAGGTAATCACAGTCCACACGGTCGAAAATATCGTCCGTGAAGGTAAATTGCAATTCGCCGTGGATCCCGTGCGGTTTATTGAATAATCCTATCTTGTATACTTCTTCTTTCTTTATCATATCCGGGTGATTCTGGCTCCGATAGCGTTCAGACGTCCTTCGATGTTCTGATAACCACGGTCTATCTGTTCGATGTTACTAATGGTACTGGTTCCTTCGGCGCTCATGGCGGCAATCAGAAGGGCGATACCGGCACGTATATCCGGTGAAGTCAGGCGGGCGCCGCGCAGCTTGAAGCCGTGGTTGTGTCCGATGACTACGGCACGGTGAGGGTCGCAGAGAATGATCTGTGCACCCATGTCAATCAGTTTGTCCACAAAGAACAGGCGGCTTTCGAACATTTTCTGATGGATCAGTACGCTGCCTTTGGCTTGTGTGGCTACAACGAGCATCACACTTAGCAAGTCGGGAGTCAGTCCCGGCCAAGTGGCGTCGGCTATTGTCATGATGGAGCCGTCGATAAATGATTCTATCTGGTATGTTTCCTGTGCGGGAACGTAAATATCGTCTCCTCTTTGTTCGAGCTTGATGCCCAGACGGCGGAAGCTCTCGGGGATGATTCCAAGATTTTCGTAAGAAACATTCTTGATGGTAATTTCGCTTTTCGTCATTGCCGCCATGCCGATGAAGCTGCCCACTTCAATCATGTCGGGCAGTACGGTGTGTTGCGTGCCGTGCAGTTCTTCCACGCCTTCGATGGTGAGCAGGTTGGATGCGATACCGCTGATTTTGGCTCCCATCCGGTTGAGTAACCGGCAGAGTTGTTGCACGTAGGGTTCGCAGGCGGCATTGTAAATGGTGGTCGTACCTTTGGCAAGTACGGCTGCCATGACGATGTTGGCTGTTCCGGTGACAGATGCTTCGTCCAGTAGCATATAGCTTCCCTGAAGTCTGTCGGCCGTTATTTCGTAGATACCCCGCTCTTCGTCGTAGCGGAAGTCGGCCCCTAAATTCTGAATACCTACAAAGTGAGTGTCCAGACGGCGGCGACCGATTTTATCTCCTCCCGGCTTGGAAATCAATGCCTTGCCGAAACGTGCCACCATGGGACCTATAAGCATCACAGAGCCTCGCAGACTGGAACATTTCTTTAGGAATTCATCGCTTTCCAAATAAGCCAGGTCTACATTTTCTGCTTTAAAACTATAAGAATCAATGCCTTTCTTTGCAACCGTCACTCCCATCTCCCGCAAGAGCTGAATCAGGTTGTTGACATCAAGAATGTCAGGTATATTGTTCACCGTCACTTCCTCTGCGGTCAGCAACGTGGCACAGATTATCTGCAAAACTTCGTTTTTAGCTCCTTGCGGGTGGATTTCTCCGCTAAGCCGATGTCCTCCTTCGATTACAAATGAAGCCATTAATTTTTTTAGTATTAAGTATAAAGTGTTTTAGTATCTTCTTTTATTGTTTTGACGATTGTTGGTATAGTTCGTCTTCGGACGGTAGTTCTGATTCAGGCGTTCTGCCATCAGCCGGACGATATCGTCGGTCATTTGGAGTTCCCCGTTGGACAGTTCGTACAGGTCTTCGGCAATCTTTTTGTCGTCCACTGTATCTTTGTTCCATGCCAGGTAATCCTTCTTCATGTGGTTGCAGATAAGAGCGATCAGGTTTCTCTTTTCGTTTCCTTCAGGGAATTCGATCGCTTTTTTTATCAGTACTTCCAGCGTATGTCCGTAGTGACGGTAACGCATACGGGCGGTGGAGTAGGGGATATGGTCCGGGCGGGTCACCAGATTATCCTTGCGGATGATTTCATACGGATAGTCAATATCCAGCTCAAAACCGGACATGATAGCCAGGTGGTCCCAAAGCTTGTGCTTGAAATCGGGTACATCACGCAAATGGGGGAACATATTTCCCATAATGTTGATGATGGTGTTGGCACAACGCTGACGTTCTGCACGATCCTGAATGGTCAACGCATAATCTACCATGTTCTGGATGCTACGTCCGTATTCGGGAAGCGGCATTCTTTTCTGTTGAGTATTGTATTGCATTTGTTAAATTAAAATTGAGAATTAAAAATTAAAAAATTAAAGAAGCTTTTTCGGCATGGAGGCAACGAATTCTTTCAGGTAGAAAGGTTCGAAGTAAGCCACGTCTTTATAGTCTTCATCGGCCACTGCTTTTTCTGCCAGTGGGAACATCATTTTAGCCAACGGATGGATATTGTCGATAAAATGTGCGTTCGGATGCGTGATCTGTTCGCGGCATTTGTCGGCTCCGTTTCCAAAGAAATAAACCGGTTGTTCGTTCAGGAACTCCAGGTAAGAGTTCTCATCTACGATGTCGGCGGCAACTGTACGTTTCACTTGTAGACGACGGTCATAGACGGCTGCATATACTTCCATGCGGCGGGCGTCGATCATCGGACAAAGCAAAGCGTTTTCGGGCAAGTCGTGATACAACAGCACCGGAACACTCAATACTTCCAGCGTCGGGATACCGATCAAGGGGATATTGCGCCCGTAACAAATTCCTTTCGCCATAGAAACCCCGATTCGGAGTCCGGTGTACGAACCCGGTCCGCAACTCACTGCAACGGCATCCAAAGGGATGGCATGACTGTCTATGAACGACAATGCTTCATCTACAAAAACTCCTAAAGACACGGCGTGTGAAGGGCCTTTCAAGTCTTCTTTCACAAAAATCGTCTGTCCGTCTTGACTGGCCGCTACCGAGCAAACAGAGGTAGAGGTTTCAATATTCAGTATACACGACATAAAAATCAGCTTATTAAATTGTCGCAAATTTACATGATTATTTCCAATTCTTAAAATATTCGTGTACTTTTGCACAAAACTTTAAGGTTATGATACAGTCTATGACAGGATACGGTAAAGCTACGGCCGAACTTCCTGATAAAAAAATAAATGTAGAAATCAAGTCGCTCAACAGCAAGGCAATGGATTTGTCCACTCGCATCGCTCCGGCGTATCGTGAAAAAGAGATTGAAATCCGTAATGAGATTTCTAAAGTTCTGGAACGTGGAAAAGCTGACTTCAGCCTGTGGATAGAGAAGAAGGAGGGTGCGGATGCTGCTCCCATCAATAAGGATGTACTGAAAAGTTATTATAGCCAGTTGGATTCGATAAGCCGCGAACTGGGGATTCCTTGTCCCGCACCGGAAGACTGGCTCCAACTATTACTTCGCATGCCGGACGTGATGACGAAAACGGAAATTCAGGAACTGACGGAAGAGGAATGGAGCATGGTGCATGCTACCATACTTGAAGCCATCAGTCATTTGGTAGATTTCCGCAAACAGGAGGGGGCTGCATTGGAAAAGAAATTCCGTGAGAAGATTGCCAACATCAACAGTTTGCTCGAACAGATTACTCCTTACGAGAAAGAACGTGTAGAGAAAGTGAAGGAACGCATCACTGATGCTCTCGAAAAGACGTTAAGCGTAGACTACGACAAGAATCGTCTGGAACAGGAACTGATTTACTACATCGAAAAACTGGATGTCAACGAGGAAAAACAACGTCTTAGCAACCATCTGAAATATTTCATCAGCACGATGGAAAGTGGTAGCGGACAGGGTAAGAAGCTTGGTTTTATCGCCCAGGAAATGGGTCGGGAGATCAATACGTTAGGCAGCAAGTCCAATCATGCTGAAATGCAGAAGATCGTAGTTCAGATGAAGGATGAACTGGAACAGATTAAGGAACAGGTGCTGAACGTGATGTAAAACAGTATCTATCATTTTTAATTCTTAATTCTTCATTAAACTTATGACCGGTAAGCTAATTATTTTCTCTGCTCCGTCGGGTTCGGGCAAATCTACTATAATCAATTATCTGCTGACGCAGAACTTGAATTTAGCGTTTTCTATTTCTGCTACCAGCCGTCCTCCGCGTGGAACGGAGCAGCATGGGGTTGAATATTTCTTCCTTACGCCGGAAGAATTTCGCCAACGCATTGAGAACAACGAATTTCTGGAGTATGAGGAGGTGTATAAGGACCGTTATTACGGAACGCTGAAAGCGCAGGTAGAAAAGCAATTGAAAGCGGGTCAGAATGTGGTGTTTGATGTAGATGTGGTTGGCGGATGCAATATCAAGAAGTTTTATGGCGATCGTGCGTTGTCGGTGTTTATCCAGCCGCCTTCGGTGGAAGAATTACGCTGCCGGTTGGAAGGACGTGGAACGGATGCGCCGGAAGTGATTGAAAGTCGCATCGCTAAGGCGGAATATGAATTGGGTTTTGCTCCGCAATTCGATTGTGTGATTGTCAATGACAATTTGGAAACTGCTAAAGCGGAAGCTTTGAAAGTTATCAAAGAGTTTTTGGAACAATGAATAAGCAGAAAACCGGAATCTTCAGCGGATCATTCAATCCGATTCACATCGGACATCTTGCTCTAGCCAACTACCTTTGTGAGTATGAAGGATTGGATGAAATCTGGTTTATGGTGAGTCCGCAGAATCCTTTGAAAGCACAGGAGAAGTTATGGAATGATGAATTACGTCTCGAACTGGTAAAGTTGAGCATCAGTGACTATCCTCGTTTTCAGGCTTCAGATTTTGAGTTTCATTTGCCTCGCCCCTCATATAGCGTATATACGTTGGAGAAACTGCGTGAGGCATTTCCCGATCGCGAGTTTTATTTCATTATCGGTTCCGATAATTGGGAACGTTTTGGATATTGGTATCAGTCCGAACGTATCATTAAAGAGAATCAGATTCTTATTTACCCCCGTCCCGGCTTTCCCGTCAAAGAGGAGGAATTGCCGGAAACGGTGCGTCTCGTTCATTCTCCTGTATTTGAAATCAGTTCTACTTTTATTCGAGAAGCACTGGATGCAGGGAAAGATGTTCGATACTTTGTGCATCCAAAGGCTTGGGAGGCTATCCAGTTTACTCCGTTAATCGATGAAGAGTAATAACGATGATTTCCGCCGGAGCGCCGACACGGATTGGTAATTTGGAGGTTCCTATTCCGTTTGTTATAATCAAAGGTATTTTTGCAGAATTATATGCCAGTCCGGTGATGAAACGATTGCCATAGTGTGAGTTAAGTGCCGGGGCAACTCCGAATACACGGACTTGTCCGCCGTGGGTGTGTCCTGCCAGGGCAAGGTCGGTGTTAGCTACTGAAACATCTTCGATGTAATCCGGAGTATGAACCAGTAAGATGACAAAATCTTTGGGAGAGAGTGCCAGAGTAGGCGATACTCCGTTGCGCCCCAGATCAAAAGGATTGCGCACTCCAGCGATAATGATCTGCTGCCCGTCTTTACGAAGCGTATCTACTTCATGTTCTAACGGACGCATGCCGTAATGTTTCATTGTATTCACAATATCGTCGTGGCAACGTTCGTAGTCGTTATTGCCCATTACCCCATAAGTGCCCATCGGTGTTTTTACGCGTGCCAGTGCGGAAAACAAAGGTTCCACATATTCACAACCTTCCTGATAGTCACCACCCATTAGAAGCACATCAGCCTTTTGAGCAATCAGTAGGCGGACAAGGTCGTTCAGGCCTTTTTCTTTCAGCAGACTTTTGTAGTGTAAGTCGGAAATGAAAGCGATACGGAAACCTTCAAAGGCTTCGGGAACATCGCGGTGTGTAAAGTCATATTTTACTACACGGTCCACTCCGGTATAGACAGAAGATACATCTACGCTGGAAGAAGTGATTTTTGTTCCCCGCAGTACCAGATCCGACGATTCGTGTGTATCGGTAGAAGTCTTTTCCTTTGTATTCTGCTTTTTGTTTTTGGAAACATTCAGCTCTTTGAGTTGCGAGTGGTCGGGGGAGAATAACCCGGCTATGGCATTAGCCGTATCCGGATAAATAGAATCTGAATTTAAAACAGGGCGTGGCAAGGTAGCCACCATATTCTTTTTCGACTTACAGGAAACCAGCAAAAGCAATGTCAACAGGATAACAGGGTAGATTGTTTTTATTTTCTTCATCTTCTCTTAGTTTGAAGTTTTTCGGGGTGCAAAGATACGAAAAATCATGTATCTTTGTCCGTCAAAACTATTTATAATATATTAAAGTATGGAAGAAGTAAAGCGTAACTCGCTACAAGCATGGATATTAGCTGCACGTCCCAAAACGCTGACAGGGGCCATAACTCCGGTTATGATAGGTACTGCTCTTGCTGCAATGGACGGACGTTTTCACTGGTTGCCTGCACTGATCTGCTGTCTGTTTGCAAGTCTGATGCAAATTGCCGCTAATTTCATCAATGACCTTTTCGACTTCCTCAAAGGAACAGACCGGGAAGACCGGTTAGGCCCCGAACGTGCTTGTGCGCAAGGATGGATTTCTCCGCAAGCGATGAAAACCGGGATTATTATTACGGTTGCTCTTGCCTGCCTTATCGGCTGTACGTTACTCTTCTTTGCCGGGTGGGAATTGATTATCGTAGGAGTGCTTTGTGTGTTATTTGCCTTTCTTTATACCACCGGTCCTTATCCTCTTTCTTACAACGGTTGGGGCGATGTATTGGTGATTGTCTTTTTCGGCTTTGTACCCGTAGGCGGAACATATTACGTACAGGCGCTAACTTGGACACCGGATGTCACTATCGCCTCTTTAATCTGCGGACTGCTTATCGACACATTGTTGGTAGTCAATAATTATCGTGACCGCGAAGCGGATGCACGCAGTGGAAAAAGGACAGTGATCGTTCGTTTTGGCGAGAAATTCGGTCGCTATTTTTATTTGATGCTGGGGATTACCGCTTCTCTTCTCTGCTTGTGTTTCCTTCGTGAAGGTCATTTCTACGCCGCTTTTCTTCCGCAACTTTATCTGATCCCTCATTTCCTTACCTGGAAACGGATGGTGAAAATATACAGCGGTAAAAAATTAAACAGCATATTAGGCGAGACTTCGCGTAATATGCTGCTTATGGGTATTCTTATTGCAATAGGAATGTTGATAAATTGAGAATCATTTCCCGTACATCTTTTCGTAGTAACCCTGATAATCTCCGCTGGTAACTTCTTCCACCCAAGCTTGGTTGGCTAAATACCATTCGATTGTCTTTACGATACCGACCTCGAATTTAGTTTCGGGATACCATCCTAAGGCATTTGTTATCTTGGTGGGGTCGATAGCATAACGTTGGTCGTGTCCCAGACGGTCCTTAACGAAAGTAATCAGATCTTCGTTGATCCATTCGATCGAAATATCTCCGTTTTCGTCTTTCACTTTCTTTTTGAGAACCTGACGATATTCGGGATTTTCTGCCATCAGACGGTGGATAGTCGAAATTGTCAGTTTCACGATTTCGAGGTTTGTTTTCTCGTTGTGTCCACCAACGTTGTACACTTCTCCGTCTTGACCTTCACGCACAACGAGGTCGATTGCTTTGCAGTGGTCTTCCACGTAAAGCCAGTCGCGCACATTGCTACCGTCACCGTAGACGGGGAGATGCTTTCCTTCGAGGATATTCTTGATAATCAACGGAATCAATTTTTCCGGGAAGTGGTACGGACCGTAGTTGTTGGAGCAACGGGTAATCGTTACCGGCATTTTATAAGTGTCGTGGTAAGCCATTACCACCATGTCTGCACTTGTCTTAGAAGCACTGTATGGGCTGTGAGGACAAAGCGGAGTTGCTTCAGTGAAATACCCTTCGGCTCCCAATGAACCATACACCTCATCGGTAGATACCTGATGATAGCGTACACCTTTTCTCCAGGTCGGATATCCTTGTTCGTCTTTCCCCATTACCCATGCACGGCGTGCACAATCCAGTAAGTTCTGTGTTCCGAGAATGTTGGTAATCAGAAACAGTTGCGGATTTTCAATGCTGCGGTCCACATGGCTCTCGGCAGCGAAATTCACCACATAGTCAAAACGATACTCAGCAAAAAGACCGTCTACCACATCGCGGCTACAAATGTCTCCTTTGATAAAGACACAGCGTTCGTTGTCGATGTCTTTGGCAATCGTTCCTAAGTTACCTGCATACGTCAAAGCGTCCAATATCACGACTTTGATGTCGTTATGTTTGGCTAAGATGTACTTGATGTAATTTGCCCCGATAAATCCTGCGGCACCGGTCACTAGATAAGTTTTCATATTTTATTCTTTATGTTGATTTTAGGATTGTTTAGCCAATTCGATAAGGTACTTACCATACTCGGTTTTTTCGAGCTGTTGACCCAGTAGAAGCAACTGCTCCGTCGGAATCCATCCCTGACGCCAGGCGATTTCTTCAATACAGCTGACGTAAAAACCTTGGCGGTTCTGAATAGTGGCCACGAAGTTGGAAGCTTCCAGCAGACTGTCGCAGTTACCCGTATCGAGCCATGCAAATCCGCGTCCGAAGAGTTCCACTTTCAATGTACCTTCTTCCAGATACAGACGGTTCAAGTCTGTTATCTCATACTCTCCACGTGCTGAAGGACGAAGAGCCGCTGCTTTTTCCGTCACACTGGCATCGTAGAAATAAAGTCCCGGAACGGCATAATTGCTTTTCGGCACTTCCGGCTTTTCTTCCAGTGAAATCACTTTTCCCTGTTCGTCAAATTCCACTACACCATAAGCGCGCGGGTCTTTCACGTAGTAACCGAAGATGCAGGCGCCCTTTTCTATATTGGCAGCCCGGCGGAGCATGGCGGAGAAGCCCTGTCCGTAAAACATATTATCCCCAAGAATCAGACAGCCCGGTTCGCCGTTCAGGAAATCGGCTCCCAATACGAAAGCTTGTGCCAGTCCGTTAGGTTGTTCCTGAATTTTATAGGAGAAAGACATACCCAGTTCCTCACCCGTTCCCAACAAGTCGCGGAACATCGGCAAATCGCGTGGAGTCGAAATAATCAACACTTCGCGTATTCCTGCCAACATAAGTGTTGACAACGGATAATAAATCATCGGCTTGTCATACACAGGCATGATTTGTTTGGAAATCGCTTTAGAGAGCGGATAAAGTCGGGTGGCACTACCACCGGCTAGAATAATTCCTTTCATGTTCGTCTGAGTTATTCATTAACTGCGTGCAAAGGTCGGAAAGAATTCCGACGTGGCAAAATTTTAAAATAATTTTTCAATCTGGCAGGAACATTTATTTTATTTGTCCGCCAATTCGATGACTTCCAAGTCCTGAAAGGCCCCCTGGTTGATAACAAAACGTACCAAAGTCCGTACTTTGTGGAAACCGGACATGCCGGCAGCTCCCGGATTAATATGCAACATATCCAGCGTTTTATCATATTTCACCTTTAATATATGAGAATGTCCGCTGATAAAAAGTTTGGGCGGACGTGTCATCAGACTGCCGATGATGGAAGGATCGTATTTCCCCGGATAACCGCCGATATGTTTAATCAGCACTTCTGCACCATCCACCGTGAAACGGTTTATTTGCGGATACAGCTTTCTGATTTCCTGTCCGTCAATATTTCCATATACCGCCCGGAATGGACGGAAGGCGGCTAACTTTTCCGCTACTTCCAGCGAACCGATGTCTCCGGCATGCCAGATTTCGTCACACGGTTCAAAATATTCCAGATATTTCTCGTCCCAGTAAGCGTGAGTATCAGATAATAATCCAATTCTTGTCATAAATTTCTTTGTTTAATCCCACAAAGATACTATATTTGGAAAAATCTTAAAGCACATGGAAAGCAAATATAATTATTTCAAGCGAGATATTAGTTGGCTCTCATTCAATTACCGCGTATTGTTGGAGGCTCTGGACGAGCGTCTACCGCTCTACGAACGTATCAACTTCATCTCTATCTACTCTTCCAACCTCGAAGAGTTTTACAAAATCCGTGTAGCCGACCATAAAGCTGTTGCCTCCGGCGCTACGGAAAGTGATGAAGAAACCGTACAATCCGCCCGCGAACTGGTAGAAGAAATAAATAAAGAAGTCACCCGCCAGCTGGATGACCGTGTACGCATTTATGAAGAGAAACTACTACCTGCCCTGCGCAAGAATCACATCATCTTTTATCAGGACAGACATGTAGAACCGTTCCACCAGCAGTTTATTAAAGACTTTTTCCGGGAAGAAATTTTTCCCTACCTGCAGCCTGTGCCTGTATCCAAAGATAAAATAGTCTCCTTCCTGCGGGATAACCGCCTTTACCTGGCCATACGAGTCTATCCGAAGAAAGAAGGAAATGAAGGAACTACCAGTCTAACAGAATCCCGGCAACCTCTTTACTTCGTGATGAAGCAACCCTACGCCAAAGTGCCCCGCTTCATCGAACTTCCATCCCGCGAGAAAAACCATTACCTGATGTTTACCGAAGATATAATCAAGGCAAACCTCAACCTTATTTTCCCCGGCTACGATGTCGATTCCAGCTACTGCATCAAAATCTCCCGTGACGCTGACATATTAATTGACGACACCGCCAGCAGTGCCGACCTTGTCGCTCAACTCAAGAAGAAAGTGAAGAAACGTAAGATCGGTGACGTCTGCCGTTTCGTCTACGACCGTGGTATGCCTCATGACTTTCTGGACTTTCTGGTAGACGCCTTCCATATTCAGCGCGATGAACTTGTCCCCGGCGACAAGCACCTGAATCTTGAAGACCTGCGTCATCTTCCCAACCCGAACAAATCTCTTCACAGCCTCGAAAAGCCGAAGCCAATGAAGCTGACCATCCTCGACGAAAAAGAATCTATCTTCAACTACGTTGCCAAGAAGGACCTGTTATTATATTACCCTTATCACTCTTTCGAGCACTTCATCCACTTCCTGTATGAAGCCGTGCACAACCCGGAAACCCGTGAAATCATGGTAACCCAATACCGCGTAGCTGAAAACTCCGCCGTCATCAACACCCTGATAGCCGCCGCCCAAAACGGCAAGAAAGTCACCGTATTCGTGGAACTGAAAGCCCGTTTCGACGAAGAAAACAACCTTGCCACGGCCGAAATGATGCAAGCCGCCGGCATTAAAATAATATACAGCATACCCGGTCTGAAAGTACACGCCAAAGTAGCCCTTATCCGCCGCCGCGGACTGAACGGTGAAAAAATACCCAGCTACGCCTATATCAGCACCGGTAACTTTAATGAAAAGACCGCCACCCTCTACGCCGACTGTGGCCTTTTCACCTGCCGTCCGAAGATAGTGGCCGACCTCTATAACCTCTTCCGCACCCTGCAAGGCAAAGAAGACCCGAAGTTCACCACCCTTCTTGTCGCCCGTTTCAACCTCATCCCCGAATTGAACCGCCTGATTGATCGGGAAATCGCCCTCGCCGACGAAGGCAAACAAGGCCGTATCATCTTAAAAATGAACGCCCTTCAAGACCCCGCCATGATCGACCGTCTCTACGAAGCCTCCGAACACGGCGTACAAATAGACCTCATCGTCCGTGGAATCTGTTGTCTTATCCCCGGACAGTCATACAGTCGTAACATTCGTGTCACCCGTATTGTAGACAGTTTCCTCGAACACGCCCGTATCTGGTACTTCGGCAACGACGGCAAACCCAAAGTCTTCATGGGCTCCCCCGACTGGATGCGTCGTAACCTCTACCGCCGCATCGAAGCCATCACCCCCATTCTCGCCCCCGACCTGCGTGACAGCCTTATCGAAATGCTTAATATCCAGCTCGCCGACAACCAAAAAGCCTGCTGGGTAGACGACAACCTGCGAAATATATTCAAAAAAAGAGCGCCCGGCACCCCCGCTGTACGAGCCCAATACACCTTCTATGACTGGTTAAACAAAACAAATAACTAAAAAACAACCAACTAATTAACTAACATAAGAATCCCATACCCGTGTCCTGCAACTTACAACGCCCCACACGGCCTTCCCGCAACGTTCCCGCTGCACATCCCCCGTTATACGCCCTTACTACATGGCTTCCCTCGCAACAACCACACCGACATCTCATGCAACCTCCCCCACAACGCCCACCCCGCACGCCCCTCCGGCCTACTTTTTTCTCCGTCAAGCGAGCCCCCGTAACGGAGCGTCAAAAAGGGCAGACTGTTTGAGCGTAGCGAGTTTCTGCCCTTTAGCGCAGTGCAGGGAGCGAGTAGGAGAAAAAAGTCAGCCTTGAATTTTTCTTTGCTTCTTTCTTTTGTTTCAAGACAAAAGAAAGACGATTGTAACATAAATGTAACATGTATGACACCTCCCTGCAACGTCAAATCCCGTCCTTTGCAGCCGGAAACAACATACACATATATTTATTATGGAGACTATTTATTTATGCATTATCATCTTCCTCTTTGTACTAGCTGTTTTCGATCTGATAGTCGGAGTCAGTAATGATGCAGTTAACTTTTTGAACTCTGCGGTAGGCGCCAAGGCCGCTTCGTTTAAAACCATTCTTTTCATAGCCGGTATTGGTATATTCATTGGCGCTTCCCTGTCCAACGGTATGATGGACATTGCCCGGCACGGCATCTACCAGCCCGAGCACTTCTACTTTGCCGAAATCATGTGCATTCTGCTGGCCGTCATGTTGACCGACGTAGTACTGCTGGACGTATTCAACTCCATGGGGATGCCTACCTCTACCACCGTTTCACTAGTCTTTGAACTACTCGGAGGTACCTTTGCCCTCTCACTTATCAAAGTACATAATAGCGATACCCTCGGTCTGGGCGACCTCATAAACACCGACAAAGCCCTCTCCGTCATCATGGCGATCTTCGTCTCCGTCGCTATCGCCTTCTTCTTCGGAATGCTTGTACAATGGCTTGCCCGTGTGATATTCACTTTCAACTATACGAAAAAGATGAAATACAGCATCGCCCTCTTTGGGGGGATAGCCGCTACTGCCATCATCTATTTCATGCTTATCAAAGGACTGAAAGACAGCTCCTTCATGACCTCTGAAAACAAACACTGGATACAAGACAACACACTGATGCTAATCACCGTTTTCTTTGTATTCTTCACCGTACTGATGCAAATCCTTCACTGGATGAAAATCAATGTTTTCAAAGTCGTCGTACTGATGGGAACCTTCGCTCTGGCTCTCGCTTTTGCCGGTAACGACCTTGTCAACTTTATTGGCGTTCCCCTCGCAGGTTTCTCCTCTTTTTTAGATTACACCGCCAACGGAGAAGGAAACCCGAACGGCTTCCTGATGACCTCCCTGCTGGGACCCGCCAAAACCCCGTGGTATTTTCTTATCGGAGCCGGAGCCGTCATGGTCTACGCCCTCTGCACCTCTAAAAAAGCACATGCTGTAATTAAAACATCTGTCGACCTTTCCCGCCAAGATGAAGGAGAAGAAGCATTCGGAAGTACTCCGATCGCCCGCACAGTAGTCCGCATCAGCATGACACTTGCCAATGGAATCTCCCGAATAATGCCGGAGGGCAGCAAAAAATGGCTTGACTCCCGCTTCCGCAAAGACGAAGCAATCATTGCCGACGGAGCTGCTTTCGACCTTGTCCGCGCTTCTGTCAACCTGGTATTGGCCGGTCTGCTCATCGCCTTGGGAACCTCCCTGAAACTTCCCCTTTCCACCACCTACGTAACCTTCATGGTAGCTATGGGTACTTCTTTGGCCGACCGCGCCTGGGGACGTGATTCAGCCGTTTACCGTATCACCGGCGTATTAAGCGTCATCGGAGGCTGGTTCATCACCGCCGGAGCCGCCTTCACCATCTGTTTCTTCGTAGCTCTCGTACTCCATTATGGAGGTAACATCTCTATCATCGCCCTCATCGGTATAGCTGTATTCATCTTGATCCGTAGCCAGGTGATGTACAAGAAACGCAAAGCGAAAGAACAAGGTAACGAAACGCTGAAGCAACTGATGCAAACCACAGACAGCACAGAAGCCCTGCAACTGATGCGTAAGCACACCCGCGAAGAACTTTCCAAAGTATTGGAATATGCAGAAACAAATTTCGAACTGACTGTCACTTCATTCCTTCATGAAAATCTGCGAGGATTGCGTCGTGCCATGGGGTCCACTAAATTTGAGAAACAGCTCATCAAACAGATGAAACGTTCGGGCACCGTCGCCATGTGTCGTCTCGACAATAACACCGTACTCGAAAAAGGACTTTATTACTATCAAGGCAACGACTTCGCCAGCGAATTGGTCTACAGTATTTCCCGCCTCTGCGAACCTTGCCTCGAACATATCGACAACAACTTCAACCCATTGGACGCCATCCAGAAAGGTGAATTCAGCGATGTTTCCGAAGATATCACCTATCTGATTCAGCAGTGTCGTAAGAAAATGGAAAACAACGAGTACAACGACTTCGAAGAAGAAATCCGTCGTGCCAACGACCTCAACGGACAGCTTTCACTATTGAAACGTAAGGAACTGCAACGTATCCAAAGCCAATCAGGAAGCATCCGGGTAAGTATGGTGTATCTCACGATGGTTCAGGAAGCACAGAACGTAGTCACTTACACTATCAATTTGATGAAAGTAAGCCGTAAGTTCCAGATGGAAACTGAAATGCCGTAAGGACGAAAAGCAAGGATCGTCCACTGAATAACGGACGAATCATACTCCGCACGGAAAGGACTGTCTGATAAACCCTGTTTATATAGGAGGGGTGTATCAAACAGTCCTTTCTTTTTCAGAAATAGGTTTAAAAAAAGTTCTACTCTTTAGCATTTGATCTGGTAAAATTGTATATTTATAGTCGATAAGATACTTGAGACGATTTTAGATGCAATGATATAAAAACGAAATGAATGAAATATCAGTTAGAAATAACCACCTTACTGGTTCCTGTCAATGTGCATCAACTGTTTGAGAAATGTGAATGGCCTGAACTAAACTGTTTTGACAGAGAAAAGGTTGAAGGCTATTTCTCTGATTTGGTGAATGGTATTCAAACCGATGAGGCTTTGGACGATTGGACGCTGACCGTTGTCCTTTATATCGGCACTTATTTGGGAGCCAACCATATCAGTATCTGGAAACATGGAATCACCGATACGGTAACTAAAGAAAAAGTGCTGACGATAGGTATACCTCTTCCTTGTAGTAAAACCATTCGTTGGGGAGTGAAGAAGAAAGGACGTTTTACGGGTAAAATACCGGATGAAAGCTTTAGGAGGAATAACAGACTCCTTCCCGTCAACTTTGCAAAATATGATAATATGGAGACCTATATAGAAGATAACATCCGGATAGCCCTTTTGAACCTGTTTGAAGTTGGTTTTACCCTGAAAGGATATAAAGTAAAGAAGCGGTGATAAGTAACTGAATTGTAATCAAACTTCTTTTTCATAGGGATTAAACTTGCTTATCCCGGCAGGAAAACGTATCTTTGTTGGTAAGAAAACTATAACCGCAAGTTCTGATTATAAAACCGGAACTTTTGATTATGTAATCAGAAGTTTCAGTTATAAAACCAGAACTTGCGGTTTTAGTTTGTCCTATAGGAAAAACAACTTTTCCTGTAGGGGAGAACAAGTTTTCTACCTATAGCGAGTAAGTTTTCTATTAATAATCAATATTTCAAATAAACTTTAGTATTATGGCAATGTACGTAATGGAAGAAATGCCCGATATTCATGGAACGGGCGAACAGGTACTTTATCCTCGGTTTGCAATGATAGATCAGGTATCTACCGAGGATTTAATACGTCAGATAGCATCCAGCAGTGGTTTTAATGTCGGAGATGTGGAAGGCGTAATTACACAGATCGGTATTGAAATGGCACATCAGATGGCAGAAGGCAAGTCTGTGAAGCTGGATGGTATCGGAACATTCTCTCCTTCGTTGGCGTTATGCAAAGATAAAGAACGCGAAAAGACCGGAGAGGGTGAAACCCATCGTAACGCACGAAGCATTGTGGTGGGGAGCGTGAACTTTCGTGTAGACAGGAAGATGGTGAGGCGTATCAACGGAAGATGTCTGCTGGAAAGAGCTCCGTGGAAGTCGCAACGCTCTTCACAGAAGTATACACCGGAGCAACGACTAGCATTGGCTGTTAGATATCTGGAGGAACATCCTTTTCTGACGGTCTACGAATACCGGAAACTGACAGGTCTGCTGCGCACGGCGGCTACCAATGAATTGCGCCAATGGGCGTATACGCCCGGTTCCGGTATCGGGATTGATGGTAGAGGAACACATCGGGTGTATATAAAGAAAACATAATTCATCATATTTGTATGATGATACTATACAAATACTTTATATCTTTGTAAAACAATGACATAAATCGCGATTTAACCATACCACTGAAAATATGAAAACAAAAACTTTATTAGGCTTCTTTCTCCTCTCTCTCATGACTTTTTGTATATCAGCCTGTCAAGATGATGCAGAGATTATTTTATTTAGCGGTTCCGAATTAATCGACGAAACGGGAACCTGTACGAACACGATTTCTTCTACAGTCCTGTATCTTAATGGATGGGAAGTGTCTTTACATATAAAGGTGAAAATGATGTAGAGAAACAACACACCTTCTTTAATTTTAGCCCGTATTTAGGAACTCAAAGTCTTACAAGAGAAAGAGGTCCGATTACTACGGCATGGTTGGAAGATGTATCTGATTCACCTTATCTCGAAGATGTTTTACCTGCAGATAGAACGGTTGTATATTGGGTGGATACAATGATCTTCAGTTTATCTGCGGAGGATTTGTAATCATTTGTACGGGCTTTATTGTAAAGCCCGTATACGTACTTCGGTTGTTTTCTCATTTTTCAATCCTTCTTTTACTTTATTGATATCCGTATTTCCGTAATGATAAGGATACAAAATGTGCGGCTTGATAATTTGAGTTGCACGTATCGCTTGTTCCGGTGTCATGGTGTAGGGTTGGTTGACTGGCAGGAAAGCGATATCAATATCTTTCATTTGGTTTAGTTCTGGAATATCTTCTGTATCTCCGGCGATATAGATGCGGGTCCCTCCCAGAGTAAGAATATAGCCGTTGTCACGTCCTTTGGGATGGAACTTATCTCTGCCGGGAGTCGTATTATAGGCCGGTACGGCTTCCAGTTTCATATCATCTGCCAGTTGAAGCACATCACTGTTCTTCATTTCCTGTCCTCTGTTCAGCATTTTCCGGCAATTAGGATTAGCAATAATTCTAGTCCCGCTTGTTTCGATAGCTGCTATTGCTTTGGTATCGAAATGGTCTCCATGTTCATGCGTAATCAGGATGAAATCCGCCTTCGGCTGTTGTGTATAGTCGGCGTAATCGGATACTGGATCAACGAATATTTTTTGTCCTGCATATTCCAGCAATAAGCTCGCATGTCTGAAGAAAGTGATCTTCAGGCTTTTCCCATTTTGGGTGGTAAATGAATCCATTTCAAAGTTTTGCATCTTTGTAGTCAGGTTAGTTGGGTTGTTAAATGAATGGGAATAAGAAAATCCGTAAGAAAAGCATAATACGAATGCTAATAATAGATTCTTTTTCATATCTGTACAGAATTTGGTTCCCTGCAAAGATAAACATCCGAGAAGATTTATCGGTTCATATTTGAAATGATTCTTTGCGAAATTAACTTTCTTTTTGTGGAAAATAAGAAGGCACGGGAAATATTTCATTCCCGTGCCTTCTCTTATTATTTTATACCTTTACGGTATTCTTATGCGTTCAAAGCCTGTTCGATATCAGCAATGATATCATCCGCATTTTCGATACCTACCGATAGGCGGATCAGGTCCGGACGTACACCGGCTTCCATCAGTTGCTCATCCGTCAACTGGCGGTGAGTATGGCTCGCCGGATGGAGCACGCAACTGCGTGCATCAGCTACGTGAGTAACGATAGCGATGAATTCCAGTGAGTCCATAAACTTGATAGACACATCACGTCCGCCTTTCAGACCGAAGGAGATGACTCCGCAAGAACCGTTCGGCATATATTTCTGTGCCAGGCTGTAATATTTGTTGTCCGGCAGACCACAATAGTTTACCCAAGCTACTTTCTCATTTTTAGAAAGATATTCGGCCACTTTCTGTGCGTTACGGCAGTGTTGAGGCATACGCAGGTGCAGTGTCTCAAGTCCCAGATTCAATAAGAAAGAGTTTTGCGGACTCTGGATGCTGCCGAGGTCACGCATCAGTTGGGCAGTTGCTTTGGTGATATAAGCACCTTTGCCGAATGCTTTGGTATAAGTCAGTCCGTGGTATGACTCGTCCGGAGTACAAAGTCCCGGGAATTTTTCAGCATGAGCATCCCAGTCAAAATTACCGCTGTCTACGATACAGCCACCTACGCTTGTAGCGTGTCCGTCCATGTATTTGGTAGTAGAATGAACCACGATGTCAGCTCCCCATTCAAATGGGCGGCAGTTGATCGGGGTCGGGAAAGTGTTGTCAACAATCAAGGGAACCCCGTGACTGTGTGCGATGCGTGCAAATTTCTCAATATCCAGTACTTCAAGAGAAGGGTTGGAAATCGTTTCACCGAATAAAGCTTTTGTATTCGGTTTGAAAGCTGCAGAAATTTCTTCTTCGCTGGCATCCGGATTAACGAAAGTCACATCGATGCCTAGCTTCTTCATAGTCACGCCAAACAGGTTGAACGTACCTCCGTAAATAGCGGAAGAGCAAACAAAGTGATCTCCTGCCTGACAGATATTAAAAATGGCATAGAAGTTGGCAGCCTGGCCGCTGGAAGTCAGCATAGCGGCTACACCACCTTCAAGGGCAGCGATTTTGGCGGCAACAGCGTCATTCGTTGGATTTTGCAGGCGGGTATAAAAGTAACCACTGTCTTCCAGGTCGAACAGGCGGGCCATCTGCTCGCTGGTATCGTATTTGAAAGTTGTACTTTGATAGATGGGCAATACGCGTGGTTCGCCTTTTTTAGGCGTCCATCCTGCCTGTACACACAGGGTTTCCGGTTTGAATTGTTTTGCCATAATGTTATCGGGTTTTAATGTTTTATTTCAAAAAATGTTTTAATGCTGCAAAAGTAGGGAAAATAATTGTATTTTTGCCCTGTTTATGAGTGAAATGATACTCTTGCGAAGGAGATAGTTAATGTAGTTATGAAAAATAAACTCTATATTCTTTTATTCTTAGCTTTTCTTTTTTCGGGCACAACTCTTTGGGCACAGCAGAAGGCAACCCCGAAGGCGGGTGAAGGTATCTCTTCTTTTCTGTTGAGGCACAACCGCTCTCCGAAGAAGTATTACGACGACTTTATTGAGCTGAATAAACAGAAACTGGGAAAGAACAATGTGCTTAAAGTGGGCGTGACGTATGTTATTCCTCCCATTAAGAAATCACCTTCCGGAAATACCGGGACAAAGCAACAATCTCCGAAAGCTAAATCAACAAAAATAGGAACTACCCTCAATCAGCCTCTGTTTGGAAAACAACTGGCTGATGTGAAAGTCACTTCCAACCGTCTTGCCGGTGCTTGCTTCTATGTGGTCAGCGGACATGGAGGTCCTGATCCGGGTGCTATCGGGAAAGTTGGTAAATACGAATTGCACGAAGATGAATACGCTTATGATATTGCCCTCCGTCTGGCACGTAACCTAATGCAGGAAGGGGCCGAAGTCCGTATCATCATTCAAGATGCTAAAGATGGTATCCGTGATGATTCATACCTGTCAAACAGTAAACGGGAGACTTGTATGGGTGATCCAATTCCTTTGAATCAGGTGCAACGCTTACAGCAACGCTGTGATAAAATAAACGCTCTTTACCGGAAAGACCGTAAGAACTACTCTTATTGCAGGGCGATTTTTATTCATATTGATAGCCGTAGTAAGGGAAAACAAACGGATGTCTTTTTCTATTATTCGAATAAAAAGGGAGAAAGCAAACGATTGGCGAATAATATGAAAAATACGTTTGAGTCAAAGTACGATAAACATCAACCCAACCGGGGCTTTTCCGGCACAGTAAGCGGGCGTAACTTATACGTACTTTCCCATACCACTCCCGCTTCCGTCTTTGTGGAGTTGGGTAATATCCAGAATACGTTCGATCAGCGTCGGTTGGTGATGAATTCCAATCGTCAGGCACTCGCCAAATGGCTGATGGAAGGCTTCCTGAAAGACTACAAGGAGAAGAAATAACATTTTTACTTCTCCTTTCGTGAACAAAATAAAAATCTGAATGTTTTATATATGCAAATCGCCTGATGGCTACTTGTAGGTATGCGAATATATATAGGCTAGTGAATATGCCTCCCCGGCATAACAGGAAGATTGCATAGTAGTTTTGTCGTGTTTTATTTTGTGTTTGTGTTGTGACGGTGCTGCGATGTGAATCGGGGTACCGTTTTTTCGTTTCTCTTGAATTCCTTAAAGGGCGTGCTATTTCATTTTCTTATCATATTAGTTGAATAAAATCTTATCAATCCTGTGAACAAAATCCGGAAATGTATGTTATTTATTGTGCAAATCGCCTGATAAAGCTTCTTGTGTGTATGCGAATATAGATAAGTCAAGCAAGGTATGCCTCCCCGGCATGACAGGAAGATTGCATAGTAGTTTTGTCGTGTTTTATTTTGTGTTTGTGTTGTGACGGTGCTGCGATGTGAATCGAGGTGCCGTTTTTTTTGTCACATATAAAGAAACGGCAGGCTTACAAATAAGAAACGAGCTTACAAATCTCCTAAAGTATATCATAGAATCTTTGCAAGCTCGTTGTATGAGTGGTGCTTTTGCGCACCTTATCTAGTTGTTATAAAGGCATATTACCATGCTTCTTGGGCGGGTTTGTCTGCATCTTGTTTTCCGTCATTTCCAGTGCCTGAATCAGACGTTTGCGAGTCTGTCTCGGATAAATGATTTCGTCAATATATCCCAGCTCGGCAGCCTGATACGGAGTGGCAAACTTTTCTTTGTAGGCTTCCAGTTCCTTGGCCTTTGTTGCTTCGTCAGCTTTGCGGAACAGGATATTGATGGCGCCGTCCGCACCCATCACAGCAATTTCTGCACTTGGGTAAGCGAAGTTCACGTCAGCTCCGGTCTGCTTGGAGTTCATTACGATATAAGCACCACCGTAAGCTTTGCGGGTAATCACTGTCAGTTTGGGAACAGTGGCTTCTGCAAATGCATAAACTATTTTTGCACCGTGACGGATGATACCATTGTTTTCCTGTGTATATCCCGGAAGGAATCCCGGAACATCTTCGAATGTAATCAATGGAATATTGAAGCAATCGCAGAAACGGATAAAACGGCTTGCTTTGTCGCTGGCATCAATATCGAGAACACCGGCAAGATAAGCTGGCTGATTCGCTACGATACCTACCGAACGACCTGCCATACGGGCAAAGCCAATGATAATATTCTTAGCAAAGTTCGGCATCACTTCGAAGAAATAGCCGTTGTCTATAACACGTTCGATAATGTCTTTCATGTCATACGGTACGTTCGGGTCTACCGGAACGATTGTATCCAGAGAAGTATCTTCGCGGTTTGTTTCGTCAGTGCAAGGTTTTTTCTTAGCTTCATCCATATTATTCTGTGGTAAGAAAGAAAGCAGTTCACGGATGCTCATCAGCAATTCTTCTTCGGTATTGCACATAAAGTGAGTCACACCGCTCTTGCTACTATGTGTCATTGCGCCACCCAGCTCTTCTTTACTTACTTCCTCATGAATCACAGTTTTTACTACATCCGGACCAGTCACAAACATGTGACTTTTTTCTTTCACCATAAAGATGAAATCGGTCAGGGCAGGAGAGTAGCAGGCACCTCCGGCGCAAGGACCCAGGATTGCCGAAATCTGTGGAATCACACCGCTGGCCATTGTATTCTGATAGAAAATATCAGCATAACCGGAAAGGCTCTCGATCCCTTCCTGGATACGTGCACCGCCCGAATCATTCAAAGCGATAATCGGGGCACCGTTCTTCAATGCAAGTTGTTGTACTTTCACAATCTTTTTAGCATTGGAAGCTGACAGTGAGCCGCCATATACCGTAAAGTCATAAGCGTAAACAAACACCTGGCGACCGTCCACCTTTCCGTAACCGGATACGATACCATCTCCCGGAATTTTGTTCTTATCCATACCGTAGTTCGTACAACGGTGAACCATCAACTTATCCAGTTCAACGAAAGTACCCTTATCGAGTAACATCTCGATACGTTCGCGGGCAGTCATTTTACCGCTTTCATGTTGCTTCTCTATTTTATCAACGCCTCCACCAAGAGAAGCGATGCGGTCACGTTCCTCGAACGTGGCGTATGCTTTATTTATTTCTTCCATAATGCAATCCGTTCTTATTATTATGCAATCGGTTCTAATGTTATTAATGTCTGTTCGCCGGTTATGCTATCACCTTCTTGAACCAGAATTTCTTTAATGCGGCAATCCGAAGTCACTTTGTAGTTGCTCTGCATCTTCATTGCTTCGATAACGATGGCAGTATCTCCCGCTTTCATTTCCTGACCGACTACAACAGGTATTTTCACCACCTTGCCCGGCATCGGAGAAATAATACAATCATTCTGTTCCTCTTCCCCTTTCTTGCGCATCCGCAAATATTTCGCCTGGCTGTCCACAATTTCTACATTGAAACTGCTATAATGCGTATTCACTTTATAGCTTTTCCCGTTATCACGGCGAATCAGCTGTGCATTCGAACTGCGTCCGTCCATCAAGATGTTGCAAGTGCCGTTTTCCGCCATCACTACATCTGCTTCAAACGGTTTTCCATCAATGGTAAGCACCACCTTGTTATCTTCTTTGCTGACCAACTCTACTTCGGCCACACGGTTTCCTATATGAATTTCCATAATTGAATTCTCTTTGTTAAAATTAGATTCTCAACACTCCCTTGTGCAGTCCGAACTCTTTCCATTTGCTGATAGGACGGTTGTCGGTAGCCATACCGCTGTTGTTCTCTTCGAGGTTCATCAAGTAGTCCATATAGGCGGCAATCAAAGCAATATTTTCGGAATGTTCGCTGGTGCGCATGATGCGTTGTTGCAGATATTCGCCGTTCTTGGTGATGAATCCTGTATCATAGTGACCTTCCACGAAATCGGGAGTGTCCATGATGGCACGCAGATAGCTGATGTTGTTTTTCACACCGGTCAACTTATATTCGTGGAGTACGCGGCGCATCCGCTCGATAGCGTATTCGCGGTTGGTAGCCCATACAATCAGTTTACCGATCATCGGGTCGTAGTAGATTGGAATTTCATATCCCTCGTACACATAACTGTCAATACGCACACCGATACTGTTCGGCTCTGTAATCTGTTTGATGATACCCGGACTTGGCATGAAATTCATTTCAGTGTCTTCGGCACAGATACGACATTCGATAGCGTGCCCGCGTTGCCGGATATCCTCTTGTTTCAGTTGAAGCACTTGTCCGTCGGCAACTTTAATCTGCTCTTTTACCAAATCTACCCCAATCACTTCTTCCGTAATCGGATGCTCCACCTGTAAACGGGTGTTCATCTCAAGGAAATAATAGTTGCGGTGTTTGTCAACAAGAAATTCGATAGTACCCGCACCGATGTAGTTCACCGCTTTAGCCGCAGCTACCGCCTTTTCACCCATATCTTTCCGTAGTTCGGGAGTGACGAAAACCGAAGGAGTCTCTTCTACGATTTTCTGGTTACGGCGTTGCACGGAACATTCGCGTTCGCATAGATGAATGACATTTCCATGCTTGTCACCAAGAATCTGGAACTCGATATGATGAGGCTCTTCAACGAACTTCTCCAGATAAACCGTGTCGTCGCCAAAGGAAGACAACGATTCGCTCTTGGCAGTAGTATAAGCTTCTTCCACTTCTTCGGCACTGTGGATGAGGCGCATACCCTTTCCACCACCGCCCATAGAAGCTTTCAGCATCACCGGGTATCCGATCTTATTGCAAAGTTCTATGGCTTCTTCCACACTTTTCAAATTGTCTTGTGTGCCGGGAACAACGGGTACTCCCGCCTCGATCATTTTGATACGGGCAGCAATTTTATCCCCCATGGCTTCCATTGTTTCCGGATTAGGTCCGATAAAGATGATTCCTTCTTCCTGACATCGACGGGCGAAGGTAGCATTCTCGGACAAGAAGCCGTAACCCGGATGGATGGCGTCCGCATGAGCTGCTTTCGCCACTTCGATGATTTTTTCTATATTCAGATAACTCTCTTTGGATGCTGCCGGCCCTACGCAATAAGCTTCGTCTGCATAAAGCACATGCTTCGCGGTCCGATCTGCTTCGGAGAAGATAGCGATACTCGTTATCTCCATCTCCCGGCAGGAGCGCATCACCCTTACGGCAATTTCACCGCGATTGGCTACTAAGATTTTTTTTATCATACTTTTTTCAATTAAGTACATACTTATTAATGTCTTCCCATCTAATGGACATACTCCACCCGACGAAAAACAGTATTTTTTTGATTTGGGGCTTAACAAGTGATGCTCTTTCTCCTAACCCACGAGGAGGGGAGCGTCTTACACAAAATGGCAGGTCTTCTGACTGACTCTTGTCTTATTTGCCTTCCCGATTAACATCAGTGGCGTTAAATTAGTTCAATTATAAGACATTGAACAGAGCTTCACAGCAGCGGGACTGTCCGGGACTTACACCCGATTCCCTATTAATCGTCGTCCGTTGGATACGGATTCTGAACCATTTCGGGGGGCAAAGATAAATAAATATTAAATAAGATGTTCCTTTTTTGCACGAAAGTTTCATTTTTGTGCAATGCTTATCTTTAAATAAGGATTCTTTAATTAGTGTATAACCTTGCTACTTTTCTAAACTATATTTCTCCTGATATTGTTAGGTTGATAGTAATTAATTAAAAGGAGATATTCGTATGAAAGAAAAGAAAATAGCTCGTGAAGAAAGAAATCAGGAGAAACTGGCTAACGGTGATTGGGTAATGGCAGAGTTTTATGCAACGTGGTGTCCTCATTGCCAACGTATGAAACCGGTTGTTGAAGAATTTAAGAAACTGATGGAAGGAACATTGGAAGTGGTATTGGTAGACATCGATCAGGAACCAGCCCTTACAGATTTCTATACAGTTGAGTCGACTCCTACCTTTATTCTTTTTAGAAAAGGACAACAGCTCTGGAGACAATCCGGCGAATTACCTTTGGAAAGATTGGAAAGAGCAGTGAAAGGATTCAAATCCTGACGATTATTGCATAGTTTGTTACAATGATATGCGTAGCTGATTCTATGCTGGTATGTCTTTGTCTGGCATACTTCTAATATGCATAAAGAAAAGCAGAAAGTATTCTCCGGTGAGGTACTTCCTGCTTTTCTTTATTTTTATTGCTTTCTGTTGAGTCGTAACTCATACAGGCAAGCCTGTACCTCTTCAAGGCTGCCGGTATGTTTTCCTTCATCATCAGACAGTTTGATACATTCCCTCCATTCCTGATTGACATTCATCTTACATTGTGTCAGTTTCATCACGATGTTCGAAGGTTCGAACCCGGTATCGTTGGTGAGATTGGTACCGATCCCGAAAGAGCAGCGGATTTTGTTTTTGCAGTATTCTTGAATATCCAATGCTTTTGTAAAGTCTAGGGCATTGCTGAATACGATGGTTTTGGTTGTCGCGTCGATTCCCAACTCTTTGTAGCGGGCAACCAGCTTATCGATAAACTCAAATTCATTGCCGGAATCACACCGCACTCCATCGAAAAGTTTGGCTTGTTTACGGCTAAGGTTGCTAAGGAAGATGCCGGAAGTATATGTATCGGAAAGTGCGATACCTAAATCACCGTCATAAACATTCACCCAGTTTTCGAGTGCCATATAGTTGGCATGTTTATATCCGAACTGTGCTCCATGAAACATAAACCATTCATGTGGATGAGTTCCCATCATTTTCATTCCATATTTCATTGCAAAGTTACAGTTGGAAGTTCCGGTGCAATATTGCGCTGTTTCGTTCAGCTTCTTGATAACCGTTTCCTGCACATCAATGGAGAATCTTCTCCGTGTGCCGAACTCTGAAAAGCGAAGCTGATGTTGATTCGACAATTCTATTTTCTCCGACAGCTTGCAAAGAATCTCGTTCATGTCTGCTACATTGCCAAAGAAACGGTTTTTGATTTCGGAGACAATAGCGAGCAAAGGCACTTCGTATAAAGTCACTTTATAAAGCAAGTCAGTCACTTCGATGTGGAGATGACAAGCTTCATCCAGATGAATATCAATCTTATTCGGATCGAAACGAAAAGAAGACAACCACTCCCAGTAGACTCTCGGAAGGAATCTGCAGTTTTTCGTCATATATTCCAGCTCCTCTTCCGTAAACCTCAACTGACTAAGATTCTTGATCTCTGCCTTGAGTGCCTTCAGGAAATCTTCGGTATATTGAGTTTCATTCCGGTCGTTGAAACTAAACGTGCCCATTGCATAGGGAAACAGTTTGATATAAGCATACGATGTGGTAAACTTATAAAGATCGGTATCTAGTAATGTCTTAACAATCATTTCGTTCGCTCTTTATATTTTATAACGTCGTAAAGTTAGTATTTGTTGAATAATATAACGACTTAATCATTAATAATTATGCCTTTTTTATTCGGGGGAATAAAGTCAGGATCTGAATATATATTCTGTTTGCAATGGCAAATTCCTTATCTCTTATTATAGTTACCTCAATAAGTCAAGCCGATTTTCAGCGTAATGGAATGGTGCGACAATTCTTCCTTAAACGTCGTATGGAAATACGGATCTTCCTGTTTCTTTGTCCGTTCCAGTTTCTGGAGTTCATAACCTGCCATCAAATTCAGTTTAAATTTCCGGTTGACCTTAAATTGTGCACCGATGGAAGGAGAGAGGTAAAAGCCTCCGTTTGCTTCTCTGTCTGTGGCAAAAGACCCACCGATATGACATTCCAGATAAGGAGTCAGTCTCCTGGGCTTCGTTATATAAAATTGCGCACTGGCATAAAGCGGAATGAGTAGTTTTTCATAAACAGAAAGTCCGCTACCCGCACCGATGGCAAACCGTTGACTGATGTGGTAGTGACTGACGATTTGCCAGTTGAAAGGCGTGTAAGAAGGCTGATTCATAGAAAAACCTGTCCCGATATATGTAGTGTAAGAGAGACGTCTGCTGTCTGTTTGTCCGTCGGCACATACAGTGATGAAAGATAGCAGCGCAAAGATGAATATAAATTTCCTCATAATGATGCAAGGATAGAGTTTGATAATATTATGGTTAGCTACTGCTATTGCACATACACGGTTATACTTTTAACGATATGCAATGCAGTTGTGAGTGAAGAAGTATCTTTGGTAAGATCTCCATTACTTCCATCCGGGCTACTGTGTCCGATCAGTTTGGCTGTAAATTCTTTCTTGCCGGAAGTCAAATCCACTTCTGCTGCGTAGACAAGGGCAGGCTGTCCGCTCCCTTCTTTTCCACCGGAGTAATTGGCGTCTCCTTCTTTGGCCGATTTCGGATATGCATCATTGAAATCTGTAGAATGATTGATTTCAATTTTGACTATAAACTTCTTCAACTTCCCGGTTGGCGACATCTTCACATTAAAACTACCTTTCGGAGTAGCTCCGCTGATACCGTCCGTCAACGGTTCCTTTTTGCTAGGGAGATATAACCCGTCTTCATATTGGATTCCCCGTTGATAACACCAATGCGGCAGCGCTTCCTTTCGGCGGTTACCGCCGGAGGCTTGCCAGGATTGAGTGGCTATTTTGTGTGTCACATACACGGTGGACAGATAATTCCCTTCCATGTCTTCAGTCCAGATTGCAATCTGGGGCGGATTTTTGATGTTGATGCCTAGAAACAAAGGAAAATTATGCAACCACTCTTCCCCTTTTTCAATAGATATTTTAAGATCGTTACTGTCGTATTCTACTAAATCCCGGTTGCATCCACTATTTATCAATAGAGAAAGAAACCATATTCCCATTATTGTCATTTTATTCATTTGATTAGAGTTGTTTTTGTAACCAGAGGTCTACTAATAGATTGATGCCTTCTTCCAATTCCTCCCAGCCGCTTTCCTGCTGAATCTTGAGGCCGTTGTAGACCGGGCAGTTTTCTTCGAGCAATGCCAGATAACTGATGGCTGCGGTGATGATGGAAGCCATAGCAGCAATCTCTTTTTTCGGATGTTTTGATAGTTTGCTGACTGCCTCTACCAGCCAGATTCCTTTCTCTTCCCGTTTGTTGCGCAACTCTTTCACAAACTTATTGTCCGTTGTCAGTTCCCAGCGATACAGGCGTTTCAATGTATAATTCTCCCGTAACCGCATGATTTGTCTTTTGAATATCTGCTTGATAAATGCGGCTAAATGAGCCTGATCCGGTAACTCTTCATCGAAATTAGTCCAATAGTCGTTCTGCTGAATGTAGGCTGCTATCAGTCCATCCAGCGAATTGAAATAACGGTAGATAAGCATTTTTGAAACTTTGGCCTTGGCTGCTACCGCATTGATCCCCAACCCCTCGAAACCGCTTTCTTCAATGATGTCGTTGACGGCTGTAATCAGGGTCATTTCCGTAGCCTGTCTGTTTTTAGTAATCTCTTTTTCCATACTTTGATACTTTTGTTACTGACTGGTCACAAAGATATGTTTCCTATCGGTAACATCAAGGAAAAAGAGATTATTTTTTGTAATGGTTGCCGGTTAATAACCTATCATCTTTACCGATAATACGTTATCCGGTCGTTTTATGATAACGCCACTGTCGGATTATGAACGGTCAGTCCGCCATCCACCACAATCGTTTGTCCAGTGATGTATCTGGCATCGTTCGAAGCCAGAAAAGCGATGGTAGCTGCAACATCCTCCGGTTCTCCCAGATAAGGAGTGGCACATTGACCGAGGAAGATATTACGTACATCCTCATTCAGGTTGTCCAATGCAGCGGGAGTAAGTACCAGTCCCGGAGCTACGGCGTTGCAACGGATGTTTTTCTTTCCCATTTGAGTAGCGATATATTTCGTCAGGTTGATGACACCCGCTTTGCTGGCGCCGTATAAAGTACCGTTGGCATCAGCCGTAAGTCCGCTTATGGAAGCTACGTTGACAATGTTCCCACCACCATTGGCAGTCATGATAGGAATGACCTGTTGGGAAAGATACATCGTGCAGCAGAGATTCAGATGGAATGCTTCGTCAAAGTAGTTGATGTCCAGCTTTTCGATGCTAAGGTCACGTTTGGGATCAGTTCCTCCTACATTATTAATCAGTACGTCTATTCTTTGATATTCATTCATGGAAAAATCAATCAACTCTTTGCAACTCTGGAGTTCGGTGGCGGAGAAATAGACATGACGCACGTCAGCCCCTGCGTGCGTGAGTTCGTTGGCAAGCTGCTCCGCTCTTTTCTCGGAATGGTCAGCGATGACTACTTTGCCTCCTTCGGAGACAATGCGGCGTGTGGTTGCTTCGCCGATACCACCGGCGGCACCGGTGATGACAACTACTTTATTTTCGAATCTGTTCATATAATGGGAATTTGATGATTACCTTCTATTAGAAACAGCTGGCAGAGGAATTTGTTAGCCCTCATAAACTCTCTTTAATAAGATAAGGTGTTCGATTCGAAAACTTTTGCATCTTTTCCAGTTTTACGCTCTGATTATTTAAGAAAACTGTTAAATGTTAATGCCTGCCCACTCATTTGTTAATACGGCTCTGATTCTATTAAACCATGTTATAAGATACGCTGCTTTGGCCTCAAAATTTGGAGATAACCGAAAAGTACGTATCTTTGTACTGTGTTTTTCATAGTATTAGATTTAAGGTTAACAAAAGATTGGCTGTCTGGGATAGATAGCCTTTTTTTATGCCTGTAAGTCAACTGCAGACCGAAGAGATTAAAACAACGAATATTGGTTATCCCGCAGGCTTTTCATCTCCCGTTCCTTTACGATATCATCTTCGGATAAATGGCCGATGAGTAGCGGTGAGTTTTTATCATGTTTCCTCCTATTATATACTGCCGTGTTATAATTGCCTTTGATGGCATAACAATAAATACATCCGTTCAGGCAACTTTCATAAGTTCCGATATCAATGCTTTCAATGCAGTTGCAGATGTTACGCTGGTTTTTATCCTTTTGGGCGAGGATAGGATAACCGATGATCTTTTCTATCAGATCCTTATCAATACACAGGCCGCTCGGAATACCTAAATGTCTTAAATCCACTTTTACAGTACAAGTATCCAGCTGTATGTCGGGATAAACGTCGATTGTTTTTTTAAAGGAGACAGCCATTTCTTCTATTTCCTCTTGAGTCAGCGGATGGATGTTGAATAACCGTACTGAGTTCCGGATATGCTGGTAATGATCTATGAATCCCAGCATACATTTGGCAGTGTGGTCTTTGAGTTCGTCGGCAATCCGGGCAAATGCTTCCTGGTGGAAAGAAACATTGTATTCCTCGTTCGTCAGTATCGGATCATATCTCCAGATCACCCTTTCCCTGCCGATTTTATCAGCCAGCTTTTTAAAGGTATCCATTCGTTTATCGATGGAGGGCAAATGATTTTCCGGCTTTTCTCCGTAGGGGTTAAGTGTAAATTGGAAGTAATAGTTGTAATCCTGCAATTTCTCCAGTTGGTTGAGCATAGGTGCCGGGTTCTTGGTCCAGAAAACAAAGCAATCTACTACAGCAGGAGATAGAGAGATCTTGCTAATCATTTTCGGATGATATGGATTGGGCACTAATACATATCCTTCTTTAATCCGGTTGAAAAACCACTGGGAATAGAATGCCGGAATATCTGTCCGGCGGCTGGCACTGATTATCATAGTTCAAAGTTACAAAAAAAAAGACGATGTTGTTTCAATGATTCCCTCTTTTTTGTATTCTTACTTACCCAAGAAGTAACTAGTGTGAATGAATATGTTAAATGTTAACGTGTGAAGTCTGAAATGTTAATGCGCTTCCCAGAGTATTAAACCCTGTTATAATATGGGCTGTTTAGGCTCTAGAATTTGCTATTTACCTGAAATATGGTACCTTTGTACAGTGTTTTTTTCATAAGTATTAGATTTAAGGTTAACAAAAGATTGGTTGCTCGTGATGAGTAGCCATTTTTTGTTTTTATACACTATGATTGTTTATTCCTTAATCATAGTCAACAGCATCTTAAATCTCTCCACTGCTGTAAGGGCATGCGGCGCATTCGCCGGAAATACGATACTTTCTCCTGCTTTTACGGTGAACAGAGTTCCGTTTACAGTAATATTCACTACCCCTTCCAATACCTGCACGAGCGCATCAAACGGGGCACGATGTTCGCTTAACCCTTCTCCTTTATCAAAAGAAAATAAAGTGATATTTCCTGCCGGACTTTTGATTAACTGTTTGCTGATAACGCCTCCTTCAGTATATTCAATGAGAGAAGCCAAATGGAGCACAACTCCTTTTTGAAATGATTGTTCCATATTTGTTTTATTTTTAAGTTAATATCATATAGAGAACACTTTTCGAATATGCATTGTTTGTCTATAACAAAAAACGATTTTTATTGTTATAGTACGAAAGACTCAATAAACTAACCATTATTATGAAGAAGAATATCTTATTGTTTGGAGCACTGATAGGTGCTTTCTTATTGGTTTCCTGTTCGGGAGGAAACAAGAAACAGGCTGCGTCCTCCGTCACTCCGGAGGAATTGGATAATGCCAGTAAAGTGATAAACTATTATCATACATCGCTCATCGTGTTGAGGCATGTAGCTAATGCAAAAGACGTAAATGCGGTCTTGGGATATATGGAACAGACAGGAAAAGTTCCTGAAGTATCTCCGATAGCACCGCCTGAAGTATCTGCCAGAGACACTGCGGAATTGATGGATCCGGGAGATTACTTTAATATACAAGTCCGTCAGAATCTGAAGCAGAGTTATAGAGGACTTTTCAGTGCACGGGCGCAATTCTATGATAATTTTAATAAGTTTCTCTCTTACAAGCAGGCCAAAGAGACAGCCAAGGCTGGCAAGCTCTTGGATGAAAACTATCGGCTAAGTGTAGAAATGTCCGAATATAAACAAGTGATTTTTGATATTCTAAGCCCTCTCACGGAACAGGCTGAAAAAGAACTTCTTGCCGACGAACCGTTGAAAGATCAAATCATGGCTATGCGTAAGATGTCCGGCACTGTGCAAAGCATAATGAATCTTTATTCCCGCAAACATGTACTGGAGGGTGCTCGCATTGATGTGAAGATGGCAGAATTGAAGAAAGAACTCGAAGCTGCAAAGAAACTTCCTACTGTCACAGGCTATGATGAAGAGCAAAAGAATTATTATAGCTTCCTGTCTTCTGTGGAATCGTTTATGAAAGATATGCAGAAAGCAAGAGATAAAGGCGCATATTCCGATGCAGATTACAATGCGATGTCGGAAGCCTACGAATATGGACTTTCCGTTATCTAAAGAATTCTTCCTCTGTTTGAATGAGTTGCAATCATGTTTCTTCAAGCAGGGGATGCTTTTTTAATTAAGCAAAGAAGTCCTTTTTTTACTATCCCCTTTTAAACAGGAGTTTTACTTTTGCATTTGGATTAAGAAATAATATCTTTGTTATATGCAATCATTTCAACTGATAAAACCCTGTTTTGCACTGGCTCCCTATATACGGCATTACTGGATATTGCAAGACGACTCAATAGCTCCTGTCTCCGAACGGACTCTGCCTATTGGCTGCATGCAACTGGTATTCCATAAAGGGAAACAACTTCTTTTGTTGGGCGAGTCGGAGCTGCAACCCCAATCCTTTATTTCCGGACAATCGGTCGGTTTCTCGGATGTGATGTCTACAGGCAGGATAGAGATGATTACTGTTGTTTTTCAACCTTATGCGGTAAAAGCATTGTTTCATATACCCAGTCATTTGTTCCATGGGCAGACTGTAGATACCGATGCGATGGAAGATGTAGAACTGTCGGATTTAGTGAAACAGGTCACGGATACTTCTGATAATGCAGTTTGTATTCGGTTGATAGAGCAGTTTTTTCTTCGTCGTTTATACACTCTTCCCGAGTATAATCTCAAGCGGATGTCTGCTGTCTTTCATGAAATAAACCTCCGGCCGCAAATCAATATTTCTCATTTGTCGGAAACAGCCTGTTTGAGCAGTAAGCAGTTTGGGCGTATCTTCGCCGATTATGTCGGCACTACTCCCAAGGAATTTATTCGTATTATCCGTATGCAACGGGCGTTATCCATGCTGCAACAGGATGCTACGATTCCTTTTGTACAAGTGGCTTATGAATGTGGCTTTTCCGATCAGTCTCACATGATAAAGGAATTCAAACTCTTTTCCGGTTATACCCCTGCGGAGTATCTTTCTGTATGCGCCCCTTATTCCGATTATTTCTCTGAACTCTAAAGATGTCTCTTTTTTTCTATCGGGCTTCCTCGTGTTACCCTACTTTTGCAATGTCTTTGCAAAGGCTTAGTAGTAACCATAAAAAAGAAACGAGATGAAAAAATTAATTGCATTTTTTGAGATTCCTGCTACCGATTTCCGTCGGGCTGTCGATTTTTATGAAACTGTGTTGGGGGTGCAACTTCCGACTTTTGAATGTGAAACAGAGAAAATGGCTTGTTTCACGGAAGAAGGTGAAACCGTCGGTGCTATTTCTTATACTTCAAATTTCGACTTTCTTCCTTCAACGCATGGCGTACTTATCCATTTCAACTGTGAGGATATTGAACAAACATTGGAAAAAGTGCTTCTGAAAGGAGGGAAAGTTGTCATTCCCAAAACAAAGATTGAGGCAGACGATAAAGGATGGTTTGCCGTATTCACGGATAGTGAAGGAAACAGGATTGGCGTCTATGCTGAAAAATAACAGGTAGGGAAGAGGGAACAGCCTGTCTGGAAGTGACTGCTGTTCCTTCGTCCCCTTATCCGGATTATTCTACCGGAATATAGATCTCCGTCAACAACTCTTCGGGGGGAGTGTCACATGGATTGTTCAGATAGCGTTCAGCACTGGCTTCATCACGTATCGTACATTCCATTTCGGGCAGATACTTTCCGTAAATCGTATCGTACACAGCTTGCAGATTGTCATACGGGCCTTTATAAAGGAAAATAGCATAACGTCCGGCTGGGATAACCTTGAATCCCACATCACTTTTGGGGGCAACCTTTACAGGCATTACCATGCATACGTCTGTACGCAGTTTCTCGGCTGGCGTCACTTTCGGATCATCGTGGTAGATGCAAAGCGGGCTGAAATCTCCCATCGGCAGTTTTTGTTCTTTGATGAATTGGAATAAACGGCCCCAAGTGCCACCGTAATCATTCAGTTTGTAGTCGCCTGTAAGGCGGATATAAATCACATTCCGTTCGGAGACATTTCTGATCTCTTTTTTTAGTTCCAGGTCTGGCCTGATAATCGCTGGTTTCATAATTACAAAGTTTTTATTGTTTCTATATTCTAAAGGTGAAATGCCATAAAATTGCTTGAACACTTTCGATAATGAAGAAGGGGATGCGTAACCAATCCGGTAGGCGATGTCAGCAATCGGAATATCCGAGTAGCGGAGTAGGCGTGCGGCAGCTTCTGTCCGCGTCCGGACAATAAACGTACCAATCGGTTCACCGAGAAAAGCTTTCATGATCCGGTGAAAGTAAAAAGGAGAAAAGTTTGAAATTCTGGCCAGAGATTTTAAATCAATATCTTCTCCTAAATGTTGGATGATGTATTCCACTACAACATTTACGCACTTTTGATATTCCTCTTTCGTTGTTTTTTTCTGTTGCATAACTAATTTTGGTATTTCACTTCGCAAAGGTATTGGTAAAAAAGCGAAATGACTTGTCCGATATTGCGGAAATGTCAACTTTCTATTTTCTTTCTATGGTTGCCCTATACCTGTTTTGAGAATTTATTTTGATATATAATGTACCTTACAGTGGTGTTATGGTGTGAACCATGACCAAATTTTTAACCGTTAATTGCGAAATTGATTTTCTTGTTTTAAATAATGTCAAAAACTAAAATAAAAAAGCCGGTTTTGTTATAAACTATTATTAAAATGATTATATTGTAACCGAATTATTAATAAAAATAGCCATGGATAAAACAATTGTAGGGAACAATGCCGGAAAGGTCTGGTATGCCCTGAAAGAAATTGGTGAAATTTCAATACCTGAATTGGCGAGAAGATTAAACCTAAGCGTAGAAAGTACAGCATTGGCCGCCGGTTGGTTGGCACGAGAGAACAAAATTTGTATCCAACGGAAAAATGGATTAATTGCTTTATCTGATGAAAGCGCTTTTCCCTTCAGCTTTGGATAATAGCAGGTTTTGTGAGTGAATATCTTTGAAGTTCCGTTAACTTATAAGTAAGAATATGTCCGTATAAGGTATCACAAGTTAAGTTTGAACTTAAGAAGTTTTATATTTAAAAGAGTTGCTCAATAATAGGGCAACTCTTTTAACGTATAATAAACGTATAAAAATGTCGAATCGTGTCCGGATGTAGATAAAATTTATATACTTGTATTCCACAATAATAATTGCCTGTTTTTTCTCTGGCAATTCTATTCCGGAGAATATCTTTAGAATCCTACCCGTTTTCTTCCCTGGGAGAAATCCATTCCTTCGTAATTATAGATTTCAGCCAGTGTCATGGGGTGTGTCTGTTCGGGAATATCCAGGCTTTCTTCCTTGATTAGTTGATTAACCTTATCAGTAGTCAGGTCTTTAAACTCGTATCGGGCAGCCAGACGTCCTTTTCTAAGCAATGCTTCGTCGATATCTTTTAATGGAGCATTAAAGGTGCAGATAAATTTGATACACAATTCATCGCTCAATAGCCCGTCGCTAATATTCAGTATGTTGACTAAGCCGGCATTCATACGGTTGCCTCCGTTGCGGCTTGACAATAGTTCTTCGCAATCCTCTACGATGAAGATAGAATTCTTTTGTTGGCGGATGAAAGTGATAAAGCTCGGATCCGAAAGTTTATCTACCAGGTCTCCACTCATATAGATCATTCTCTTTTTTCCAAGATTGATAAGGTGGCGGATATAAGTCGTTTTTCCTGTACCCTGTTTTCCATGCAAAATGATTAATCCGCTTTTGTTGTCCTCCAGCAGAAAGTTTTCGATCTCGGCAGCTACGGGAACAAAATCATCGTTATAGTGACGATCAATCTGAATAGCAGGTTCATTAACTTGCGATTGTTTCAGGCTGAAGTAGTTATGAGAGTATGTTACTATAAATAGATTGTTAAGTTTCTCATTTTCCTTCTTGTGGTTTTCGCAAATCTGATTGATCTGATTGATTTCCTCCTTGTCGATATTGGAATAGACAATCTTTACGCAATTATCAAAATAGCCGATCATCAAATTCTTTTTGCAGATAACGATACAGTCGTATAACTCTTTTGTAGATGTATTATCTTCTTCTTCCTCCTCTTCTTCTTTTTCATTTTCAAAATGATTGCAGTACACATGCTCGAATATATCGAACGCGTCATCTTGCTGATAAAGTTCCTTGATTTCTTTCAGAAAATCCTGGTTTACTTTATATTTTACCATTTTCATGGAAGGGAATCGTTTGAATATCTGATAGAATAGACTACAAATGCTACTGTCGCTGAACCATCCTGTGGAGTAATCAAAAATATCTGTGAAATCTGCGAGTGTGCATTCTTTACTCATTTTTTCTTTTTATATAAATAGAATGGCAAAGGTACGAAATAAATCTATGATATGAACTGAACCGATTTATCATTTTCTCGAAAAACATAGGCGTGGATAGTTTCCTGTATTTATATCAAAGCTCCTGCAAATGATTTTTCATTTTCATTTCTCATGTTCTCATAATATATGTGATAACAATCTTCAAATCAGTTATATAACACTATGAGAAATAAAAGAAGAAAGGGTATTTCTCATAGTGTTACCAGCATTTTGTCCACAAAACAAAGTATTTCTCATAGCTTTTCAAGGCATTTCTCATAATCTTTCGTAGGGCAAAGAGGCTAATTAATTGTAATAGATTCAATGCTACATATTCAGTTATGTATTGATTAATAATATATTATAAAGCGTTTATGAAAGTGTATGGAGTAGATATTCTCATGTTTTCCTACCGGTATCTGAATCGTTCCACTAGAGTGGAAAGGTCTGTTCACTAGAGTAGATAGAACCGTTCACTCCAGTGCAACGATCTGTTCACTAGAGTGTAACGATACGAATAGTGGTAGGAAGAAATAACAATGATTAGGGAAAAACATAAAGGTATAAGGTGAATAACATACAGGAAAGTAGTAAATAGCAAGAAGTTGCTTAATAAAACCGAAGAAGGAAAGGAGTAATCGTAAATCCGGCAAAAGTCCGGAAAAACTACAATTATACTGTATGAGAAATGAGTAAAATGTATAGACGGAGTATGAGAATAAGATGAGAAATAGTTTAAACCCTATGAGAAATGCTCGATTTTACGGACTAAATCATGGCAATACTATGAGAAATACCCTTTTGTGTTTTATTTCTCATAGTATTATCTATTTGATTCACAGATGATTATTATGTATATTATGAGAACATGAGAAATGAAAAAGAAAAATCCTTTTCAGCAAAGTGAAGTTTCTACGCATCATTCTCATACAAGTATCATATTAATGAATCAAACTAAGGAATGGAATCCACTATAAAACCACTATCCTTATATCTATCTTTCTTTCCTCTTATTTTAATGAACTGATTCTTTAATTGCTCCCTAATACAAACTGCTCCTCGGCACACCTACGCGCCCGCGTGTGATATAATAATGTGTATCCCTCTCGTCGTTTCCGCACACAATTTCCCTATACATAAAAAATATGTTCTACAACATCGTTATGCATCAGCACTTTAGCAAATGTATTCAAAAATAATTAGAAAAAATAGTTTGATATATTTGGAGTGTATACCAAAAGGGCGTACTTTTGCACCCGCTTTCCAAGAGAAGAAAGCCTTGACAAATTGACTTAGTGAAAAAGTGGAATCTCACTTAAAGAAAAGAACAAAAAACTTCCGAAAAAGTTTGGATTATAATAACTAAAGTTCTTATCTTTGCAGTCCGATTCGCAAAGAAAATTGGCAAGAGTTATTCTTTCATACCTTCTTCCCCTTTCGCATAGAGAGCCAGAGAAACCAGCGTAAAAAGAAAAACTAAAAAAACTTCCGAAAAAGTTTGGTAGTTAAAAATAAAGTCCTTACCTTTGCACCCGCTTTTAAAACGAAAGCAACAAGTTCTTTGAAATATTGATAAACAATACAAGTAGTACAAG